>NZ_JBSFIA010000013.1:0-97109 GCF_053597355.1 Streptomyces sp. NPDC001443
ATCCGGCCGGCGAAGGCGGCCATCCGGTCCAGGACGGCGTGCACACCGGGCACCACGTTCTCGCCGTCGACCTCGACCACCGCGTCCCGCGGGGCACGCAGCGCGGTGTGCAGCACCGCCCGGTCCTCGGTGGTGTTGATCTTCTCGCCGCGGAACATCGCGTCCCGCAGCCCGAACACGTCGGTGGCGGCGGCCAGCTCGCGCAGCAGCCGCAGCGTCTCGTCGGTGACGAGGTGCTTGGAGTAGTCGATGTACAGGTCACCGACCTGGAGCGTGTATCCGCCGCCCCGGCCGGGGTCACCGGCGAACAGATCCCGCAGACCGGTGTCGGCGAGCTCCTCGCGGTGCTTGGCCAGAGCGGTCCACTCGGGCGTCTGATTGAGCCTGGAACGGCCGTCTGCGTTCATATCCGACTTCAGCCTTCTTTCCTGCCTGTCCCGCTGCGTACCTTGCCCCGCTGCCGCTCCCAACCTAATTGATCAGTTGAGCGGCGGCGCAACTACAGGTACGTCCGGCTGACGTGTTGGTGTCAGCACGGTGCGAGGACGGGCGGAGAAGACGAGATGAAGAAGGCGAGGCCGGGACGACCGGGCGAAGAGGGCAACGCCGGGACGGCCGGGCGGAGACGACATCGGGTCCGGCCGGACACCTCGTGATGTCCGGCCGGACCCGGTCGTCAGATCTCGCCCCGCAGTTTGGCGAGCGCCTCGGCGAGGATCGCCTCGCCGTCCGCGTCGCTGCGCCGCTCCCGCACATACGCCAGGTGCGTCTTGTAGGGCTCGGTGCGCGGCGGGTCCGGGGGGTTGTCCCGGTCCTGGCCGGCCGGGAAGCCGCAGCGCGGGCAGTCCCAGTTGTCGGGCACCTGTGCGTCACTGGCGAAGCTGGGCTGCGTCTCGTGCCCGTTGGAGCACCAGAAGGAGATGCGCAGCCGCGGCGCTGACTCGCCGCGCTCGGCCTCGCCCATCGGCCCCGCCCCGACCCGGCTTCCTCGGATCGCGTTGCCACTTGCCACGGTGTAACTCCCTGCGTGATGGTGCCGCGAAGCGAGTCGGCGTTTCGCTTCACTGCGAGCGCCTCAGTCTACGTAAGGCCCAACGCGCGTCCAGTGATTGGAGTTACCGCCCCCACACCCAGACGCAAGCCCCATGATAGGCCGCGCTCAGCGGCGCGTACCGAACATGGGGCGTTACGCACGAAACGCGCTCGCGCGCACTCCGTGGATCAGCTGTTGCCCTTCATCAGGATGCCGAGCACGATGATGCACGCGAACCACAGCACACCGATCACGACGGTGATGCGGTCGAGGTTGCGCTCGGCGACCGAGGAGCCGCCGACGGACGACTGCATGCCGCCACCGAACATGTCGGAGAGGCCGCCGCCCTTCCCCTTGTGCATCAGCACCAGAAGCATCATCAGCAGGCTGAAGATGATCAGGGCGATCGAGAACCCCAAAACCACGACTGGACCAACTTCCTCGGAACTGGATGGACGACGGGGGCCGGACTCATGAAGGAGTCCCGGCCCCCGCAAGGGTACG
Source organism: Streptomyces sp. NPDC001443 (assembly GCF_053597355.1). NCBI lineage: Bacteria > Bacillati > Actinomycetota > Actinomycetes > Kitasatosporales > Streptomycetaceae > Streptomyces > Streptomyces sp. NPDC001443. The sequence goes on from NZ_JBSFIA010000013.1 coordinate 1,538, forward strand.
ACGGATCGCCGCTAGCGCCTACTCACCGGTCGATCCACCGCCGACCGGCGACCGGCTCACTGGTCGCGGAAACGGACGATCTTGACGAACTCGTCGACGTCCAGCGAGGCACCGCCGACCAGGGCTCCGTCGATGTCGGCCTGCGCCATGATCTCGGCGACGTTGCCCGACTTCACGGAGCCGCCGTACTGGATGCGGACCTGGTCGGCCAGCTCCTGCGAGTACAGCTCGGCGACCTTGCCGCGGATGGCCGCGCAGACCTCCTGGGCGTCCCCGGCACCGCAGACCTTGCCGGTGCCGATGGCCCAGACCGGCTCGTAGGCGATCACGACGGACTCGGCCTGCTCGGCGGGGAGGTCCTTCAGGCCGCCCTCGACCTGGGCGAGGGTGTGGGAGACGTGGTCGCCCGCCTCGCGGACGTCCAGCTCCTCGCCCACGCACAGGATGGGGGTCAGGCCGTGCTTGTAGGCGGCCTTGACCTTGGCGTTCACGGTCTCGTCGGTCTCGTGGTGGTACTGACGGCGCTCGGAGTGGCCGATGGCCACATACGTGCACTTCAGCTTGGCCAGCATCGAGCCGGAGATCTCGCCGGTGTAGGCGCCGGAGTCGTGCGCCGAGAGGTCCTGGGCGCCGTACTTGATCTTGAGCTTGTCGCCGTCGACCAGCGTCTGCACCGAGCGCAGGTCGGTGAACGGCGGCAGGACGGTGACCTCGACGGCGTCGTAGTCCTTGTCGGCGAGGGCGAAGGCGAGCTTCTGGACGTGGGCGATGGCCTCGAGGTGGTTGAGGTTCATCTTCCAGTTGCCCGCCATCAGCGGCGTGCGAGTGGTCATACGGGGTCAGTCCTCCAGTGCGGCGAGGCCGGGGAGCGTCTTGCCCTCGAGGTATTCGAGGGAGGCGCCACCGCCGGTCGAGATGTGGCCGAATGCGTTCTCGTCGAAACCGAGGGTGCGCACCGCGGCGGCGGAGTCACCGCCGCCGACGACGGTGAAGCCCTTGGAGTCGACCAGGGCCTGGGCGACCGCCTTGGTGCCCTCGGCGTAGTCGGGGTGTTCGAAGACGCCCATGGGACCGTTCCAGAACACGGTCTCGGCGTCGGAGAGCTTGGCTGCGTACAGGGCGCCGGTCCTCGGGCCGACGTCCAGGCCCATCTGTCCCTCGGGCATCTTGTCCGAGTCGACGGCGGTGTGCTCGGTGGACGCCTTGGCCTTCAGGTCCGGGAATCCGGGGGCGACCACGACGTCGACCGGGAGCACCAGCTCCACGCCCAGCTTCTCGGCGCGCGCCAGGTACTCGGTGACGGCCGGGATCTGGTCCTCCTGGAGCAGCGAGGAGCCGACCTCGTGGCCCTTGGCCTTGAGGAAGGTGAAGGCCATGCCGCCGCCGATCAGGATGCGGTCGGCCTTGCCGAGGAGCTGGTCGATGACGGCGAGCTTGTCGGAGACCTTGGAGCCGCCGAGCGCGACGACGTAGGGGCGCGCGACGTCCTCGGTGAGCTTCTTCAGGACGCCGACCTCGGTGGCGATGAGGTAGCCGGCGTAGTGCGGCAGGCGGGCCGGCAGGTCGTACACGGAGGCGTGCTTGCGGTGCACCGCGCCGAAGCCGTCGCCCACGTAGACGTCGGCCAGGGCGGCGAGCCGGTCGGCGAACTCGCCGCGCTCGGTGTCGTCCTTGGACGTCTCGCCGGCGTTGAAGCGCAGGTTCTCGATGACCGCGACCTGGCCGGGCTCCAGGCCGTCCACGGCCTCGTGGGCGGCGGGGCCGACGGTGTCCTGCGCGAACGCGACCGGGGCGCCGAGGAGTTCGGCGAGCCGCTCGGCCGCGGGCAGCAGGGAGAAGGCGGGGTCCGGGGCGCCCTTGGGGCGGCCCAGGTGCGAGGCCACGATCACCTTGGCGCCCGCCTGCGCGAGGGCCTTGACGGTGGGCAGGACGGCGCGGATGCGGCCGTCGTCGGTGATCACGCCGTCGGCCAGCGGCACGTTGAGGTCGGCGCGGACGAAGACCCGCTTGCCGTCCACGCCGGAGGCGAGAAGTTCGTCGATCGTCTTCATGGAGGGGACTCCCGAGAGGGCTCGTGTTCGGAAGAGGGTTGATCTGCACGCGAGTCAGGGCTCGGACAGCGCGCCTGTGCGCCGCCCGAGCCCTGCACTCACATCGAGATGTCTGATTCGGCGATCAGAGCTGGTCGCCGACGAAGACCGTCAGGTCGACGAGGCGGTTGGAGTAGCCCCACTCGTTGTCGTACCAGCCGAGGATCTTCACCGTGTTGCCCTCCTGGACCATGGTCAGGGAGGAGTCGAAGGTGCAGGAGGCCGGGTCGCTGACGATGTCCGAGGAGACGATCGGGTCCTCGGTGTACGCCAGGAAGCCCTTGAGGTCGCCGTCCTCGGAGGCCTTCTTGAACGCGGCGTTGACCTCGTCGCGGGTGACCTCGCGCTGGAGCGTCACGACCAGGTCGGTGGCCGAGCCGGTCGGGACCGGGACGCGCATGGCGATGCCGTCGAGCTTGCCCTTGAGCTGCGGCAGGACCAGGGCGGTGGCCTTGGCGGCACCCGTCGTGGTCGGGATGATGTTCTCGGCGGCGGCGCGGGCGCGACGCAGGTCCTTGTGCGGGAAGTCCAGGATGCGCTGGTCGTTGGTGTACGCGTGGACCGTCGTCATCAGGCCCTTGACGATGCCGAAGTTCTCGTCGAGAACCTTGGCCATCGGCGCCACACAGTTCGTGGTGCAGGAGGCGTTGGAGATGACGTGGTGGTTCGCCGGGTCGTAGTCGCCCTGGTTGACGCCCATCACGATGGTGATGTCCTCGTCCTTGGCCGGAGCCGAGATGAGGACCTTCTTGGCGCCGCCGGCGATGTGCTTCTCGGCGTCGGCCTTCTTCGTGAAGATGCCCGTCGACTCGATGACGATGTCGACGCCGAGGTCGCCCCACGGGATGTCGGCGGGGTTGCGCTCGGACAGGACCTTGATGGTGTGGCCGTCGACGGTGATCGTGTCGGCGGTGTGCGACACCTCGGCCTTCAGACGGCCGAGGATGGTGTCGTACTTGAGCAGGTGCGCGGTGGTCGCGGTGTCACCCAGGTCGTTGACAGCCACGATCTCGATGTCTGCACCCTGCTCCAGCAGCGCGCGGAAGTAGTTACGACCGATGCGGCCAAAGCCGTTGATGCCTACGCGGATCGTCACGAACCGATCTCCTCGTTGGTACGCCGGTTGCGACACCGGCGAGCTAAATGGGATGTCCCCGACCGCCTACGACCCTACCCCTCGGAGACCTCCGGAGTGACATTGAGACGCCCCATACGCGGCGAGGCGGCCCGTACCCGCCAGTAGGGGTACGGACCGCCCGCTCCGATCATGCGATCGTCACCAGGTGTTACCCGGCGAGTGCCTTGAGCGCCTTGCCGATCAGGGCCGTTCGGTCGGCCGCCGCGGTGACGTGTTCCAGGCCGAAGCCGAGCAGCACGGTGTCGTCCGTGGTGACTGCTCCATAGGTGCGGAACAGCGCTCCGGTGCGCGCCCAGTCCTTGAGGACGGCGGGGCTGCCGGCCGGCGGCCCGGTGACCTGCCAGGCACCCAGGGACGTCTCGAATCCCTCGGTCTGGGTGGCGGTGCCGCCGACGACGAACGCCAGGTCGTCGGCGAGGACGCCGTGGCCGCCGCTGCCCGGGTCGGTGACATAGGCGAGGGAGACCTCGACGGACCTGCCGGCGTACGCGCTCAGGTCGAAGTCGACCTGCTGCCAGCCGGCGGAGGCCCCGGTGAAGGCGTTCCAGGAGCCGCTGGTGCCGGTGGCCGTGCAGCCGCTCGACGTCAGCGTCAGATAGTGCTTCAGCCAGGGGTGCTCATTGACGTAGAACCCGGCCCCGCACTCCGCCGGGACCGCGGTGCCGGTGGCGCCGCCCGCCTCGGGCAGCGTCGTCCAGTCCGCGCCGCCCACCGTGTGCGCCTCGACGACGGCGTTGTCGTAGCCCGGTTCGGTGTCCCACAGCAGTCGGCCGTGCAGGGTGGGCTTGTCGGCGGCGCTGACGCCGGTGAGGTCGATGGTGCGGGTGAGGCGCTTGTAGGCGTCGTCGGTGTGCACCGCGGCCGCCATGCCGGTACCGCTGTACGGCCCGTACGGGTTGACGGTCCCGGCGAACTGGCCCGCGCCCGCGCTCGCGAACTGCGGGTAGCCGGCCGTGGGCAGTTCGTCGGAGGTGACCCCGTAGGTACCCGCCCGGTCGAGCGGGTTGCCCGCCGCGGGGCCGAGCGCGCCGCCGGCGCCGGCGAGGGCTCCGGAGCCGGTGAAGCCGGTGGCTCCGGGCGTCGACGTACGCGAGTAGGCGCCGAGGTAGTACTGGCTGAAGTCGTTCGAGAGCGTGCCGTCGCCGAGGTCCACGCTGCCGCCGGCCTGCTCGCCGGCCTCGATCAGCTTGCCGCCCTCGTTGAGGTAGGCGCGCAGCTGGAGCTGGGTGGGGTTGCCGGGCCGGCCCGCACCCGTGTAGTGGACGACCGTCCGGAAGTGGTCCAGCACGCCGAGCGCGTCGGGGGCGCCCTGGGCGGCGACGTCCCAGACGACCGCCTTGCGGCCGTTGGCCTTCAGCGCGTCCACGTACGTCTGCGCCTGTACGGCGGTCGCGCCCTCCTCGGCGACGACGAGCGTGTCGGCCTTGGCCCGCTCGGCGACGGTGTAGGTGAAGTGCTCGCTGGCGGTGGGCTTCCCGTTCGGGGACCTGCCGGTGAACCAGACCTCGACCTTGTCGCCCGGTGCGCCGCCCCGGACCTTTGCCCGGTACTCGTCGAAGTAGAGGTTGTCGTCACCGCCGTAGGTCTCGCCGCCCTTCCAGGCCTTGAGCGCCTGGTCGTGGGTACGGCCGCCGTTGACGCGGTACCTGAGCTCCTTGTCGCGCACCGACCTGCGCACGACGACGGAGACCTCCTGGTCCGCGCCGCGCGCGTACGACGTCGGGAACGCGGCCGGGGTGAAGTCGGCGGCGGTCAGGCCGACCGAGGACGAGGGCCGGTCGGGATGGGCCGCGGTCTCGGCGACGGAGAGCGCGAACGGGACGTTCTTGGCGAACTCCTGCTGGATCAGCTTCTCGTCGTCCGGGAAGTTGAAGACCGACTGGCAGTCGGAGGCGTTCCAGGTGTCGTTCGGGTCGAGGTCCGACGCGGTCTGGCAGGTCGACATCTCGGGGGTGAACATCGCCATGCCGTTGACGTTGCCGGCGTGGCCGTCCGCCTCGCCGTTGGTGGTGTAGAGCTCCGAGGAGACCTGCGGGTGGTAGCCCGGGATCGCGGAGTTCGCGGGGGTGCCGGCCAGCGCCTTGTACAGGACGTCGTCCGGGGTCGGGGTGGCGACCTGCCAGCCGACACCGTAGAGGAGCAGCTCGGCGGCGGAGTGGTAGTTGATGCCGTACGTGAAGCCGATCCGCTTCTCGAACGCGTCCAGCGCCTTCGTCTCGGGCTCGGAGGCCGGGGCCGCGCCGCGGTAGGTCTCACTGGTGGGGTTGGGGGACGAGCCCTCGTCGTCGTAGCCCCACTTGTAGGCGAAGTTGCGGTTGAGGTCGACGCCGTCGCCGGTGCTGATGACACCGTCGCCGTTGACGTCCCGCAGGTTCTTGCGCCACAGGCGGGTGTCGCTGTTCTGGAAGGTGTAGTCGTAGCCGTCGGGGTTGGCCGACAGGACGAACCACAGCTCGGTGGAGTCGACGATCTTCTTGATCCGCTTGTCGGTCTTGTAGTTGTCCAGGTAGTAGTGCAGCAGCCGCCTGGTCATCTCCGGCGTGATCCACTCGCGCGCGTGCTGGTTGGACATGTACAGCACGGAGGGCTTGGAGCCGTCCCGGGACTTCTTGGCGCCCTTGGTCAGTTTGAGCGCGAGGATGTCCTGGCCGTCGACCGTCTTGCCGATGGAGACGACCTTGGTGAGGCCGGGGTTCTCCTGGCCGGTCCTGACGATCTCCTCCTTCAGGCCGCCGCTGCCGCCGTACGGGCGGAACACGCCCTCGGCGGCGGCCGCGACGCGGTTCTCCGCCTTGGCCGAGAGGGTGTGCTCGGTGAGGTCGACGCCCTGCCGCTCCAGCTTCCTCGCCTGGTCGTCGGTGAGGTAGACCTCGACGTCGGCCGTGCCCCGCTCGGGCGCCTGTTCGGCGAGTTCCTGGCCGTCCTGTCCGGCGGCCAGCAGCAGGGGTAACTGCTGCTTGGTGATCTCGGCGCGATAGACCTTGACCTCGTCCGGTCCGGACGCGGTCGCCGGGTTTCCGCTCTGCGCCTGGGCGATGGGTGCGATGCTCGCTCCGCCGATCAGGAGCGCGCCGACAGCGAGGATCGATCTCGCTCTGTGTCTCATGAACCCCCCTAGCAGTGGTCCGCCACGACGACGAACACCTGCCAGGCTCATGACACTTCATGATCCAGTCAAGAGTGCATCAAAGACGGACAAACGCCGGTGCCCGGGTTCCCGTGGGCTGGGGCACCGGCGTGTCGGGTGCGGACCGATCAGCCGACCAGGTTGTCGGCCAGGTCCTCGGAGATGTTGGCCTCGGTGCCCGGGATGCCAAGATCGGAGGCCCGCTTGTCGGCCATCGCCAGCAGTCGGCGGATCCGGCCGGCGACCGCGTCCTTGGTCAACGGCGGGTCGGCGAGCGCGCCCAGCTCCTCCAGGGAGGCCTGCTTGTGCTCCATGCGCAGCCGGCCCGCTGCCGCCAGGTGCTCGGGCACCTCGTCGGCGAGGATCTCCAGGGCACGCTGGACACGGGCACCGGCGGCGACGGCCGCACGGGCCGAGCGGCGCAGGTTGGCGTCGTCGAAGTTGGCGAGGCGGTTCGCCGTGGCCCGCACCTCGCGGCGCATCCGCCGCTCTTCCCAGGCCAGCACGGACTCGTGCGCGCCGAGCCGGGTGAGCAGCGCGCCGATCGCGTCGCCGTCCCGGACGACGACCCGGTCCACCCCGCGGACCTCACGGGCCTTCGCCGCGATGGACAGCCGACGGGCGGCGCCGACCAGGGCGAGGGCGGCCTCCGGCCCCGGGCAGGTCACCTCGAGGGACGACGAGCGGCCGGGTTCGGTCAGCGAGCCGTGTGCCAGGAACGCTCCGCGCCAGGCCGCCTCGGCGTCACAGGTGGCCCCGGAGACCACCTGCGGGGGCAGCCCGCGGATCGGACGGCCGCGGCCGTCCACCAGACCGGTCTGCCGGGCCAGCTGGTCGCCGCCCGCGACCACCCGCACCACATAGCGCGAGCCGCGGCGCAGACCGCCCGGCGCCATCACGATCAGCTCGGAAGTGTGGCCGAAGATCTCCAGGACGTCCCGCTTGAGCCGGCGGGCCGCCATCGCGGTGTCCAGCTCCGCCTCGATCACGATGCGCCCGCTCACCAGGTGAAGGCCGCCGGCGAACCGCAGGACGGCGGAGACCTCCGCCTTTCTGCAGCAGGTCCGGGTGACGGGGAGCCGGGAGATCTCATCCTTCACCGCTGCCGTCATCGCCATGGGCCGATCCTTCCATGCATCCGAAAAATACGGTCGTACGCGGCGGCGAGGAGCTCCGGGTCGTGCCGCGAAGTCCCATCGGCCCTGGCCACCGGCGCCAGCTCGACCGCGGCCCCGAACCGGTTGGCGGCTTCGATCAGCGAGTCGCGGTCGGGCACGGCGGCCTCGTCGGCCAGCACCACGTCCAGGGCGAGTTTAGGGGCGTGTCGTCCCAAAACCTCCAAATGACGCTGCGGGGAGAACCCTTCGGTTTCTCCGGGCTGCGGTGCGAGGTTCAGGGAGAGTACCCGGCGCGCCTTGGTCTGCGTGAGCGCGTCCAGCAGTTCCGGCACCAGCAGGTGCGGGATGACCGAGGAGAACCAGGAGCCGGGGCCGAGCACCACCCAGTCCGCGTCCAGGACCGCGGCGACGGCCTCGGGCACGGCGGGCGGGTCGTTCGGCACGAGGTGCACGGACTGCACCTCGCCCGGGGTGAGGGCGACCGTCGCCTGGCCGCGGACGGTGCCTATCTCCTCCGGCCGGTCCGGGTCGTGGCCGCGGACCAGGGCCTGGAGCTCCAGCGGCACGGCGGACATGGGCAGCACCCGTCCGTGCGCGCCGAGCAGCTTGCCGACCAGGTCCAGGGCCTGCACATGGTCGCCGAGCTGCTCCCACAGGGCGACGATCAGCAGATTGCCGACCGCGTGCTCGTGCAGGTCGCCCTTGGACTCGAAGCGGTGCTGGATGACGCGGGCCCAGGTCTGGCCCCAGTCGTCGTCGCCGCACAGCGCGGCCAGCGCCTTGCGCAGGTCGCCGGGCGGCAGTACGCCCAGTTCGTCGCGCAGGCGTCCGCTGGAGCCGCCGTCGTCGGCCACGGTGACGACGGCGGTGAGGTCGCCGGTGATCCGGCGCAGCGCGGCGAGCGAGGCGGACAGGCCCATGCCGCCGCCGAGGGCGACGACCTTGGGCTGGGCGCCGCGGCGGCGGGGCTTGCCGCCGCGGGCCTCGACCGGCCGGTTCACGCGTCCGTCGGGTACCCCCCGGCGCAGTCGGCCCAGCCGCAGAGTTCGTGCCGTCATTCCCGTCCCATGTCCCGGTGTACGACCACCGTCTCCACACCCTCGGCCGCAAGGCGCGCGGCAAGTTTCTCCGACATCGCGACCGAACGGTGCTTCCCGCCCGTACAGCCGACCGCGATCGTCACATAACGCTTGCCCTCACGGCGATAGCCCGCGGCAACCAGTTGGAGGAGCTCCGCGTAGCGGTCGAGGAACTCCTTCGCGCCGGGCTGGTTGAAGACGTACGCCGCGACCTCCTCGTTGACCCCGGTGAAGGGGCGCAGCTCGGGGACCCAGTGCGGATTGGGCAGGAAGCGCATGTCCACGACCAGGTCGGCGTCGACCGGGAGACCGTACTTGAAGCCGAAGGACATGACGGTGGCCCGCAGCTCGGGCTCCTCCTCGCCGGCGAACTGGGCGTCCATCTTGGCGCGCAGCTCGTGCACGTTCAGGCTGGAGGTGTCGATCACCAGGTCGGCGTCGCCGCGCAGCTCGCGCAGCAGCTCGCGCTCGGCGGCGATGCCGTCGACGATCCGGCCGTCGCCCTGGAGCGGGTGCGGGCGGCGCACCGACTCGAAGCGGCGCACCAGGGCGTCGTCGGAGGACTCCAGGAAGACGACCCGGTGCGTGACGCCCCGGACGTCGAGGTCCGCGAGGGACTCGCGGAGGTTGTCGAAGAACCGGCGGCCGCGCACGTCGACGACGACCGCGATCCGTGCCACGTTGCCCTGCGAGCGGGCGCCGAGCTCCACCATGGTGGGGATCAGAGCGGGCGGGAGGTTGTCGACGACGAACCAGCCGAGGTCCTCCAGACACTTGGCGGCCGTAGAGCGTCCGGCCCCCGACATGCCGGAGATGATCACCAGCTCGGGGATGACCGCGTCCGGGTTCCCGGGCGGTGTGCTGTCCGTACTCACCTGTGCTCCGTCTTCATGGCGTGCGTCCTGCGGCCCGTCCTGCCCGGGTGCGTCCTGCTGGGGTGCATCCTGCCCGGTCGCGCCGTGCCGGGGTGCATCCTGCCCGGCGGAATTGTCGCGCGTCTCGCCAGGCGTGCGTTCTCGGTCCGCTGTGGGTTGCGTCTCGTGCTCGGTCATGGTTCCTGCCCCCGTCGTTCGTCGGGGACGCCCGCGGTCACGGGGTCCCCAGGAGCGTCCGCCGTCGTCTCGGGCGCCCCGGCTTCGTGGTCTTCTTCCATGATCTCTCCAGTGGCCGTGTTCACGGCGGGCGCGGCCGGAGCCGCCTGGGCGAGGGTCACGGCGACGGTCTCGGCCGTCTTGCGGCCTATGCCCGGAACCTCGCAGATCTCGTCGATGGTCGCGGAGCGCAGTTTCTTCACCGACCCGAAGTGCTTGATCAGTGCCTGCTTACGGGTCTCGCCCAGGCCCGGCACGTCGTCCAGGGGGCCGGACCTGAAGCGCTTGGCGCGCTTGGTGCGCTGGTAGGTGATCGCGAAGCGGTGGGCCTCGTCACGGACGCGCTGGAGCAGGTAGAGGCCCTCGCTGGTGCGGGGCAGGACGACCGGGTCGTCCTGGTCCGGCAGCCAGACCTCCTCCAGTCGCTTGGCCAGGCCGCAGACGGCGATGTCGTCGATGCCGAGCTCGTCCAGGGCCCGCTTGGCCGCCGCGACCTGCGGCTGACCGCCGTCGACGACGACGAGCTGGGGCGGGTAGGCGAAGCGCTTGGGCCGCCCGTCCTCCTCGGTGAGGGGGTGTGTCCCGTTCGTACCACCACCGACGTCACCGTCGACGGCACCGCCGTCGCTCCCGCCGGCCTGCTCGTCGGCCGTGCCGTCGGTCCACTCCCCCGTGCGCTCCTTCTCCACGAGGTAGCGCCGGAACCGGCGGGTGATCACCTCGTGCATGGAGCGGACATCGTCCTGGCCCTCGAAGCCCTTGATCTGGAAGCGGCGGTACTCGCCCTTGCGCTGCAACCCGTCCTCGAAGACGACCATCGAGGCGACCACGTCGTCACCCTGGAGATGGGAGATGTCGTAGCACTCGATCCTCAGGGGTGCGCTGTCCAGTTCGAGGGCGTCCGCGATCTCCTCCAGGGCGCGTGAGCGCGTGGTCAGGTCGGAGGCCCGCCTGGTCTTGTGCAGGACGAGCGCCTGCTGGGCGTTGCGCTCGACCGTCTCCATCAGGGCCCGCTTGTCGCCGCGCTGCGGGATGCGCAGGGACACCTGGGAGCCACGGCGACCGGTCAGCCACTCCTGCACGGGCTCCACCGGCTCGGGCAGGGCCGGCACGAGGACCTCCTTGGGGACGGCGTCCCCGCGCTCCTCGCCGTAGAGCTGCTGGAGCGCGTGCTCGACGAGGGCGCCGGTGGTGATCTCCTCCACCTTGTCGGTCACCCAGCCGCGCTGGCCGCGCACACGACCGCCGCGGACGTGGAAGATCTGGACCGCCGCCTCCAGCTCGTCCTCCGCGACCGCCACGAGGTCGGCGTCGGTCGCGTCGGCGAGCACGACCGCGTTCTTCTCCATGGCCTTGCGCAGGGCCTCGATGTCGTCGCGCAGGCGGGCGGCCCGCTCGTACTCCATCTCCTCGGCCGCCTCCGCCATCTGCCGCTCCAGACGGCGCAGGTACGTGCCGGTGCGGCCGGTCATGAAGTCGCAGAAGCCGTCGGCCAGTTCGCGGTGCTCCTCGGCGGAGACCCGTCCCACACAGGGCGCCGAACACTTGCCGATGTAGCCGAGCAGACAGGGGCGGCCGGTGCGGGACGCGTTTTTGAAGACGCCCGCCGAGCAGGTGCGCACGGGGAAGACGCGCAGCAGCAGGTCGACGGTGTCGCGGATGGCCCACGCGTGCACGTAGGGACCGAAGTAGCGCACGCCCTTCTTCTTGTGACCGCGCATCACCTGCACGCGCGGGAACTCCTCGTTCATCGTCACCGCGAGGTACGGGTAGCTCTTGTCGTCGCGGTACTTGACGTTGAACCGGGGGTCGTACTCCTTGATCCAGGAGTACTCCAGCTGGAGCGCCTCGACCTCCGTGGACACGACGGTCCACTCCACGGACGCGGCGGTGGTCACCATCGTCCGGGTGCGCGGGTGCAGGCCCGCCAGGTCCTGGAAGTAGTTCGCCAGGCGCTGACGCAGGCTCTTCGCCTTGCCGACGTAGATCACCCGGCGGTGCTCGTCGCGGAACCTGTACACCCCGGGAGAGTCCGGGATCTGTCCCGGCTTGGGGCGGTAGCTGGAGGGGTCGGCCATGTCTCACACCCTACTGGCGAGGGGCGACACTCCGGCGAGGCTGTGGACAACGTCGGCCGGGGTCCCGGTCACCGGGAGTGACACATGGCGTACGAGCAGTCCAGGCAGCGCGGGCGGAGCGCGCGGGCGGACGGTCCGCCCGGCCCGGGGACGGGCCGCCGCGGCACGGTGCGGACTCGGCCAGGAGTCCTCCGCGGTTGGGCATCAGGTGTTGTCGGGACTTGGTCAACACGCTTCAATGCGGGGGAACTCGGGGCCGCGCAGGACGGCTTACGGGCGTGACGACTCCCGACGCAGGCCGGGTGGCCCCGGTTCCGCTCCCCCGAACGGTCTGACCAGCCGTTGTGACATTCACAGAAAGGCCCCTGCATGCCGCACGCCACACAGCACGCGGACGTCGCCGCCGATGTCGCCGTCGCGGAACTGGACACGGCCCTGCGAGGCGGCCCCTTCCACGTCGCCCTGCGGGCCGCGATCGCGGCCCGCGGACTGCCGCTGCAACGCGTGCAGCACCACCTCTCCCGCTACGGGGTGAAGGTCGGCGTCACCAGCCTGAGCTACTGGCAGCAGGGCGCCCGCCGCCCGCAGCGCCCCGAGTCGCTGCGGGCCGTCCGGGCCCTGGAGGAGATACTGCAACTCCCGGACGAGTCGTTGATACGTCTGCTCGCGGAATCCGAGGACGGCACCCACCGCGACCGGTCCTCGTCCCGCTCCTACCGCTCTTTCGTCGCGGCTTCGGGAGTCCTCGAACATCTGCTGGCCGAACTGGAGTGCCCTGTCGACAACGGACTCGACTCCCTGGGCCACCACGAGCGGGTGCGGATCGGCACCCGGGGCGAGCTCCTGGCGCGCGAGTCGCACCACATCGTGCGGGCCCACCGCGACGGCGTCGACCGCTTCGTGGCCGTCCACCACGGCGACCAGGGCTGCGCACCGGAACGGATGTCGGTGCGGGCCCTGGAGAACTGCCGCACGGGACGCGTCCGCCGGCACCACGACACCGGTGTGCTCGTGGCCGAGCTGCTCTTCGACACCCGGCTGCGCTCCGGCGACACGTTCCTCTTCCGCTACGCCGTCGAGGACGGTACGGCCGGCGCCTCCCGCGAGTACCTCCGCGAGTTCGGCATGGCGGGCGGTCAGTACGCCCTGGAGGTGTGCTTCGACGCGCACACGCTGCCGGTGCGCTGCCATCGGTTCACCCAGCATTCCGCGGCGGCCCCGCGCAGCGGCCGTCAGGGGCTGGCGCTCAGCCCGCAGCACCGCTCGGTGCATCTCGTCGAGCCCCGGGTGCGAGCGGGGCTCGTGGGCATCGGGTGGGACTGGGAGTGAGCGCGGGGCGCTCGGCGCCTGCTGCGATCAGGCCTCGGGCCCCGCGACGATCCGGCCGTCCTTGACCTCGACCGCCAGTTCCGTCAGCGGCACGGTGGCCGGGGCGTGCACCACCTTGCCCGTCAGCGCGTCGAACCGGCTGCCGTGACAGGGGCAGACCAAGGTCGTCCCCTCCAGCTTGTTGATGGGGCACAACGCGTGCGTGCAGATCGTGCTGTACGCCTTGAGGGTGCCGTCCTCGCGCCGGCCGACCACCACGTTGTGGTCCCGGTACAGCTTGGCGCCGCCCGGGGCGATCTCGCTCTCCGCGCCCACCTGGACCGGGGCGGTCGGCACGGCGGGCGAGGTCTGCCCGGTCGCACAGGCGGCGAGGCCGAACCCGGCGACGGGCGCGGCGGCCGCCCCGCGCAGAAGGGTGCGGCGGCTCGGGACAGGACGGCCGGGCATGAGGAACTCCACGGGTCGGGGGCGATACCTTCCGACCCTAACGGAGGACGGCGTTCCGGCCGGGCGCGAGGACGGGCACCGCGGGGGAACGCCCGCACAGGCGTTTTACGCCGGGGACCGGATGGGATACGTTCCCGGCTGCGTCGGCCGTCCGGAGCAGCCCGCCCGGCCGCGACAGCCCGCCCGGACACCACGGCCCGGGCGGCCCGCACCGCCGCGGAAAGGACCCGGACTCGTGATCGTCGTCGCCGGTGAGGCACTGATCGACCTGGTACCGCAGGGCCCCGGCGCCCTGGCGGGCCTGACGCCGGTGCCGGGCGGTGGTCCGTACAACACCGCCGTGGCCCTCGGCCGTCTCGGCTCCCCCACGGCCTTCTGCTCCCGCACCTCCTACGACGCCTTCGGCGAGGCGCTGCTCGACGGGCTGCGCCGGGCGGGGGTTGACGTGTCGGCCGTGCAGCGCGGCACGGAGCCGACCACACTGGCCGCCGCGACGCTCGACGCGAGCGGCTCGGCCGCCTACTCCTTCTATGTCGAAGGCACCGCCGACCGGCTGTTCACGGCGCCGGACCGGCTGCCCGACCGGACCCGGGCGGTGTCCTTCGGGACCTGTTCACTGGTCCTCGAACCCGGTGCGAGCGCCTACGCGGAACTGCTGCGCTCCTCGTCCGGGCAGGGCCTGTTCACCACCTTGGACCCGAACATCCGGCCCGGTCTGATTCCCGACGCGGACGCCTACCGGGCGCGCTTTCGGAGCTGGCTGCCGTCGGTCACGCTGCTGAAGCTCTCCGAGGACGACGCCCGTTGGCTCGGCGGCACCCCGGGCGAGTGGCTCGCGGCCGGCCCCTCGGCCGTCGTGATCACGCGCGGCGGTGAAGGGCTCACCGTCTTCACCGGGGACGGCGGGGAGCACTCCGTGCCGGGCGAGAAGGCCGACGTCGTGGACACCATCGGCGCCGGGGACACGGTGAACGCGGCCCTGCTGCACGGCCTGTCCGTCCAGGACGCACTCTCCCCCGGGGCGCTGGCCTCGCTGGGCGCCGACGGCTGGACCCGGCTGCTGCGGTTCGCGGCGCGCGCGGCCGCGCTCACCTGCTCCCGCGCGGGCGCGCAGCCACCGTACGCCCACGAGCTCGGCGAGCTGTAGCGGGGCACGCCCCGCTCTCCGCACCGCCCGCCCGGCCGCCGACGAGGGCGTCGTCGGCGGCCGGGCGGTGCGGACGACGGGTCAGGCCTTGCGGGCCCGTGCCGTCTTCTTCGCCGGGGCGGCCTTCTTCGTGGCGCTCGTGGCCTTCTTCGTCGCCGTGTTGTTGGCGGTGGTGGTCGCCCTGGCCGTGGCCGTCTTCTTCGTGGCCGACCTGGCGGCGACCGTCTTGGCGGCCGTCTTGCGGCGCGAGGCCTGCGCCGGGACGGCGTCGCTGATCCGGTCGGCGGACAGGATCTCGCGCAGGAACTTGCCGGTGTGGCTGGCCGGAACCCCTGCGACCTGCTCGGGCGTGCCCTCGGCGATGACGAGGCCACCGCCGGCGCCGCCCTCCGGGCCCATGTCGACGACCCAGTCCGCGGTCTTGATCACGTCGAGGTTGTGCTCGATGACGATGACCGTGTTGCCCTTGTCGACCAGACCGGACAGCACCTTCAGCAGCTTGCTGATGTCCTCGAAGTGCAGACCGGTGGTCGGCTCGTCCAGGACGTAGACCGTGCGGCCGGTGGAGCGCTTCTGCAGCTCGCTGGCGAGCTTGACGCGCTGCGCCTCACCGCCGGACAGGGTGGTCGCGGACTGGCCGAGCCGGACGTAGCCGAGACCGACGTCCTTGAGGGTCCTGAGGTGCCGGGAGATCGCCGGGACGGCGTCGAAGAAGTCCGTCGCCTCCTCGATCGGCATGTTCAGGACATCGGCGATGGACTTGCCCTTGTAGTGGACGTCCAGGGTCTCCCGGTTGTAGCGCGCGCCGTGGCAGACCTCGCACGGGACGTACACGTCCGGCAGGAAGTTCATCTCGATCTTGATGGTGCCGTCGCCCGCGCAGTTCTCGCAGCGGCCGCCCTTGACGTTGAAGGAGAAGCGGCCGGGCAGATAGCCCCGGACCTTCGCCTCGGTGGTCTCCGCGAACAGCTTGCGCACATGGTCGAACACACCGGTGTACGTCGCGGGGTTCGACCGCGGGGTGCGGCCGATGGGCGACTGGTCGACGTGGACGACCTTGTCGACGAGGTCGTCGCCGTCCACGCGCGTGTGCCGGCCCGGGACGTTCCGCGCGCCGTTCAGTTCGCGGGCCAGGTGGGTGTAGAGGATGTCGTTGACCAGGGTCGACTTGCCGGACCCGGACACGCCCGTGACCGCGGTGAACACGCCCAGCGGGAAGGACACGTCGATGTCCTGGAGGTTGTTCTCCCGGGCGCCGTGCACCGTCAGATGCCGCGACGGGTCGAGCGGGCGCCTGATGTCGGGCACCGGGATGGCCTTCTTCCCGGACAGGTACTGGCCGGTCTGCGACTCGGGGTTGGCGAGCAGCCCCTTCAGGTCGCCGCTGTGCACGACCTTGCCGCCGTGCTCGCCCGCGCCCGGGCCGATGTCGACGACCCAGTCGGCGACCTTGATGGTGTCCTCGTCGTGCTCGACGACGATGAGCGTGTTGCCCATGTCGCGGAGCCGGACCAGGGTCTCGATCAGCCGGTGGTTGTCGCGCTGGTGCAGGCCGATGGACGGCTCGTCGAGGACGTAGAGGACGCCGACGAGTCCGGAGCCGATCTGGGTGGCCAGGCGGATGCGCTGGGCCTCGCCGCCGGAGAGGGTGCCGGCCGCGCGGTTGAGCGAGAGGTAGTCCAGGCCGACGTCGACCAGGAACCGCAGCCGCTCGTTGACCTCCTTCAGCACGCGCTCGGCGATCTTCTTGTCGCGGGCGTTCAGCTTGAGTTGGCCCAGGAAGTCGGCGCAGTCGCTGATGGACATCGCGGAGACCTCGGCGATGGACTTCTCCATGACCGTGACCGCGAGGACGATCGGCTTCAGGCGCGTGCCCCGGCAGGTGGGGCAGGGCACCTCGCGCATGTAGCCCTCGAAGCGCTCACGGCTGGCGTCGCTCTCGGCCTCGCCGTGCCGGCGCTTGACGAACGGGACGGCACCCTCGAAGGCGGTCGTGTACACGCGCTCGCGCCCGTAGCGGTTGCGGTAGCGGACCTCGATCTGGGTCTTGTGGCCGTACAGCAGGGCCTTCCTGGCGCGCTGCGGCAGGCCGGCGAAGGGGATGTCCGTCCGGAAGCCGAGCGCCTCCGCCAGGGCGCCGATCAGCCGGCCGAAGTAGTCCTTGGTGTGCCCGTGCGACCAGGGGTGGATGGCGCCTTCGTCGAGGGACTTGTCCTCGTCCGGGACGATCAGTTCGGGGTCGACCTCCATGCGCGTGCCGATGCCGGTGCACTCGGGGCAGGCGCCGAAGGGCGAGTTGAAGGAGAAGGAACGGGGCTCCAGCTCCTCGAAGGACAGGTCGTCGTACGGGCAGTACAGGTGCTCCGAGTACATGCGCTCGCGCTCGGGGTCGTCCGCGGCGAGGTCCACGAAGTCGAGCACGACCATGCCGCCGGACAGGCCGAGGGCGGTCTCCACCGAGTCGGTGAGGCGGCGCTTGGCGGACTCCTTCACCGTGAGGCGGTCGATGACCACCTCGATGGTGTGCTTCTCCTGCTTCTTCAGTGCGGGCGGGTCGGAGAGCTGGATGGTCTCGCCGTCCACGCGGGCGCGGCTGTACCCCTTGGTCTGGAGGTCGGCGAACAGGTCGGCGAACTCGCCCTTGCGCTCCCGCACCAGCGGCGACAGCACCTGGAAGCGGCTCCCCTCGGGCAGCTCCAGGACCTTGTCGACGATGGCCTGCGGCGACTGGCGCGAGATCGGCCGGCCGCACTCGGGGCAGTGCGGCTTGCCGATGCGGGCGAACAGCAGACGTAGGTAGTCGTAGACCTCGGTGATGGTGCCGACCGTCGAGCGCGGGTTGCGCGAGGTCGACTTCTGGTCGATGGAGACCGCCGGGGAGAGGCCTTCGATGAAGTCGACGTCGGGCTTGTCCATCTGGCCGAGGAACTGGCGGGCGTACGAGGAGAGCGACTCCACGTAGCGGCGCTGTCCCTCGGCGAAGATCGTGTCGAAGGCCAGCGAGGACTTGCCCGACCCGGACAGGCCCGTGAAGACGATGAGCGAGTCCCGTGGGAGGTCGAGCGAGACATTCTTCAGGTTGTGCTCGCGCGCGCCACGGACGATGAGACGGTCGGCCACGCCGGTCCGCACCTTTCTTGAGAGAAGAGACAGGGGCGAGCCCCTGTGCTTCTCAGACTAGGGGGAGCCACTGACAACGCCGGTCGGATTCCAGGACGCATAACAATCCCCGTCCCTCCAGCATGCCCGACGCCGCACTCGACCATATAGCACGTGCATTCGATTTATGGGCTCGGTCGGCATCCTTCACCCGAAGGAGTGGCGGGGCTAGGGTCGACCTCATGATTGATCACGCACGTGACCTGGCGTCTGTACGTGACGCGACCGACCGACTGCTCGCCGCAGCCTCCAAACTGGACAACGCCTCACTGGCCGAGGCGTCACGGCTGCCCGGCTGGAGCCGCGGACACGTCCTCGCCCACCTCGCCCGCAACGCGGACGCCCTCGTGAACGTCCTCGAGGGACGCCCCATGTACCCCACCGCCGAGACCCGCGCCGCCGACATCGAGCGCGATGCGCCCCGGCCGCTCGACACCCAGCTCGCCGACCTGCGCGAGAGCGCCGACCGCTTTCAGCAGACCGGCTCCGCGCCGGCGGACTGGTCGCGCACGGTGCAGTTGCGCAACGGGGTCAGCGACACCGCGGCCCGCGTGCCCTTCCGGCGCCTGATCGAGGTCGAGCTGCACCACGTGGACCTCGGGATCGGATACGAGGCGGAGGACCTGCCGGCGGAATTCGTCGAGCGGGAGACCGACTTCCTGGTCGAACGCTTCGCCGGGCACGCCGACGTACCGTCGACCCGCCTCACCGACGGCACCCGCACCTGGGACACCGGCAGGTCGGCGGCCGGCCCCGAGGTCACCGTCACCGGGTCGCCCGCGGACCTGCTCTGCTGGCTCGCCGGCCGACGCGACGGATCCGCCCTGACGGTGACCGGCGCGGCGCTTCCGACGCTGCCTCCGCTGTAGCCATGAGCGGCCCCGGGCCGCTCTCCGGCTATAGGCTGACCGCCATGACGTACAGCGGACAGGTGACGGTCGGCGGCCCGGCGGACGTGCACGAGCTCAAGGACCTGATGATCACCAAGATCGCGGTCGGCCCGATGGACAACAACGCCTATCTGTTGCGCTGCCGGGCCACCGACGAGCAGTTGCTGATCGACGCGGCGAACGACGCGGACACCCTGCTCGGCATGATCGGTGACGACGGCATCGCGTCCGTCGTCACCACTCATCAGCACGGCGACCACTGGCAGGCGCTCGCCGCGGTCGTCGCGGGCACCGGCGCCCGCACCTACGCCGGGCGGGCGGACGCCGAGGGCATCCCGGTGCCGACCGACGTCCCGGTCGACGACGGCGACACCATCCGGGTGGGCCGCGTGGAGCTCACCGCGCGCCATCTGGTCGGGCACACGCCGGGATCGATCGCCCTCGTCTACGACGACCCGCACGGACACCCGCACGTCTTCACCGGGGACTGCCTCTTCCCGGGCGGCGTGGGCAACACCCGCAAGGACCCGAAGGCGTTCGCCAGCCTCATCCACGACGTCGAGACGAAGATCTTCGACGTCCTCCCGGACGAGACCTGGGTCTACCCGGGGCACGGAGACGACACCACGCTCGGCGCCGAGCGCCCGCACCTGCCGGAGTGGCACGCGCGGGGGTGGTGAACTCCCCTCGCACGGCGGGCGCGTGGCACTGCACCACGCGCCCCGTGTGAGTCACGCGGTGTGAATCACGCGCACGCACCCGCGCGCGCCGGACTACGCGCCGGCCTGCGCGGGCCCGGCCAACGCGGCCACCCGCTCCACCCCGAACACGTACCCCTGCACCCCGCATCCCGCGATGACGCCGTCGGCGCGCAGCGAGACGTACGAGTGGTGCCGGAACGACTCACGCTTGTGGATGTTGGAGATGTGCACCTCCAGCACCGGCAGGCCGTCACAGGTGTTGAGCGCGTCCAGGATCGCGACGGAGGTGTGCGAGTAGGCGCCCGGGTTGATCACGATCCCGCAGTGGTTCAGCCGTGCCTCGTGGATCCAGTCGATCAACTCGCCCTCGTGGTTGGACTGGCGGAAGTCCACCGTGCCGCCGTGCGCGGCCGCCGCGGCGAAGCACAGGGCCTCGATGTCGGCGAGGGTGTCGGAGCCGTAGATCTCCGGCTGACGCTGTCCCAGGAGATTCAGGTTGGGACCGTTGAGGATCATGATGGGGGCGTTGGCCAGGGTGCGGGGCACGGTTCCTCCGGTCCGTTCGGGCTGAGCGTTCGCGAGGGGCGGTCCGCCGGGGAGCGCCGCTCGCACCCGGTCTATCACGGTGCCACCGGGCGCCCGCCGCGCCCCCTCACGCCCCCGTAACCCTTGGTCACTGTGGGTAGTTGACGCGTCATGCGTGATGCACACACCGTAAGGGCGCCCGGCATGTTGCGGCTCGCGACCGCCTCGCTCGCCGGGACAGCCATCGAGTTCTACGACTTCTTCGTCTACGGGACCGCCGCGGCGCTGGTCCTGGGCCCGCTGTTCTTCCCGACCTTCTCGCCGCTGGCCGGGACGCTGGCCGCGTTCGGCACGTTCGGGGTGGGCTTCCTGGCGCGTCCGCTGGGGTCCATGTTGTTCGGGCACGTCGGGGACCGGCACGGGCGGCGGCCGGTGCTCGTCGCGTCGCTGCTGCTGACCGGCCTCTCGACGGTCGCGGTCGGGTGCGTCCCGACCTACGACAGGATCGGCGCGGCCGCCCCCGTACTGCTGCTGGTCCTGCGCTTCCTCCAGGGGCTGGGACTGGGCGGGGAGTGGGGCGGGGCGGTGCTGCTGACCGCGGAACACGCGCCGGAGCAACGGCGCGGGCTGTGGTCGGGCTTCCCGCAGATCGGTCCTTCGGTGGGCTTCCTGCTGGCCAACGGCGTGATGCTGGCCCTGTCGGCGGCCCTGTCCGACGCCCGGTTCGCCCAGTGGGGGTGGCGGGTGCCGTTCTGGGCGGCCGGCCTGCTGGCCGTCGCGGGGCTGTGGCTGCGCTCGTCGATCACCGAGAGCCCCCGCTTCCTGGAGCTCGACGGCAAGGCGCGGCTGCCCCTCGCCGAGGTCGCGCGCGACCACTGGCGGCTGGTGCTGCTCACCGCGGGCGCGCTCGCGGCCGGGTACGCGATCTTCTACGCCGTGACGACCTGGTCCCTCGCCTTCGCCACGGAACGCCTCGGGGTCGACCGCACGGTCATGCTGATGTGCATCATGGCCGCGGTGGTGGTGAAGGGGGCGCTGACCCCGGTGGCGGCGGTTCTCGGTGACCGCTTCGGGCGGCGCCCCATGTGCCTGGCCGGGTGTGCGGGCTCCGCCCTGTGGATGTTCCCGATGGTCGCGCTCCTGTCCACCGGCGCGCCGCTGCTGATGTTCCTCGGCTTCCTGGGCGCGCTGATCGCGTTCATCACGATGTTCGCCGTGATCGCCGCCTATCTGCCGGAGCTGTACGACCCTCGGGTGCGCTGCACCGGCGCCGCGGTGGGCTACAACCTCGGCGGTGTGCTCGGGGGCGCGCTCACCCCGATCGTGGCGACGGCGCTCGCCGAACACGGCGGTCGGGTCCCCTGGGGTGTCGGCGCCTATCTGACCGGCATCGCGCTGCTCAGCCTCGGCTGCTTCACCCTGCTGCCGGAGACCCGCCCGGTGCGCGTCCCGCTCGCGCAACCCGTCCTGGACTGACCGCCCCGGCCCCGGGCGAGGCCCTCACGGGTTCTCACGGGTTGATCGCCAGTTCCAGGTAGGCGGCGAACAGCACCAGGTGGACGCCGCCCTGGAGCGGTGTGGCCCGGCCGGGGACCACGGTCAGCGAGGCCACCACCACAGTCAGGGCGAGCAGCACCATGTGGGTGGCGCTCAGGCCGAGGACGAGCGGGCCGGCGAGCCAGAGCGACGCGAGGGCGACCGCGGGGATGGTCAGGCCGATGCTGGCCATCGCCGATCCGAGGGCGAGGTTGAGACTGGTCTGCACCCGGTCGCGGCGGGCGGAGCGCAGCGCGGCGATGGTCTCGGGCAGCAGCACGAGCAGCGCGATGATCACACCGACGACGGCGTGATGGAGGCCGGCGGCCTCGACGCCCGACTCGATCGCCGGCGAGACGCCCTTGGCCAGCCCCACGACTCCGATCAGGGCGAGTCCCAGCAGCACCAGGCTGATCCGCGCGGTGCGGGCGGACGGCGCCACCGCGTGTTCCTCCACGGCGATCCCACCGCCCTGCCGGGCGATCGGCAGGAAGTAGTCGCGGTGGCGCACGGTCTGGGTCGCCACGAACAGGCCGTACAGGATCAGCGAGGACAGTGCGGCGAAGGTGAGCTGCACGGAGGAGAACTCCGGGCCCGGCTTGCTCGTGGTGAACGTGGGCAGCACCAGGCTGAGGGTGGCCAGGGTCGCGACCGTCGCGAGGGCGGCGCCGGTGCCCTCGGGGTTGAAGATCGCCGTGCCGTGACGCAGCGAGGCGACGAGAAGGCTCAGGCCGACGATCCCGTTACAGGTGATCATCACCGCCGCGAACACCGTGTCCCGGGCGAGGGTGGAGCTCTTGGCCCCGCCGTCCGCCATGAGGGTGACGATCAGGGCGACCTCGATGATCGTGACGGCGATGGCGAGCACCAGGGAGCCGAAGGGTTCGCCCACCCGGTGGGCCACCACCTCGGCGTGGTGCACGGCGGCCAGCACCGCCCCGGCCAGGACCACGGTCACCACGGCTACCAGCACGCCGGGCAGATTGCGTCCCCAGGTGAGGATCAGCAGGACGACCGCGGCCAACGGCACGAGGGATGTCCACTGCGTGGCGAGCGACCTGAGCCGAGCGATCATGGAGCGATCGTCGCAGAGGCCTTCGCACTTCGCATTCCGCGACTTCGTGAACATGCTCGCCTCCTTCGGCACTCGGTTCTCCGCGAGCCCCTCACCCGGGGCGGCACCGGGAGCGGGTGGCGACGGTGTGCCGCGCACCCCTCCCGATGACGTGGTTCCTGCGGTCGGCGCGGTCAGACGCCGATGCTGTCCTGCGTGGCGCCCTCGCTGTCGCCGCGCGCCGACTCGGCCGCCGCCTGCTTCCGCGAGGCTCGCAGACTGGTGATCGTGGTGACGATCAGGACGGCGCAGATCACGCCGAGCGAGACGGGGATGCTGATCTCCGGGACGTGGACGCCGGACTCGTGCAGCGCGTGCAGCACCAGCTTGACGCCGATGAAGCCCAGGATGATCGACAGGCCGTAGGAGAGGTGGACCAGTTTCTTCAGCAGGCCGCCGATGAGGAAGTACAGCTGCCTGAGGCCCATCAGCGCGAACGCGTTGGCCGTGAAGACGATGTACGGGTCCTGGGTCAGGCCGAAGATGGCCGGGATGGAGTCGAGCGCGAACAGCACGTCCGTGGTGCCGATCGCGAGCATCACGACCAGCATCGGGGTCATGACCCGCTTGCCGTTCTGCCGGATCCACAGCCTGGTGCCGTGATAGCGGTCGGCCACCCCGAAGCGTCGCTCGGCGGCCTTGAGGAGCTTGTTCTCCTCGAACTCCTCCTCGTCCGTGTCGGCACGGGCCTCCTGGACGAGCTTCCAGGCGGTCCAGATCAGGAAGGCACCGAAGAGGTAGAAGACCCAGGTGAAGCTGGCAAGGATCGCGGCGCCCGCAGCGATGAAGACGGCCCGCAGGACCAGGGCTATGAGCACGCCGACGAGGAGGACGCGCTGCTGGTACTGCGTCGGCACCGCGAACTTCGCCATGATCAGGACGAAGACGAAGAGGTTGTCGACGCTCAGCGACTTCTCTGTGATGAAGCCCGCGAAGAACTCGCCGGCGGGCTGACCGCCGGCGAAGAACAGCAGCCCGAGGCCGAAGAGTCCGGCCAGGGCGATCCAGACGACCGTCCAGGTGCCCGCTTCCTTGAGGGACACGTCGTGCGGTTTGCGGCCGATGAAGAAGTCGACCGCGATCAGGGCGGCAAGGCCCGCGATGGTCAGGACCCACAGGGTCAGGGAAACATCCATTGCGCCTCCGGCATTACGTAACGGCGGGTAGTCAGCGTCGTAGTGCTGCCGGAGGTCTCTTCCACCCCGGGCCGCGGCGTCGATGACGCTTCAGCGGCCACACGGGCCGACGCCCCGGGATCCGGTCGGATCCGTATTGACGGGTACGCCGCACAGACAGGGAGTACTCCCCTCCGTGGGAAGACAGTACCCCAATTGCCAAGGAGAGGTAAAGGGATTAGTAAAGGAAAACCCAAAGATGCTGGTCGAGCGTCTTTACGCAGACTTGGTGAAGGCGGGCGAGGCCGTCATCCCCGCCAGGTTCGACGGGCCTCGGCCACCTGTGCGAGCACTTGCCCGAGTACCTGGCTGCCGGGCGGCACCAGCGAGGGCTCGTACGTCCAGGCGTGCCCGACCCAGGGGTCGGCGAGGTGATCGTCCGGGACCGGGGTGAGCCTCAGCAGCGAGCGCCACAGAGGATCCAGCAACGGACCGTAACCGGAGGCGTCCTCGCGGTCGGCCACCATCATCAGATGGACGCCGAAGGCCGGCCCCTCGTCGGCGAGGTAGCGGAGCTGGGTCACCGCGCGGTCGTCGAAGCCGTGCGGGAAGTCGTTGACGACCAGCAGCTGCTGGGAGGTGTCGAAGCCGGGCGGCAGCGCGTCGGCGGCACCACCGCGCACCGCCATCTGGACCAGGTCGACCCGCTGGGTGAGCCGGCCCAGGACGTCCGCCACCCCCGCGGCGCCGACCCCCGGCGGACCCGCCAGCACACCGGCCCTCACCAGCGGCGCGAGCGGCTGCGCCGCCGAACCGGCCGGGTCGATCACGTGCACGGTGAACTCGCCCGCCGGGTGCACGGCCAGCAGCCGGGCCGCGAGCGCCACCGCCGTGGTCATCGCGAGGTGCCGCAGTTCGTGCTCGTCGGCGAACACCCCGTCGGACGATCCGGAACCCGCGCTGTCGATCCAGAGGCCGCGCTCCAGCGGCAGTCTGACCAGCATCGGGATACGCAGCTGCGGGGCCTCCGGCAACTGGAGGTCGCCGATACGAAGCGCCATGGGCATCTCCATCGGCACGCGATAGCCGTGCCAGACGGGACTGTCCCAGCCCGCGTACGCCGGCGGCAGCGCGGGCTCGACGACCTCGACCTCGGCGGTGAGCTGGGCGATGTCCCGGTCCAACGCCTGGGTGGCCTGGTCCACGAGCCGGGCGTACTTGTCGTGGGCCGCCTCGCGTGCGGCGTCGCCCTGTCCGCCGATCCTGGCGCGTGGGTCGGACAGCACCTGGTCGAGTTCCTTCTCCCGGCGGGAGTCGGCGAAGTCGACCGCGCTGCGGTAGGCGGCGGTGGTGCGGGCGAGGTCCTCGAACATGCCCCACACCTGGTTGTAGAGCCGCTCCTCCATGGACCAGCCGGTCGCGTCGCCGGCGACGGGCCGGGCGGGCTGCCCGGGAGCGGCCGGGGGCGCGGTCGGCGGGGGCGCGGGAGGGGCCGGGGGTGTGGCGTTCCGGCGGCCGGGATGGGTGTAGTCGATCGGCCCCGTGCCGGCGGCCGGAGTGGCGGAAGAGGCGCCCGGGGGCGCGGCCGGCGCTCCGGGAGGGGTGAGCGCGGAGGGATCCGCGGGACCGGAGGACGGCGTGACGGCCGGGTCGACGGGCGTGGCGCCGCCAGGGTGCGCGGTCTGCTGTCCGGGCTGCGCCGGGCCGACCGTCGCCTGCGGTCCGTACGGGTCCTGGAGCCCCTGTTGAGTGATGGGCTGGGGCGTCACGGAGCTCGCGCCGCCCTGGGCCGGGGTCCCACCGTGCTCCGGGCCGCCGGCCGCGGGCTGTCGGAAGCGGTCGCCGTCCGGTCTCGGCACGGGTGCCTGGACCGAGCGGGCCAGACCGCGGGAGACCGCCTCGCCGACACCGGCCGCGAGCTGCCTGGCCTCGGGCAGGCCCTGGTCGGCGAGGAGTTCGGCGAGACCGCCCGCGTATCCCTGGCCGACGGCGCGCACCTTCCAGGCACCGGCTCTGCGGTAGAGCTCCAGGGCGACGACGGCCGACTCGGCGTCCAGTCCGGTGATCGTGTAGCTGGCGATCTCGGCGCCGTCCAGGCCCGTGACGGCGACGAACGGCGCCGCGACCAGGCCGAAGCGGTCGGGGCCGCCCGTGCCGTCGGGCAGTGCGAGCAGCACGCTCACCCGGTGCACGGCCTCCGGCACGGCGGCCAGGTCCACCGCGAGGCGGTGATCGGCGGCCGCCTGCCGGGAGACCTCGAGTCCGGGCAGGGCGGGGGCGCCCGGGTGGGCCACCCCTTCCACGCCCCGGACCCTGCCGTGCTCGTCGCCGAGCGTGGCACCGGCCACGATCGGCGTGCCGGCGGAGACCCGGATCTCCAGGCGGACCTGGGACAGCGGGTGGTTCTGTCCCCTTACCAGCTCGGCCGTCATCGCCCGCGTCTCCCTGCCCTGTGCCACCGTGTCGTGTCGTGTGCCGCTCGCCGCCCTGCCGGTGCCGCGACAGGCAGTGTCCGCCCCGTCGCGACGCCCGGCCCCCGTCGGGCGGACGTCGCCTGTCGCGGCGTCAGAGAAGCGGAAGGATGACCGGCATCAGGTCCTGGAAGGTACGGCCGTTGGCCGGGGCGCCGAGGGCCGTCATCGACCAACCCGAACCGGACCGGTGGACCTTGGCCATGATCTGGGCCGTGTAGGCACCGCCGCCCGCCAGTGTGTAGCGGGCGAGCTCCTGGCCGTTGGTCTCGTCGACCAGACGGCAGAACGCGTTCTGCACCTCCTGGAAGGTCTGGCCCGTGAAGGAGTTCACGGTGAAGACGATCTGGTCGATGTGGACCGGGACGCGCTGGAGGTCGACGAGGACGGCCTCGTCGTCGCCGCCCTGGCCGGCACCGCCGACGAGGTTGTCGCCGGTGTGGCGCACCGAGCCGTCGTCGCTGACGAGGTGGCGGAAGAAGACCACGTCGACCGGCTGCTTGTCCGCGAACAGCACGGCGGAGGCGTCGAGGTCGATCTCACGGGTGCGCGAGCCGAACAGGCCGCGCCGGGGAGCAGCCTGCCAGCCGAGACCCATGCGTACCGCGGTCAGGCTGCCTCCGTCGTTCTTCTGCAGACTGATGGCCTGACCCTTGGTCATGTTGACGGTCACGGCTTGTTCCCCTCTCGAGCTTTCCCCGGTTGCCGCGGATTCCGCGGGTTGTCCAGAACCCTACGCAGAGCCACCGACAGTGCCGAACCCCGGCCCGCACTTTGTGTCGGTCTTGCAACACACCACGCTGCACCGGGGTCCGGTGTGACGGCAGGGTCAGGCCAGGCCCGCCTCCCGCATCTGACGCAGTTCCTTCTTCATCTCGGACACCTCGTCACGCAGCCGGGCGGCGATCTCGAACTGGAGGTCCGCGGCGGCGGCGCGCATCCGCTGCGTCAGTTCTTCGATCTGATCCGCGAGTTCGGCCGCGGGACGGTCGGTCGGCACCGTCTCCTTGCCCTTGGCGGACCGGCCGGCCTTCGCGCCGGCCGCCTTGCCGCCGAGGGAGGGCACCGGGGCCTTGGCGCCCTGGCCGTCCTTCTTCGCCTTGCGGTAACCGGAGCCGAGCAGCTGCTCGGTGTCGACGTCCTCGCGGGCGATCTGCGACACGATGTCGTTGATCTTCTTGCGCAGCGGCTGCGGGTCGATACCGTGCGCGGTGTTGTACGCGACCTGCTTCTCGCGTCGGCGGTTGGTCTCGTCGATGGCCCGTTCCATCCCCGGGGTGATCTTGTCGGCGTACATGTGGACCTGGCCGGAGACGTTGCGCGCGGCACGGCCGATGGTCTGGATCAGGGAGGTGCCGGAGCGCAGGAAGCCCTCCTTGTCGGCGTCGAGGATGGCCACCAGGGACACCTCGGGCAGGTCGAGTCCCTCACGCAGCAGGTTGATGCCGACGAGGACGTCGAACTCGCCGGCCCGCAGCTCGCGCAGGAGCTCGACGCGGCGCAGGGTGTCGACGTCGCTGTGCAGATAGCGCACCTGGATGCCGAGTTCCAGGAAGTAGTCGGTGAGGTCCTCGGCCATCTTCTTGGTGAGCGTGGTGACCAGGACCCGCTCGTCCTTCTCGACCCGCCCGCGGATCTCGTGCACCAGGTCGTCGATCTGCCCCTCGGTGGGCTTGACGACGACCTCCGGGTCGATGAGGCCGGTGGGCCGGATGATCTGTTCGACGACGCCGTCCCCGCGCGAGAGCTCGTACTTGCCGGGAGTCGCCGACAGATAGACCGTCTGACCGATGCGCTCCTGGAACTCCTCCCACTTCAGCGGACGGTTGTCCAGGGCGGAGGGCAGCCGGAAGCCGTGGTCCACGAGGGTGCGCTTGCGGGAGGCGTCTCCCTCGTACATGGCGCCGATCTGCGGCACGGTGACGTGCGACTCGTCGATGACGAGCACGAAGTCGTCGGGGAAGTAGTCGAGCAGGGTGTTCGGCGGGGAGCCCGGCTCGCGGCCGTCGAAGTGCATCGAGTAGTTCTCGACGCCGGAGCAGCTGCCGATCTGGCGGAGCATCTCGATGTCGTACGTGGTCCGCATCCGCAGGCGCTGCGCCTCCAGGAGCTTGCCCTGCTTCTCCAGTTCGGTCAGGCGCTCCCCGAGTTCCTTCTCGATGTCGTTGACGGCCCGCTCCATGCGCTCGGGACCGGCGACGTAGTGGGAGGCCGGGAAGACGTACAGCTGCTCGTCGTCGCTGATGATCTCGCCGGTGAGCGGGTGCAGGGTGGAGAGCGCCTCGATCTCGTCGCCGAACATCTCGATGCGGACCGCGAGCTCCTCGTAGACCGGGAAGATCTCGATGGTGTCGCCGCGGACCCGGAAGGTGCCGCGGGTGAACGCCATGTCGTTGCGCGTGTACTGGATGTCCACGAAACGGCGCAGCAGCTGGTCGCGGTCGATCTCGTCGCCGACCTTGAGCTGGACCATGCGGTCCACGTACTCCTGCGGGGTGCCGAGGCCGTAGATGCAGGAGACCGAGGCGACCACGATCACGTCGCGGCGGGTGAGCAGCGAGTTGGTCGCGGAGTGCCGCAGGCGCTCGACCTCCTCGTTGATCGAGGAGTCCTTCTCGATGTAGGTGTCCGACTGCGGGACGTAGGCCTCGGGCTGGTAGTAGTCGTAGTACGAGACGAAGTACTCGACCGCGTTGTTCGGGAGCAGCTCGCGGAACTCGTTCGCCAGCTGGGCGGCCAGGGTCTTGTTCGGGGCCATCACGAGCGTGGGGCGCTGGAGCTTCTCGATCATCCACGCCGTGGTGGCGGACTTGCCGGTGCCGGTCGCGCCCAGCAGGACGACGTCCTTCTCACCGGCCTCGATGCGCCGGGCCAGATCGGCGATGGCCGCCGGCTGGTCGCCGCTGGGCTGGTAGGGGCTGACGACCTCGAAGGGCGCCACCGTGCGTTCGATGTGGGAAACGGGCCGCATGGGTTCCACCGTACGGCTCCCCACTGACAACGGGGGCGGATCAGTGGCCCTGCGGGGTGCGGGAGCGGCGCTGCACCGCTTCCCGCCGGGGCCGGGGCGGCACGCGACGGCCTCCGTGCTCCACGACCGGGTGGGCCGGGATGCCGGGCTTGGGCTCGGCGACGACCCGTTCGGGCCTTCCCATGACCATCAGCGGGTCGAACATCACCACGACACCGGCGAGGCAGAGGAAGGCCAGCGGGCCGATGAGCATGGGGGCGAGCAGCGCCGCGGGCGAGTCGCCGGAGGAGGCGTGGGGCGTGGTGTGGAGGTGGACGCTGAGACCGGCCATCCCCATGTAGTGCATTCCGCTGACGGCCAGGCCCATCACCAGGCTCGCGCCGACGCTCCAGCGCAGCCCGCGGACCTGGCCGGCCGCCCACAGGGCAGCGGTCGCGGCGGCCATCGCGATGGCGACGGACGCGGCGACGGTGAGCGTGCTGTACTCCAGGACTCCGTTCAGGCGCATTCCGGCCATGCCCAGGTAGTGCATCGAGGCCACTCCGAGACCGGTGATGGTGCCCCCGGTGAACAGGGCCGCTCCCTTGGCGCCCTTGTAGCCGACGATGAAGATCCCGACGCCCACCATGACGACGGCCACGGCGAGGCTGGCGTACATCGTCGGCCGGTCGTAGCGGATCGGCGCCTCTTCGACCGAGAAGCCCATCATCGCTATGAAGTGCATGGTCCATATGCCGGAACCGATCGCCGCGGAGCCCAGGGCCAGCCAGCCCGGGCGCCAGGACTGGGTCACGAGCAGTGCCCTGGTGGTGCAGCGCAGTCCGAGGGCTCCGCCGAGGCAGGCCATGACGTAGGCCACCAGCGGTGTGACGAGACCGTAGCTGAATCCGTCGACCGTGCCTTGCATGCTCGGCTGCCTTCCGCCCGGTTTCAGTCCTGAAATCGCCTTAATTATCCCCCTCCCTCAGGACCGTCTGACCGGTCGAGGCTGTCGCAGAGAGTATGACTCTCACCGCAATGACCGAACGGTTCTCCGACAAAGAAACACACTCTTGCCGCACATGTGCGGCAACGGTGAGCAGGCGTGAGGGCGTCCGTTCAGCCCGCGGTCACCTCGCACACCCCTCGTGACGCACGCTCTGCTGTCACAGTTGAACCGTCCGTAGCCGTCCGACGCGAGGAGTACGCATGTACGCGCGCGCACTTGCTGTCATGAGCGCCGCGCTCCTGGCCGCCGTGACCCTTCTGACGCCCGCCTCCGACGCCCGGGCGCGCTCCGACCGGCGGCCCGTGGTCGTCGCCCACCGGGGTGCCTCGTCCTACGCCCCCGAGAACACCCTGGCGGCCGTCGACCGGGCCGCCGCGCTGGGCGTCGACTGGGTGGAGAACGACGTCCAGCGCACCAAGGACGGCACGCTCGTGGTGATCCACGACGACAGCCTCCGGCGCACGACCGACGTCGAGCGGGTCTTCCCCGGCCGTTCGCCGTGGAAAGTGAAGGACTTCACAGCCGCCGAGATCGCGCGCCTCGACGCGGGCAGCTGGTTCGGCCGCGCCTACGCGGGCGTGCGCGTGCCGACGCTGGAGCAGTACCTGCGCCGTGTCGAGCACAACCGTCAGAATCTGCTGCTGGAGATCAAGAACCCGGAGCTGTACCCGGGCATCGAGCAGCAGATCCTCAAGCTGCTCGGCAACGAGGGCTGGCTCGACCGGCAGCACCTCGCCCGCCGGCTGGTCGTCCAGAGCTTCAGCGCGGACAGCCTGCGCAGGGTCCACGATCTGAAGCCCGCTGTCACCACCGGGTTCCTCGGCAGCCCGGCCGTGCGGGACCTGCGCGGCTACGCGGCCTTCACCGACCGGATCAACGCCTCGCACGGGTCCCTGTCCGTGGGGTACGTGTCCGCGGTGCACGCGCTGACGGGCCCGCACGGCAGGCGGATGGGGGTCGCCGCCTGGACCGTCGACGACGCGAAGACCGCCCGGAAGGTCGCCGGGTACGGGGTCGACGGCGTCATCACCGACAAGCCCGACCTCGTGCGCCAGGTCCTGTACGGGTGCTGACCCCCGCCGGCCGCCGGGGGCGGGCGGGGGTCGGTGTCCGGTTCCGGGGGTGTTGTCGGTGGCGGGCCGTACGGTGGGGCGCATGGACAGCCTCGGGCAGTACGAACAGCAGGTCGTGTGGACCGTCGTCGCCACCGACATCGGTCCGCTGCTTCTGGCCGCGACCGGCACGGGCCTGGTCAACGTCGTGTTCCACGCCACCGACGCGGTACGCGACAGGACGCTCGGCCGACTCGCGGACCGGCTGGGGACCGCGCCCGTCGAGGCACCCGGCTCCCCGCTGCTGGCGGAAGCGATACGCCAGGTGGAGGCGTACTTCGCCGGTGAGCGGCGCGCCTTCGAGCTGCCGCTGGACTGGTCGCTGAGCTCGGGCTTCAACCGGCAGGTGCTGCGGGAGCTGGCGTCCACGGTCCCCTTCGGTGCGGTCGTCGGTTACGGCGATCTGGCGAGCCGGGTCGGTCAGCCGGGCGCGGCGCAGGCGGTGGGCGTCGCGATGGGTTCCAATCCGCTGCCCGTGATCGTGCCCTGCCACCGGGTCGTCGAGAGCGACGGCGGCATCGGCGGGTTCGGGGGCGGTCTGGAGACCAAGCGGAAACTGCTCGCCCTGGAAGGTGTGCTGCCCGAGCCGCTCTTCTGAGGACCGCGGACCGGACACCGCCTCGGGAGCGTTCGCGCCGTTCGGAGGCAGCGACCCGCCGGCGTCCGCCGGGGTGATCGCGGCGGCGCGAGGGCTCGCCGGTGCAGTCCCCCGTCGGCCGCGAGGGTTTGACCGGGCGCGCCGCCCGCCAGAGATGAGGGAGGACCGCGAGACAGGAGGCAGGCGCGTGGTGCTGGTGGTGTCCGATGAGGTACGGGAAGCGATAGCCGCGCGTCGGCCCGTGGTGGCCCTGGAGTCCACGATCATCGCGCATGGGCTGCCGCGCCCGCGCAACCTTCAGGTGGCCCTGGAGCTGGAGAGCGTCGTACGGCAGGAGGGCGCCGTACCGGCGACGATCGCCGTCCTCGACGGGCGGCCCCATGTCGGCCTGGACAAGGAGCAGCTGGAGCGGGTCGCGAACGAGGACGGGATCCGCAAGCTCGGCCATCGCGACCTGCCGCTCGCGGTGGCCGCGGGGGCCAGCGGGGCGACGACCGTGTCGGCGACCGCGCTGTTGGCCGCGCTCGCGGGCGTACGGGTGTTCGCGACGGGGGGACTCGGCGGGGTGCACCGCGAGTGGACCGTGACGCAGGACGAGTCGGCGGATCTGGGGTTGTTGGCACGGACCCGGATCACAGTGGTGTGCGCGGGCGTGAAGTCCATCCTGGACGTGCCCGCGACCCTGCAACGGCTGGAGACGCTGGGGGTCGCGGTGGCCGGGTACGGCACGGACCGCTTCCCGGGTTTCTATCTGTCGGACTCGGGCCATCCGGTGGACTGGAGGCTCGACACCCCGGGGCAGGTGGCGGACGTGATGCGGGCGCAGGACGCGGTCGGTGGGCCGGAGTCGGCGCTGATCGTGGCCCAGCCCGTCCCCGAGGAGGAGCAGCTGGATCCCGGGCTGCACGCGCGGGTGCTCGCCGAGGCGTTGAACGCGTGCGAGGAACGGGGCGTCACCGGGCAGGCGGTCACTCCGTTCCTGCTCGACCACCTCGTGCGGCACACGGACGGCGCCTCGCTGAGCGCCAATCTCGCGGCGGTACGGGGGAACGTGAGGCTGGCGGGCCGCATCGCGGCGGCGTGGGCCGGGGGATGACCGCCGGGCGGGACGGCGCGCTGCTGGTCGTCGGTGACGTGGTCACGGACGTCGTGGCCCGGCACCGGGGGCCGCTCGCCACCGGCACCGACACGGCCGCCTCGATCCGTACCCTGCCCGGCGGCGCGGGCGCGAACGTCGCGTGCTGGGCCGCCCACCGGGGCTGTCCCGACGTGCGGATGCTCGGACGGGTGGGCGCGGACGCGGCCGCCTGGCACGAGCGGGAGCTGACCTGTCACGGGGTACGACCGCGGCTGGTCGTGGACCCGCAGGCGCCGACCGGGACGGTGATCTGCCTGGTCGACGCGGGAGAGGCGGCGGAGCGGACGTTTCTCACCGACAGCGGCGCGTGTCTGCGGCTCGACCCGGACGACTGGTCGGACGCGTTGCTCGACGGGGTCGCGTGGCTGCATCTGTCGGGCTATCTGCTGTTCTCGGAGCCGAGCCGGGCCCTGGTGGCGGTGGCCCTGGCATCGGCACGCGCGCGTGGGGTGCCGGTGAGCCTGGATCCCGCGTCGGCCGGTTTCCTGGCCGGCCTGGGCGTCGAGCGGTTCCTGGAGCTCGTCGCCGGGGTGACGGTCCTGCTGCCGAGCCGGGACGAGGCGTGCCTGCTCACGGGGCTTCCCGACACGGCGGACGCGGCGGCGAAGCTGAGCCGTCACGTCCCGCTGGTGGTCGCCAAGCAGGGCGCCCGCGGTGCGCTGGTGGCCAGGTCCGGCACCGTACGGGCCCGCGTCCCCGCGGTGCCGGCGACGCCCCGGGACACCACGGGAGCGGGCGATGCCTTCACGGGCGCGTTCCTCGCGGCACTGCTCGCCGGGGCCGAAGCCGAGGAGGCCGCGGCGGAGGGGTGCCGGGCCGGGGCACAGGCGGTCGAACGCGTCGGCGGGAGACCACCCGGGGTCCGGTGAGACGGCGACCGCGGAGCGCGCGGCGGCGCTACGCCTTGCGGCCCCACGCCGAGATCATGGGGGCGGTGGCCAGGTCCATGCTGCCGGAGGCCAGGTTCGCCAGGTGCCGGTCGATGTCCTGGTGCGTGGCGAGGCCCGCCTCGACCAGACGGTCGCGGATCTGCCGGACCGTCGCTGTCTCCAGGGCGGTGCAGGCGGGCGAGGCGACCGGGAAGTACGCGTCGGCCTCGACCTGGTGCAGCCCGGCCTCGCGCAGCAGCCGAGGAAGCCTGCGCCCGTACGCGAGGTCGGCGCCGCGGTCGGCCAGGAGTGTGCGGAACCCGTGCCTCAGGCGGTTCGCGAGCTGCTGCTCAGGGCCGTGCTCGTCGGGGCACAGAAGCGGTTGCAGTGCCGGGTCTGCGTCCTCGATCAGGAGCCGCCCGCCGGGCCGCAGGGCCTTGATCATCGACTGGAGCGCCCGCTCCCTGTCCGGGACGTGCACGAGGACGAGCCGGGCGTGCACCAGGTCGAAGTCCGCCCCCGGCGGCTCCTGCGCGCCCACGTCGTGCACGCTCACCTCGACCGGGGGACGGCTCACGGCGGTCAGTCGTGAGACGTCGATGTCGGTCGCGACGACCTGGCCGGTCGGCCCGACCTTCCTGGCCAGCCAGGACACCACGGAGGTACCGCCGGCGCCGACCTCCCAGCAGCGCCAGCCGGGTTCGATCCCGAGCCTGTCCAGGTGCCGGAACGTCGTGGGGTCGAAGAGGGCGGCGAAGGCGTCGAATCGCTCTGCTGCCTCGGACTGGCGATTGTCGAGGAGATACCGGTCGGTTCGCGTCATGCCCCGATCATCCCAGTCATCCCGCTCGTCCCGTGCGGGCGGCGCTCCCCGCGTCGTCGGAGGAGGCCGGTCCGTCCACAGGCGGGAACCAAGCGGAATCTCCTGTTTCCACAGGCTTTTCCGTCGCTCCCCCGCACCTGGCAAACTGGCACGCCAGGGCGCAGGAGTACGGCGGTTCGGCAGTACGGCGCAAGGAGATCCACGCGAGGAGATCCAGATGTCCATGGCAGGGAACCTGCGAAGGGTCACCGAACTCGGCCGGGTCGGCGGCCTGCGCAAGGTGGCACGGCTCACTCGTCGACGGCCGCGCGTCGACCTGAGTCACCCCGCGCGGTCCCCGCTCGGCTCTTCCGTGGTGAACTGCGTGACCTACCGGGACGGCGTGCGGACACCGGGCGGGCGCGATCTGGTCGAAGCCGTGGCACGGGTGCGCAAGTCCGGCGACGGTTTCGTCTGGCTCGGCCTCCACGAGCCCACGGACCGGGAGTTCGCGGGGATCGCCGAGCTGTTCGACCTGCATCCGCTGGCCGTCGAGGACGCGGTCGAGGCGCACCAGCGCCCGAAGGTCGAGCGGTACGGCGAGACGCTGTTCGCGGTGTTCAAGACGGTCTGCTACGTCGAGCACGAGGAACTCACCGCGACCAGCGAGGTGGTGGACACCGGCGAGATCATGGTGTTCGTCGGCCATGACTTCGTCATCTCGGTGCGGCACGGACGGCACGGCTCCCTGGGCCCGCTGCGCGAGGAGCTGGAGAGCGATCCGGTCCAGCTCGCCAAGGGACCTTCGGCGGTGCTGCACGCGATCGCGGACCATGTGGTCGACGACTATCTCCATGTCGCCGACTCGATGCAGTCGGACATCGACCAGGTCGAGACGGACGTGTTCTCGGCGGACGGCGCCCGGACCGACCCGGGCCGGATCTACCAGCTCAAGCGGGAACTCCTGGAGTTGAAGCGGGCGGTGGTTCCGCTCGCCCGGCCGCTGCTGGATCTCTCGGACCGGCCCATGCGGGTGGTCGACGCCGAGATACAGGCCTACTTCCGCGATGTCTCCGACCATCTGCTGCGGGCCACGGAGCAGATCGCGTCCTTCGACGAACTGCTCAACTCCATTCTCCAGGCGCACCTCGCGCAGGTCACGGTCGCGCAGAACGAGGACATGCGCAAGATCACGGCATGGGCCGCGGTGATCGCCGTACCGACGATGGTCTGCGGGGTGTACGGGATGAACTTCGATCACATGCCCGAGCGGCACTGGCAGTTCGGCTATCCCCTGGTCCTCGCCGTGATCGCCGTCGCCTGTCGGGCGCTGCACCGCGGGTTCCGGCGCAACGGCTGGCTCTGAGGCACGACTGCGGCCAGGTGGGCGGGTCAGCCGCCCCACGCGGGATGCCGTGGGTCGTCCGCGCGCACCAGGACGTCGGCCGTGCCGGCCGGGTCGGTCTCCCGCTCGTAGCTCTCGAAGGCGGGGAGTGTCCAGAGGTCGGCCTCGGGGGTGCGGCGGCGCAGGGCGGACGGGGAGAGGAGGACGTGGACGCTCAGGTCGAACGGGAACCAGTGACGCAGCAGGAGGGGGCCGTGCAGCAGGAGGATGCCGCCCGGCGGGAGCCGGACGTAGGAACTGCGGGTGGCACGGTCGGAGACCGGGTCCCAGAGGTCGGGCAGGATGCGCCCGTCGCCGCCCGGTTCGAGGGGGCCGAACACCTCGCGCCACAGGGCTCCGGTGTCGAACCAGCCGTTGTAGTACGCCTCCACGTCGTGGTGCCCGTGCTCCAGCCGGAGCGAGGCCGGACGCAGGAAGCCCTGCGTTCCCACGACGGCCGAGGGACGGCCACGCAGGCGCAGGGCTTCGGCGACCCGCTCGGCGAGATCTCCGGGGCGGGCCGCCGGGGCACCGTCGAAGGCGATCCGGGGCCAGGGGCTGCCGTCGCCCGGCTTCAGGTCGAGCAGCCGCTCGGCGAGCAGGTCGCCGAGCCGTTCCCAGGTGATCGCTTCGAGTCGCACACCGCCATGATGCCGCGTCGGAGCGGGGTACTGCGGCCGCCGATCCCGCACCCGGGCCGGTGCTCGCCGGTCGCGCGGTGCCGCTCGCCGCGGACGCGTGTGACGGCGGACTCACCGGAGGGAAAGAACCCGGTATGGCGCTCTTTGCAACTCCTCATACCGGTAACGGACTTCGTGACGGGCTTCTCGTCGTCCAGCCTGTGCGGCGCAAGCAGTGCGCCGGGTGCCGTCGCGGGCCGCTGCCGATGCTCGTCCTGGAGGACGGCGCACCGCGTTGCCTCGACTGCGCCGACCTCGGACATCTGGTGTTCCTGCCGCGCGGCGACACCGCGCTGACCCGCAGATCGCGGGAGGAGAGCGCGCTGTCGGCGGTGGTCGTGCGGTTCAACCGGCGCCAGGCCCGGTACGAACGCCAGGGCATCCTCGTCGAGGAGTCCGCGCTGGCCCGTGCCGAACGGCGCTGCTTGGCGGACGCGGAGGCGCGCAGGCGGCGCCGGGCGCGGGACGCCCGACGGCGGGCGGCCGAGGACGTGCGGTTCACGGGCGCCTTCGCGGCGGAGATACGACGGCTGTTTCCCGGCTGTCCCGAGGGCCGGGCGCAGGAGATCGCGGCGCACGCGTCGGCGCGCGGCAGTGGCCGGGTGGGGCGCAGCGCGGCCGGCCGGGCGCTCTCGGAGGGCGCGGTGGTCTCGGCGGTCGTGGCCTCCGTACGGCATCTGGACACGCCGTACGACGAGCTGCTGATGAGCGGGGTGCCGCGGCACCGGGCGCGACGGCAGATCACGGCGGACGTGGAGTCGGCACTCGCGGGATGGCGCGGTGGCGGCCCCGGACCGGCCCGGTGAGCCGATGAGCGGGTGGCCATGAATTCACTTGTGGCAGCGGAAGGCGCCGGGCAGGATCTCGGCTCGACGGGTGGGAGCTGACGTAGAGATGATCGACGGACCGTACTTGGTACTGGCGGCGCTGGGTGTCCTCGGCACGGGACTGATGGCCGGAGTCTTCTACGCCTTCTCGGTCCTGGTCATGCGGGGACTGGCCGCGCTTCCGCCCGCCCGGGGGGTCGCCGCGATGAACGCGATCAACTCCTCCGCCATGACACCCGCGTTCATGGTCGTGTTCTTCGGTGTGGCCACGGTGTGCGCGGTGATCGCCGTGGTGACCTTCGTCCTGTGGCCGGACGACGGGACGGTCGAGCTGCTGCTGGGCAGCGCGCTGTACCTGGCCGGTTCGTTCGGGGTGACGGTCGTCGCGAACGTACCGCGCAACGCCCAGCTGATGGGAATGGAGCCGGACACCCCGGAGGCTGCCGCCTACTGGCCGGCGTATCTGCGCGAGTGGACGAGATGGAACCACATACGCGCGGTCGCCTCGGCGCTGTCCGCGGTCGTGTACCTGCTGGCGCTCGTCTGAGCGTGCCGCGGCCCCGGCGGGACGCTCGTCCGAGGACCCTGTGGGCGCCGCCGCGAGCCCACGGCGGGACGCTCGTCCGGGTACCCGGCGGTCCTCGCGCGGGCCGGTGGGAGAAAGCGCTGTAGGCCGCTCTGCGCGTGCGGCCCGGGAGACGTATCGTGGCCGGAAGAGCGCCGCCCGATGACGCGAGGCCCGTCGCACGCGCGAGCAAGGAAGACGGCCATGGCCGATCCCAAGGGTTTCATGACGACGCCCCGCCAGGAGTGGGCCCGTCGGCCTGTCGAGGAGCGGGTCCGGGACTGGGACGAGGTGTACGTCCCCGGAGCGCTGCTGCCCATCATCAGCAGGCAGGCCGACCGTTGCATGGACTGCGGCATACCGTTCTGCCACGACGCGTGCCCGCTGGGCAACCTGATCCCCGAGTGGAACGACCTGGTCTCCCGGGAGGACTGGCGGGCGGCGGGCGACCGGCTGCACGCCACCAACAACTTCCCCGAGTTCACCGGGCGGTTGTGTCCGGCACCGTGCGAGGCGGGGTGCGTGCTCGCGATCAACCAGCCGGCCGTCACCATCAAGAACGTCGAGTGCGCGATCGCCGACCGGTCCTGGGCGGAGGGGTTCGTGCCGCCCCGGCCGCCGGACCGGCTGTCCGGGCGGACGGTGGCCGTGATCGGTTCGGGCCCCACCGGGCTCGCCGCGGCCCAGCAGCTCACGCGGGCCGGGCACACCGTCGCCGTGTACGAGAAGGACGACCGGCTCGGCGGGTTGATGCGGTACGGCATCCCCGAGTTCAAGATGGAGAAGCGCCATCTGGAGCGGCGGCTGAAGCAGATGCGGGCCGAGGGGACGAAGTTCCGTACGTCCACGGCGGTCGGCCGGGACGTGGGCGCGGCCGAACTGCGGACGCGGTACGACGCCGTGGTGGTCGCCACGGGCGCCACGGCGTGGCGGGAACTGAGCGTCCCGGGACGCGAGTTGGCAGGCATCCACCAGGCGATGGAGTATCTGCCGCTGGCCAACCGGGTGTGCGAGGGGGACCTCAAGACCTCGCCGATGTCCGCCGCGGGCAAGCATGTCGTGATCGTCGGCGGCGGTGACACCGGGGCGGACTGTCTGGGGACCGCGGTGCGCGAAGGGGCCGCGTCCGTCACCCAGCTCGACATCTACGCACAGCCGGACGCCGAGCGCGACGAGGACATCGATCCCTGGCCGACGTACCCGAAGGTCTACCGGCTGTCGGCCGCGCACGAGGAGGCGCGCGACCTGGAGACGGCGCCCGCGGCACACGCGGACGCCCGGCTGTTCGCCGCGTCCACGCTCCACTTCGCCGGCGACGCCGACGGGCAGGTGCGGTCGCTGCATCTGGTCGAGGTGGACGCGCTGCGCAGACCGGTGGCCGGCTCGGGGCGTACGCTCCCCGCCGACTTCGTACTGCTCGCCCTCGGCTTCTCGGGACCCGACCGGCAGGACGGGCTCATCGACCAGCTCGGACTGGGGCTCGAACCGCGCGGCACGATCACCCGGGACGACGGCTTCGCGACGAACGTCCCCGGGGTGTTCGCCGCGGGGGACGCGGCGCGCGGCCAGTCGCTCATCGTGTGGGCGATAGCGGAGGGCCGGGCGGTGGCCGCGGCCGTCGACCACTATCTGACGGGAAGTTCCCGGCTTCCGGCACCGATCGGACCGTACGACCGGCCCATGGCCGTGTGAACCGGCCCCGCCGGGCCTTGCGAACCGGCCCATGAACGTGCGGAACGGGCCGCGGTACCACCCTGCCGGGACTAGCGTCGTTCGTCCGTGCCCGCCCGCTTCGCCGTCGACAGTGCCACCCGGTTCCAGGTGTTGATCGCGAGGATCAGGGCCAGCAGGTGCGCCAGTTCCTGCTCCTCGAAGCGGGCCGCCGCCTCGGCGTAGACGTCGTCCGGGACGCCGGCGTCGGCCACCAGGGTCACCGCCTCGGTCAGGGCGAGGGCCGCCTGCTCCCGCTCGGTGAAGAAGTGGCGGGCCTCGCGCCAGACGGCGACCATGTGCAGCCGGTCCTCGCTCTCGCCGGCCTTGCGGGCGTCGTTGGTGTGCATGTGCAGGCAGTACGCGCAGTGGTTGAGGTGCGAGGCACGGATCTGGACCAGTTCGACGAGGGCCGGGTCGAGGCCGTCGCGGGCCGCGCTGTCGAAACCGACGAGGGCGCGGAAGACCTTCGGGGCTGCCTTGGCGAAGTCGAGGCGGCCGGGCTCGTTCGTGCCGGTGTTCGTGATCGTGACCGGGTTCGCCGTGCGGGTGTTCGCGTTCGTCGTCATGTGCATCAATCTATGGCCCGGAAAGACCTCTTGTAGGGTGCAATTCCATGGTGGAATCGTGGGTCAATTCGGCGGAGCGGATCGGCAGCGACCTGCATCTGGAGCTGTCGTCGGCGGGCTCCGGCGGGCGTCGGGCCGCGGTCGTCCGAGCGCTGCGCGAGGCCGTACGCGACGGTCGGCTGCCTCCCGGGACGCGGCTGCCGCCGTACCGCTCGCTCGCCGCCGACCTCGGCGTCGCCCGCAACACGGTGGCGGACGCGTACGCGGAGCTTGTCGCGGAGGGGTGGCTGACGGCCCGCCAGGGCTCGGGCACGCGCGTCGCCATGGGGGTGTCCGCCCCTCCCTCGTCCCCGCCGCCGGGGCGCCGGGGCGGCTCCGCGCCGCCGCGCGATGTCACCCGGGTGCCCCGCGCGGCACCCCCGCGCGCGCGTGGCCCCCGGCACGACCTGCGGCAGGGCACCCCCGACGCGTCGTCCTTCCCGCGCGCGGCCTGGCTCACCTCCTACCGGCGGGCGCTCCAGCAGGCGCCGAACGAGGTGTTCGGACCGGGCGACCCGGCCGGCCGGATCGAACTGCGCGAGGCCCTCACCGAGTACCTGGCACGGACCCGCGGGGTGCGCACGGATCCGGACCGGATCGTGGTCTGCTCCGGCTTCGCGCACGCCCTGCGCCTGCTGTTCGGCCAGGGCGCGGGCGGGACCCTGCGCGGGCCGCTGGCCGTGGAGGCGTACGGGCTGGGCTTCCACCGGGAGCTGCTCGCCACGGCGGGCGTGCGGACCGTCCCGCTGCCGGTGGACGAACACGGCGCGCTCGTCGCCGGGTTGGGCCGTGAACGGGGCGTGCTGCTCACGCCCGCGCATCAGTTCCCCACCGGTGGCCCGCTGCACGCCGAGCGCCGGGCCGCGGTGATCGACTGGGCACGCGCGCGAGGCGGTGTGGTCGTCGAGGACGACTACGACGGGGAGTTCCGGTACGACCGCAAGCCCGTCGGCGCGCTCCAGGGCCTCGACCCCGACCGGGTCGTCCTCGTCGGCTCGGTGAGCAAGAGCCTTTCGCCGGCCCTGCGGCTGGGGTGGATGGTCCTGCCGCGGCGGTACGTCGCCGACGTACTGGCCGCCAAGGGCGAGCGCGAGGCGTGGGCGAGCGTGCCGGACCAGCTGTGCCTGGCCGACTTCATCGCGTCGGGGTCGTACGACCGCCATGTGCGGCGGACCCGGCAACGTTACCGCGGCCGCCGCGACCGGCTCGTCGAGGCGCTTGCCGCGCGGGCCCCGCACATCGAGGTCACCGGGGTCGCGGCCGGTCTGCACGTGGTGCTCCGGCTGCCGGACGGCACCGAGCGGTCCACGGTCGAGGCGGCCGGGCGGCGGGGCGTCGCGCTGGACGGCCTCGCCGCGTTCCGGCACCCGGGGACGGACATGGCGGTGCGGGACGGGCTGGTGGTGGGGTACGCGACGCCCTCGGACCATGCGTACGGGGCGGCCGTCGAGGCACTGTGCGGGGTGCTGCCCCCGCCGTGACCCCGGGGCCGGCCCGCGAGCCACGACGGCCGCGGGCCTCACCCCTTGCGGACCCCACCTCTTGGGGGCCTCACCCCTTGCGGACCGCACCCCTTGCGGACCGCACCCCTTGCGGACCTCAGCCCTTCCGGACCTCAGCCCTTCCGGGCCACCGCTCCGTATCCGGGAATGACCCCGTCCTCCTGGCCCGGAACCGGTTCGCCCAGTTCGGGGTGCCACTCGGGCACCACCGCGATCCCGGGTTCGACGAGGTCCAGGCTGCGGAAGAACCGGCCGAACTCGTCGCGGGAGCGCAGGGCAAGGGTGATGCCGGCCGCCC
The DNA here is from genome assembly GCF_053597355.1 of Streptomyces sp. NPDC001443. NCBI lineage: Bacteria > Bacillati > Actinomycetota > Actinomycetes > Kitasatosporales > Streptomycetaceae > Streptomyces > Streptomyces sp. NPDC001443. The sequence continues at coordinate 43,745 of NZ_JBSFIA010000013.1, forward strand.
GGAGCTTCGCGATCGCCGCCGCCGACTCCTCGGGGGTGAAGTCGGCGGTGGCGTGGGTCATCATCAGATAGCTGCCGGACGGGAGTTCGGACAGCAGTCGGCCGACCAGCTCGTGCGCGCCGTCCTCGTCGGAGATGAAGTGCAGCAGCGCGATGAGGGAGAGCGCGATCGGCCGGTCGAAGTCGAGGATCTTCCTGGCCCCCTCGACTATGGCGGCCGGATCGCGCACGTCGGCCTGGAGGTACTCCGTCAGGCCGTCCGGAGTGCTGCGCAGCAGGGCCGCCGCGTGGGCCAGCACGATCGGGTCGTTGTCGCAGTAGACGACACGGGCGTCGGACGCGACGCCCTGGGCGATCTGGTGCAGGTTCGGCTCGGTCGGGATGCCGGTGCCGATGTCCAGGAACTGCCGTACGCCGCGCTCGGTCAGCCAGCGGGTGGCACGGTGCATGAACGCGCGGTTGACCCGTGCCATGACGGGGACACGCGGGTCGAGGGCCAGCATCTGCCGGCCCATCTCCTCGTCGACGGGGTAGTTGTCCTTGCCGCCGAGGTACCAGTCGTACATACGCGCGGGATGCGGTCGGCTGGTGTCGATCCGGACAGCGCCGGTGGGGTGGTCCTGCCCGGTCATACAACACTCCGTAACTGGTGGGCGCGAACAGCGATCACGGTCAATGAGGAACCAAGGTAAGGGAGTCGAAACATTCATCGGTTTAACGGGTCCAGCGGGAGAGCAATTCAAGCCAGCCGTTCAGGACAGGCCGTTCAGGACAGGAGGAAGTCCGCCTCCCCGGCCTTCGCGCCCTCGATGAAGGCGGTCATCTCGTCGGACGTGTAGATCAGCGCGGGGCCGTCGGGGTCGGTGGACTGCCGGACGGCGATCCGGCCGTCCGCGAGCTTCATGGCCTCCAGGCAGTTGCCTCCGTTGCCGCCGCTCCAGGGCTTGTGCCAGCCTTCGCTGCCCAACTCGCGCGCGGGCATGCCGTTGTAGATCCGCTCGGTGCGGATCCGTGACCTGGTCTGGGACTTGATGCGGTCCATTCACAACTCCTTGCGGAGATCCTGGAGGATCTCCTTCGTGCGATGTGCAGTAGCGGCCTGCGCCGCCATGCGGTCCATGACCTCCAGGTGGGTCGCCACCTCGGAGCGCGCGTCCAGGTAGACGGCGCCGGTCAGGTACTCGCTGTAGACCATGTCCGGAAGTTCGGGCATGGCGAATCGGAACAGCACGAAGGGCCCGTACGTGCCGGGATGCGGACCGTTGGCGAACGGCGCGACCTGGAGTGTCACGTTGGGCAGCTTCATGGCGTCGAGCAGTTTGTCGACCTGGGCCCGCATCACCTCCGCGTCGCCGACCGGACGGCGCAGCACGGTCTCGTCCATCACCACCCAGAGCCGGGGCGCGTCCTGCCGGGTGAGCAGTCCCTGCCGCTGCATGCGCAGGGCGACATGGCGCTCGATGTCGTCGGGACTGGTCTGGCCGATGGCGCCCGACTTCAGCACCCCGCGCGCGTAGTCCTCGGTCTGGAGCAGTCCGGGCACGAAGTGGGGCTCGTACTGGCGGATGAGGCCGGCCGCCCCCTCCAGGCTGACATGCATGGAGAACCAGCCGGGCAGGATGTCGTGGAAGCGCTGCCACCAGCCGGGCTGGTTGGCCTCCTCGGCGAGCCGGACGAACGCCTCGGCCTCGGCGTCGGAGATTCCGTAGGCCTTCAGGAGCAGTTGGAGGTACGGGATCTTGAGCGTGACCTCGGCCATCTCCATGCGCCGGACCGTGGCGGGGGCGACCCGGAGGATCTGGGCGGCCTCCTCGCGTTTGAGTCCGGCGCGCTCCCGCAGGTCCAACAGACGCCTGCCGAGGACGACCTGACCGACGGTCGGCGCGGACCGCGGTTCACTCACGCTCCACCTCCACGAAAACTCCCGGCAGGACGGCTCGATCGCACAGATCGCCGACAGTCCGGCCGGTCCGGTGACAAAGGAACGACGAAAAAATCCCCGACAGCCCTACGGCGCCACTCGAAGACCCACCCGAAGATCCGGACGGATCTCCGCTGATCCCAACTGGCGCCGCTCGACGTGCTGTTGCAAGCAGTGTGCCACGGCCCTCCACCGCGTCACACAGCACTCTGCATTTTTCAGAGTGACACTTGCCAAGTGTTCACGGCGGGGCGATAGTGGCAAGCGTGATTCCGTCCGCGCCCTTAGGAACAGACGCCGCCGCAGGCCGCCCCCTCGGTCTCGGTGCCGATGGGGGTCCCCCCGATCGTGCCCGTTCCGAACCCGGGGAAGCAGTCGGCGCCGTCCGGCTCGGTGCCGAGCGCCGGTTCCGCTTCGAGCTGGCCGCACACCCGGCTTCGCCCACCCAGGCGAGACGGCTGACGCGTGCCCGGCTGACCGGCTGGTCGGTGTGCGAGGACACCTGCGACACCGCGGTCCTCGTCGTCTCCGAGCTGGTCACCAACGCGATCGTGCACACGGCGAGCAGTCGCGTCGTCTGCGAACTGCACGACGGCGACGACCGGGTGCGCATAGCGGTGCGCGACGAGGGCTGCGCGCCGGGTGAGCCCCACCCGTCCCCGCAGCGGCCCGAGGAGGAGCACGGACGAGGCCTGCTGCTGATCGAGGCGCTGTGTCACTCCTGGGGTGCCCAGGAGCAGGGGTCGGGTCTGCTGGTCTGGGCGGAGATCCCCCGCGGGGCCGCCACGCCGCGCATCCCCGCGCAGCCGCACAACGACCTGGGCTGGGGCACCCGCCCGAAGCCCGGCCCGCCCGGCGGTCCGGGCGACGACGACGAGCCGCGACAGGAGCGACGGGACCACCCGCAGCACGAAGCACAGCGACACGAAGCACAGCAAGCACCGCAGCACGCACCGGCGGTCGCGGGGACCCCGTCGCACGTCCGGCGCCCGGAACGGGGCGACGCGTGAACGCGCTCTCCGGTCCCGGCCAACTGCTCGGCATGGACACGCTTGTACGGCTGCGGCGCGACCGGCAGACGCCGCCCGCCCGCCACCGCCTGGTCGTCCCCGACGACATGACCGTCCCGCTCGGCTGCGACGCGGTAACGGCGCCCGCCGGCCTCGGAGCGCTGCTGCTCCCCCGGCTGCCGCGCGTGGGATGCGTGTACGCCGACGGAACGCGCTGGTGGTGGATCGTCCCGTCCGACTCGGACCACGCACTGGAGTGGCCCGCCGCCACGCACTACGCCGCGGGGGCGGTCGTCCCGGACGCCACGCGTCTTCCTCGGCTCATCCACCGACCGGACGGTACGGTTCCGTACACTCCGCCGATCCCGCTCTACCTGGCCCTGTGCCGGCTGACCGGGACCGCACCCGCCTGGTCGCGACCGATCAACGTCTGACACTCCGGGCGTACGCCCGGGCGCATCCGCGTCCCGGCTGTGCGCCCTGCCCTGAAGCAGCACCTCCCGCGATAGTGGCCGTTCGTGTCCGGTGGTCCACGATCGGGGGAGGTCGACGGTGGCGAAGCGGCGTGACACGGACGCACCCGAGGTGTCCGATTCGGAGCGGCTCCTGTTCGGCGGCGCCCTCCGCTACGACATGGGCTGGAACCAGCACGCGGACGCCTTCCTGGAACTGAACTTCCGGGCCATGCTGACCCGCCTGCCCGCACTGCTCGCCTCCAGCCTCCGGCTGGCCCGGCAGGCCGACCGCGGCGCCGCGCGGACCGTGCTGGCCGCAGAGGCGGGCCGGGGCCTGACGCAGGCGGTGGGCCTGTTCACGGTCAACAGCGTGCTGGGCCGGCTGATGGGCGGCGGCCCGATCGAGGACCGGCTGCGCGGTGCCGTACCCGCCCTGGCCGTGATGGCCGCCGTCCTGCTGGTGGGGGCGCTGCTGCGGGCCGCGTCGACGTATGCCACCGGCCGGCTCGAGCCCAAGGTGGAGCGGGTGGCGACCGAGCTGTATCTGGAGCGGGCGGCGGCCGTGGAGCTGTCCGCGATCGAGGACCACGCCTTCCACAAACTGCTGGACACCGCGCAGTACGGCGCCTCCTCCGCTCGCCGGATGATCATCTACGGCACCCGCGTGGTGAACGCGATGATCTCCCTCGTCGCGGCGGCCGGCGTACTGACCGTGCTGCACCCGGTCCTGCTCCCGCTGCTGGTGACGATGACCGTGCCGAGCGCCTGGAGCGCGCTGACCAACGCCCGCCGCCGTTACGAGTCCTTCCACATCTGGGTGCAGCACGTCCGCGCCGGGCAGCTCATCAGCGGTCTGCTCACCGAGCCGGCGGCCGCGCCGGAGATCCGGCTGCACGGGGTCGGCCCGTTCCTGCTGCGCCACTTCCGGGCGATGTCGGAGTCCGCGGAGGAGGAGCAGGCCCGGCTGGCCCGGCTCGCGGCCCGCACCGGTCTGATCGCGGCGCTCTGGACGGGCCTGGCGACGGTGGCGACGTACGCGACGCTCGGCGCGCTGCTGGTCACCGGCACGATGGCGCTGTCCGTGGCGGGCACGGCCGTGATCGCGATCCGTACCGGCTCGTCGAGCCTGGACACCCTGGTCCTGGAGGTGAACTCGCTGCACGAGGAGGCGCTGTTCGTCGGCGACCTGGAGCGGCTGTACGTCGAGGCGGCCGAGCGGGCCATCCCGGCCGGGGGCGCGCCGCTGCCGGAGGACCCCGGGGAGATCCGGTTCGAGAACGTCACGTTCAGCTATCCGGGCGAGGCCGGCCGTCCCGCGCTGGACGACATCAGTCTCGTCTTCCCGCTCGGCCGGATCGTCGCGCTGGTCGGCGAGAACGGCTCGGGCAAGACGACCCTGGTCAAGCTGCTCGCGGGTCTGTACAAGCCGGACCGGGGGCGGATCCTGTGGGACGACGTCGACGCGGCGACCGCGGACCGGCACCGGCTCGCCGAGCGGATCGCGATGGTGGCGCAGGACTTCAAGCGGTGGCCGTTCACCGCCCGGGTCAACGTCGCCGTCGGCCGTTCCTCGGCGCCGCTGACCGAGGAGCGGCTGAGCACGTCGATCGGCGAGGCGGGCGCGGAGCAGGTGGTCGCCGACCTGCCCCGGGGGCTGGACACGCTGCTGGCCCGCAACTTCAGCGGCGGGCACGAGCTGTCCGGCGGGCAGTGGCAGCGGCTCGGGATCGCGCGGGCCGCCTACCGGCGCGGGCGCATCCTGATCGTGGACGAGCCGACGGCCGCGCTGGACGCCCGGGCCGAGCTCGAGGTCTTCGAGAAGATCCGGGCGCTGGCCGGCACCGGCCAGACGGTCGTCCTCATCACCCACCGGCTGGCGTCCGTGCGCCACGCCGACCTGGTGCATGTCCTCGACCAGGGGCGGCTGGTGGAGTCCGGAACCCCCGACGAACTGCTGGACAGCGGTGGCGTCTACGCCGAGCTGTACGCGCTGCAGGCCGGACAGTTCACGACCACGGTGCCCGCCCCGGCCCCCGAGGCGGGCTGAGCCCGAGCCCCCTATGCCGTGTCCCCGCCGCGGACTATCACCAGGAAGGTGTCCGTCGCGAGGTCCATGACGACCTCGGCGGGCAGGCCCTCCTGCCGTCGCGCGTGCGCGAACTCCTCCGCGGGCCACGAACCGCGCGGCCCACCCGCGGGAAAGCGCTCGAGCACTGTTCGCCCGTTCACCACCCTGCACCTCCAGGAAGCGTCGTCCTTGCAGGAGTCGACGCCTTCCGGAGGCCTCTTGGTTCGCCCAGTTGCGGGACTGAGACTTGACGCCCTCACCTGCCCGAGGACACGTGATTCCGGTCCGTACTGCTCAGCAGTACCACCATGGGTTCCTGTTTCACGGGCCTCTGCCGACCGGTGAGGATCGGTCTTACGTGGCCTCCGCAGGCCTGACTTCCCGCCCGTCCGGCGGTAGGCAGGACGACTCCGTCGCCCGACAAGGCGATCCTAGCCATGCCGATGCGGCCCTCCGGGCCACCACGGGCACCATGCCCTACACCTCCACTCCGAAGCGTGGAGCACTGGGCAAATATTCGGATAGCCGACACCCGGTCACCGCGGAACGTGAGGGTCCCGTGACATCCCGGACTCGTCGGCACCGTCCGGGTCAGGCCCCGTACTCGTCGCGCCGGGTCAGTCCTCGTATTCGTCGTGGTAGCGCACGCGTTCGTTGCCCGGGGCCGCCCCGAGGGCCCACGCGCGCCCGGTGGGTTCCTCCCACTCCTCCTGCCGCCCCAGCGCCGTGAGGTCCAGCAGGCTGGTGGTCGAGCCGAGGCCGTCGAGACCGCGTCCGTAGGCGGAGTAGGTGTGGAAGACCCGGTCGTGGTCGCGCAGGAAGCAGCTCAGGCCGGGCCGCTCGACGAGCCCCCCCTCACGCTCCTGCGTCGCCTCGAAGTCGTGGTTGAAGTCGCCGAGGGACGAGGAGTACCAGGGCACCGTCCAGCCCATCCGCGCCTTGAACGGCAGCAGGGAGGTGTACGGCGCCCGGGACACCACCGCGAACGTCGTCCCGCGGGCCCGCAGATGCGCGAGGTGCCCGATCTGGTCGAGGAACGCCGAGCAGCCGCGGCAGCCGGCGTCCCACCCGGGCGCGAACATGAAGTGGTGGAGCACGAGTTGCCGCCGCCCCTCGAAGAGGTCGAGCAGAGTGGCCTTGCCGTCGCCGCCCTCGAAGACGTACTCCTTGTCGATCTCGACCATGGGCAGGCGGCGCCGCTCCGCGTTGAGGGCGTCACGCGCGCGTGCCACGGCCTCCTCCTCGAGCAGCAGTTCCTCGCGCGCCGCACGCCACTGCGCGCGCGAGACGACCTCCGGAAGCGACATGACTCCTCCTGTACGACGGCCCGTTCCCCGTGGTGACCGCCGAAAGCAGCGGAACTCATCGCCGCCCCGCAGAATTCTCACCCGGGATCTCCCGGGCGGGCCCGACCGCGCACGGCCATGTCCCCACGTCGACGTACGCCGGTGTCGTGCCGCCGAACGAGCCGAACCGCGCACCACGTACCACGCGCCGGTACGGGTGCGTCCCGACGAGTCCTAGCCGACCCGGACGGCCCCGACGGGCAGGGGCAGTCGGAGCGGGCCGAGCCCGGCCCGCTCGCGCACCGCCGTCAGCTCCTCCAGCAGTGCGGTGAGCCGCTCGGTGTGGCGGGGCGTGAGCCGTCCCGTGTCGTCGAGGTGCACGGCGCAGGCGGTGGTGGTGTCGACCAGTCGTTCGAGCAGGGCCGCGACCTCGTCGGTGCCCTCGGTGTGCCGGGCGAGGGCGGGCAGTTCGGCGGCGGCGTGCGCGATGGCAGTACGGGCCTCGGCGAGCGTGCGGTAGGCCTCGCGCCGCAGGGTCCAACGGGTGGCACGGGCCCCGGTCCCGAGGGCCGCGGGCCCGGGGGCGGTCGGCCCGGAGGCGGCTTCGCCGGTAGCGGCGGGGACCGCGACCGACGGGTGAGGTGATGGGGACCCGCCGGACGTGCGAGATCCGCCGGACGTACGGGGTCGGCCGGACGTACGGGGTCCGCCGGGCGTACGGGGCTCGTCGGGCGTACGGGGCTCGTCGAGGACGTGGGCGAGGTAGGCGTGCGCGGCGCTGCCCGCCGTGGCCAGTCGGGCGCGTACGCCCCCGCCCCGCTTCCCCGGCATCGGCAGATGTCCGACGATCAGCACGATCGCGCAGGCCAGCAGCGTCTCGGCGATCCGGCTCACGGAGGCCTGCGGTTCACCGCCGACCATGACCAGGGCGAGGACGAGCACGGTGACGACGGCGGTCTGCGCGGCGAAGTGGCGGGTGGAGACCGGCACGAGGGCACCGCAGACCGCGACGAGCACGACCAGTCCCCCGGGCCTGGGCAGCACCTCGGCGAGGACGGCGAAGACGAGGGCCCCGAGGACGGTTCCCGCGGCCCGGCACAGCACCCGGGACGCCAGCGGCCCGAGGTCGGGCTTGACGAGGAAGACGGCGGTGGCGGGCAGCCAGTACCAGTGCGCGTGCCGCCCGTACCAGTGGGCGTGGTGCAGCGCCTGGGCGACGGCCACGCTGGCCCCGAAGCAGAGGGCGACCCGCAGCCCGTACTCGCGCCCGCCGCCGCCGAAGACGGTCCGCAGCAGATCCCCCGCGGTCCGCCTGCGGGTGTGCAGGTCGGCGCCCGCCCCCCGGTCGAAGGCGTCGGCGGCGTGCAGCAGGGCGTCGTCGAGGGCGCGCAGGGCGGGCAGGGAACGACTGGGCGCGGGCAGCGGTCCGGCGGGGGTCCCCGCGCGCACGGCGGCGGCGAGCCGCCGGGGTCCCTCACCGGTCCTCCCGGACACCTCCTCCCCCGCCCAGGCGAGCGCGGTCGCGGCCTCGGCCAGGGGCAGCGCGGCGGCGTACTGCGTGTGCAGCCGTCGCTCGGCGACGGAACCGGCGTGCCGCCGCAGCCGGGGCCCGCCGAGTGCGTCCTGGGCGTGGTCGAGGGCGGCGGTGAGCGCGGCCCGCCGGGCGGTCGCCCGGGCGCCGCCGGCGGCGTCGAGCAGGTCGGCGACGGCGTCGTACACCCCGGCCACCGCCTCCCGTTCCCCGTCGAACCGGAAGTCGCCGGCGAGGGCGCCGGGGGTGGGCAGGGCGATCCGCAGCACGAGCAGCCAGGCGGCCCCCGCCAGGAAGACGAGGGCGCGCTGCCAGCCGCTCTCGGGCAGGGGCATCCCGGCGCCGATGGCGGCGGCGACGAGCAGTTGTGTGGCGGCGCCGGAGGCGACGGGCCCGACGGCGCTGACCCCGCCCGCGACCAGGGCCACCACGGTGAGCAGCGCCGTGAGGACCACGGGCGCGGTGTGCTGCCCGGCGTACGTGCCGACGAGCAGACCGGTCGCACCGGCGAGCGCGGGCACCCCCAGCCGCTTGACGGCGGCCCGGCGGCTGCCCGGCCGGTCGTTGAACCCGGCGAGCATGGCGGCGACGGCGGCGACGACACCGAGGGAGGTGCGTCCGGCGAGTACGGCGGCGAGCAGCAGCGGGCCGGCGGCCAGCGCGCCCCGGGTGGCCGCGCTCCAGGGGACGGGACCGCGCTGGGTGCGCAGGGTGTGGGCGAGCCAGGGCGGCAGGGCGGGTGCGGCGGGGCGGGGCACGGAACTCCTTCGTCGGGCGCAGGCGGGGTGTGCCTTCGGACGACGTCGGCCGGGCGGTGGGCTGCGGGCTGCGGCTGCACTCTCCACCGTAGAACATGTTTATGGAGAACGCTGGACACTCATATTTCCATGGCGTTACAAGCATCCCGCCATGGATACGACGGCAGCTCGCGGCGGTCGGAAAAACGGGTGCGGGCCACGGGAGGGGCGTGCATGATCGGGAGGTTGTCCGGAGACCGCGGCCACCGCTGCCGGTCCCGGTGGGGGAAGGGGACCGCCCGTGAGTTCTGATCACGCCGTCGTGCTTCGCCGGGCCGCCGGTGCCGACGCCGGACCGGCGGCCGAGGTCTGGCTGCGCTCGTTCGCCGCCGCACTGCCCTCGGTCGTCAGACCGCGCTCCGACGACGACGTGCGCGACCACTTCCGGAACGTGGTGGTGCCGTTGCGGGAGACCTGGGTCGCGGAGACGGCCGGCGCGGTCGTCGGGGTGATGGTCCTCGACGGCGAGCTGCTCTCCCAGCTCTATCTCGCCCCCGACTGGTGCGGCCGGGGCCTCGGCGACCGGTTCGTCGTACTGGCGAAGGAGCGCAGCCCGCAGGGCCTGACGCTGTGGACCTTCCAGGTCAACGCACCGGCCCACCGCTTCTACGAGCGGCACGGCTTCGTGGCCGTAGAGCGCACGGACGGCAGCGGGAACGAGGAGCGGGAGCCGGACGTGCGGTACGTGTGGCGGCCGTAGGTCTTCTATCGCGCGCTCCCGAGCCCCGCCGCCTCCGCTGCCGTGCGCAGCACCTCGCGGAGCATGGCGGGCGTGAGCCGGCCGGTGAAGGTGTTGCGCTGGCTGACGTGGAAGCAGCCGAAGAGCTCCAGCCCGTCGAGGGACACGCGGGCGCCGTGCCCGAAGGCCGGGCGCGGCCGCGGGATCGTCCAGCCCGCCGCGGCGAGCGCGGGCAGCGCCGCCTGCCAGCCGAAGGCGCCGAGCACCACCACGGCGCGCAGGGTCGGCCGCAGCAGGTCGAGCTCCTGGACCAGCCACGGCCGGCAGGTGTCGCGTTCCGCGGGCGTGGGCTTGTTGGCGGGCGGGGCGCAGTGCACCGGCGCGGTGACGCGGACGCCGCGCAGCTCCAGGCCGTCGTCGATGTCGACGGAGGTCGGCTGCGAGGCGAGGCCGATGTCGTACAACGCCTGGTACAGCACGTCCCCGGAGCGGTCGCCGGTGAACATCCGGCCGGTGCGGTTGCCGCCGTGGGCCGCGGGCGCCAGGCCGACGATCAGCAGCGACGCGTCGGCGGGCCCGAAGCCCGGCACCGGGCGTCCCCAGTACGTGCGGTCGGCGAAGGCGGCCCGTCTCGTACGGGCGACCTCCTCACGCCATGCCACGAGCCGGGGGCACGCCGTGCACCCGGTGATCCGGGCGTCCAGAGCGGCCAGGCTGTCCATACAGCCACCGTAGACCCGCCGCGCACCTCCACCGGAAGAAAACCCCGCGGACCGGACCGGTCCCGGAGGCTAGAGTCGGGACCATGGTTGTCGAGGACTCGGACGGCACGTACGGGGTGGGCGGCGCGCACACCACCGACGGCGGGCACAAGGCGGACGGCGCGGAGGGCGCAGAGGGCGCGCAGGACACGGACGGGACGAACCACGCGACCGCGCCGGATCCGAAGGTCGCCGCCGCGATCGCCGCCGCCGAGGCGGCCGGCCCCGAGAGCGGCCAGTCCGTGCGCATCGACAGCTGGATCTGGTCCGTACGGCTGGTCAAGACCCGCTCCCAGGGCGCCACCGCGTGCCGGGGCGGACACGTACGGGTGAACGGCGAGCGGGTGAAGCCCGCGCACTCGATCCGCGTCGGCGACGAGGTGCGGGTGCGGCAGGAGGGCTGGGAGCGGGTCGTCGTGGTGAAGCGGCTGATCCGCAAGCGGGTCGGCGCACCGGTGGCCGCCCAGTGCTACGTCGACAACAGCCCGCCGCCCCCGCCCCGCGAGTCCTTCGCCCCGGCGGGTGTCCGGGACCCGGGCACCGGGCGCCCCACCAAGCGGGACCGCCGTGAGACCGAACGGCTGCGCGCCCTGAACGGGCTGCGTGGCCCGGGTGCCCGTTCCGAAGGACGGTGACCGCGGGCCACGGACGTCACGCTCGGCGCCGCCGCACCGCTCGCAGCAACTCGGCGTTGTGTCCACGCCTGGCCCAGGCGATGAGGGCGAGCGGCACGAGCAGGATGAGCGGGGTCGCCGCGTTCTGTCCGTCGAAGACGGTGGCCTGGACGACGAACGCCCCGATCATCAGCGCGCCCAGCGCGATCGCGGCCACCGCCTGGAGCACCGGGATCAACAGGGCCACCGCGCCGGCCAGTTCGAGCGCACCGATGGTGTACATGCCCGCGCTGCCCCAGCCGATGCGGTCGAACGACTCGACGGCCGACGGGTGCGCGATCAGCTTCGGCAGGGCGCTCGCCAGCGCGTAGAAGAGGGCGAGCAGCACCTGGAGACCGCGCAGGGCGATCCGAGCGGTACGCGCGGTGCGTGCGGTCGGGATCTGCCGGCCGCCGTCGGTGACGGATGCGGCGGTGACGGATGCGGCGGTGACGACGGGAGGGGCGGTCTCGGACATGGGGTCTCCTGTGTGAGCGGGTCCGCGGTGCTGTCACAGGGACAGACCGGGGCGCGCGGGGGAACTCATCGCCGTCCACGAGCGAATACGGCTGCCGCGGCACGCGGTGCCGCCCGCCGCGCGGGCCGCTTGGAGAACGCCCGCACCGGAGAGTACGTTGCAGACAGGAGCGGGTGATCCTGGTGCGTACGGGCAACGAGCCGACGACAGCGCGCAGTGCACTGCGGCTGCGGTTCTGGCTGAGCGTGTGGGGGCTGGTCTGGACGGTCTTCGGGACCGTGGCCTTCCTGCTGGCCGGCCGGCCGGGCTGGGCCGCCGCCTGCGGGGCGCTGTGGCTGGTCATCACCGTCGACCTGTCGATGATCCTCAAGCACATGAGGCAGGGTCCGCACTACCAGCCGGGCCCCGACGTCCCCCCGTACCGCCCGCCCGAGCGCCGGCGTCCCTGATCGGAGCCGACAGCCGGCTCAGGAGTCGAAGCGGGCCGCCTTCAGGTACTGCGGCTTCGGGTCCAGCGCGGCGGCCAGCCGGAAGTGGCGCTTGGCCTGGTCGTGCCGTCCCTGCCGCTCGTAGGTGCGGGCGAGCGCGAAGTGCGCGAAAGCGTTGTCCGGCTCGCGCTCCAGGACGATCGTGAACTCCAGTTCGGCGGGCCGCAGTTGCGCGGCCGCGAAGAAGGCCCGCGCGCGCAGCAGCCGGGCGGCGGTGTTCTCCGGGTGCGCCGCGATGACGCCGTCGAGCAGCTTCACCGCGCCCCGCGGGTCCCGTGCCGCGAGCAGCTGCTCGGCGGCGCGGAAGTCGATGACATGCGTCTCCGGAGTACGTCCGGTCGAACCGCTGGTTTCGGGCACGCGAAATTCCTTCCCTTGCCGGGATGATTCAACGCCCGGACCGCGTACTCCTATTCCTGGCGTGGTCCCAGGGGGTGATTCCCGGGTTCACTCCCGGGGTTCGCGGTCCGCCTCCCGCGACGATCGCGCCCGGTGCACGAGGTCCGTCCACACCTCGCGTACCCGTCGCTCCAGCCGGGCGAGCGGCACGTCGTTGTCGATGACGATGTCGGCGATCTCCAGGCGCTTCTCCCGGCTCGCCTGGGCGGCCATCCGCGCGCGGGCGTCCGCCTCGGTCATGCCGCGCAGACGGACGAGCCGGTCGAGCTGGGTCTCGGGGGCTGCGTCGACGACGATCACGACGTCGTAGAGCGGCGCGAGGCCGTTCTCGGTGAGCAGCGGGACGTCGTGGACGACGACGGAGTCCTCGGCCGCGGCGCTCTCCAGCTCGCGCGAGCGGGCGCCGACGAGCGGGTGGACGATCGAGTTCAGGACGGCGAGCTTCTCGGGGTCGGCGAAGACGAGGGAGCCCAGCCGTGGCCGGTCGAGGCTGCCGTCCTCGGCGAGCACCTCCGTGCCGAAGGCGTCCACGACGGCCGCGAGTCCGGGGGTGCCCGGGGCGACGACCTCCCGTGCGATCCGGTCCGCGTCGATCAGCACGGCCCCGCATGACACGAGCAGCCGCGACACCTCGCTCTTGCCGGCTCCGATCCCGCCGGTCAGACCCACGGACAGCACGACCGCGCCTCCCCCTCGCCATGCCCCGCCACCGCGGGGCTCACCGACCTGCCCCGACGGCCGTCGTCCGGACCCACCGGGTCACCCCCGCAGGGGTGGCGCCGTGGGCGCGGACGAGTGGCACGCCGCCGTGCGGCAGCGTATCGGATCAGTTCTCGCCCTCCCGCTCCGCGAGGAACTTCTCGAACTCCCGGCCGATCTCGTCCGCCGACGGGATGTCGACGGGCTCGGCGAGCATGTTGCCCCGGCTCTCGGCGCCCGCGGCCGCGTCGTACTGGTGCTCGAGACCCTGGACCAGCGAGGTGAGCTCCTCGTCGCCCTCCTGGATCTGGCGCTCGATCTCGGTCTGCGTCCGGTGCGCGTCCGTGCGCAGGGCGTGCGCGATGCCGGGCAGGACCAGGCCGGTGGCGGCGGTGACGGACTCCAGGACGGTCAGCGCCGCGTCCGGGTACGGGGAGCGGGCGACGTAGTGGGGCACGTGGGCTGCGACGCCCAGGACGTCGTGGCCGCCCTCGATGAGCCGGTACTCCACGAGCGCCTCGGCGCTGCCGGGGACCTGTGCCTCGTCGAACGGGCTGCGATGGCCCGGGACGAGGTCCGTGCGGTTGCCGTGCGGGGTGAGGCCCACGGGGCGGGTGTGCGGGACGCCCATGGGGATGCCGTGGAAGTTCACGGACAGCCGGACGCCGAGCCGCTCCACGATCTGCTGGACGGCCGCGGCGAACCGCTCCCACTCGACGTCCGGCTCGGGGCCGGACAGCAGCAGGAAGGGCGCCCCGGTGGCGTCCTGGACGAGCCGCACGTCGATGGCGGGCTCGTCGTAGTCCGTCCACTGGTCGCGCTGGAAGGTCAGCAGCGGGCGGCGGGCCCGGTAGTCCACGAGCCGGTCGTGGTCGAAGCGGGCCACGACCTGGTGGGGCAGCGAGTCGAGGATCCGGTCGACGATCTGCTCGCCGGTCTCGCCCGCGTCGATGTATCCGTCGAAGTGGTAGAGCATGACAAGTCCGGCCGACTCCCGGGCCAGCGCCATGTCGACGACGCCCAGCCCCTTCGGCTCCCATGCGTACAAACCCTGCGGATCAAGCACTTGGACCGCTCCTCCTCGTGTTCCTACTAGTGAACGTCGTGGACGACGCACGCATTCCCGGGCCGCGGCCTTGATCGGGCGGCGCCGCACGGGCCTTCGGACGCACCGGCACCCGGGGAACACACATCGGGAGACAAAAGCACCGAGGGCCCGCACCCGGGTGGGTGCGGGCCCTCGGCAGAGAGCTAGCTACTGCTCAGCGATCAGCTCTGGCCGCCGGCCAGCTTCTCGCGCAGCGCGGCAAGCGCCTCGTCCGAGGCCAGCGCGCCGGAGGTGTCGGCACCCTCGGAGGAGTACGAACCGCCACCGGACGCGGCCGGAGCCGCGGCCTCGCCGCCCTCGGCGGCAGCGGCCTCGTCGGCCTCGCGGGACTTGATGACCTGAGCCTGGTGCTGCTCGAAGCGCTGCTGCGCCTCGGCGTACTGGTGCTCCCAGGCCTCGCGCTGGGTCTCGTAGCCCTCGAGCCAGTCGTTGGTCTCGGGGTCGAAGCCCTCGGGGTAGATGTAGTTGCCCTGGTCGTCGTACGACGCGGCCATGCCGTACAGGGTCGGGTCGAACTCGACCGAGGCCGGGTCGGCACCGAAGGACTCGTTGGCCTGCTTCAGCGAGAGGCTGATGCGACGACGCTCGAGGTCGATGTCGATGACCTTGACGAAGATCTCGTCGTTGACCTGGACGACCTGCTCCGGGATCTCCACGTGGCGCTCGGCCAGCTCGGAGATGTGGACCAGACCCTCGATGCCCTCGTCCACGCGGACGAACGCACCGAACGGAACCAGCTTCGTGACCTTACCCGGGACGACCTGGCCGATCTGGTGGGTACGGGCGAACTGCTGCCACGGGTCCTCCTGCGTCGCCTTCAGCGACAGGGAGACACGCTCGCGGTCCATGTCGACGTCGAGGACCTCGACGGTGACTTCCTGGCCGACCTCGACAACCTCGGACGGGTGGTCGATGTGCTTCCAGGACAGCTCGGAGACGTGAACCAGACCGTCGACGCCACCCAGGTCCACGAAGGCACCGAAGTTGACGATCGAGGACACGACGCCGGAGCGGACCTGACCCTTCTGGAGGGTCGTGAGGAACGTCTGGCGGACCTCGGACTGGGTCTGCTCCAGCCAGGCACGGCGGGAGAGGACCACGTTGTTGCGGTTCTTGTCCAGCTCGATGATCTTGGCCTCGAGCTCCTTGCCCACGTAGGGCTGGAGGTCGCGGACACGGCGCATCTCGACGAGGGAGGCCGGCAGGAAGCCACGGAGGCCGATGTCGAGGATGAGACCACCCTTGACGACCTCGATGACGGTACCGGTGACGATGCCGTCCTCTTCCTTGATCTTCTCGATGGTGCCCCAGGCACGCTCGTACTGGGCGCGCTTCTTCGAGAGGATCAGGCGGCCTTCCTTGTCCTCCTTCTGGAGAACAAGGGCCTCGATCTCGTCGCCGACCTTGACGACCTCGTTCGGGTCGACGTCGTGCTTGATCGAGAGTTCGCGGCTCGGGATGACACCTTCGGTCTTGTAACCGATGTCGAGCAGGACCTCGTCCCGGTCGACCTTCACGATGACGCCGTCGACGATGTCGCCGTCGTTGAAGTACTTGATCGTCTCGTCGATCGCGGCGAGGAAGGCTTCCTCGTTACCGATGTCGTTGACCGCAACCTGCGGGGTGGTGGCGGTGGTCTCGGTGCTGCTCGTCATGTGGGAAAGGGCTCCGGTTACGGACAGAAAGTCGTAGGTACTGCTACGCCGGGAGCCCGTGATCGCTCTGATGAAGCCGGACAGCCAAGGAAGCGCCACACCGAGAGAACTCCGGTGGCGCCTCGAGAACCGAGGGGACATACAACAGATGCGAGCGCAGCCTGCTAGGTCTGAGGAGCGCAGGCTCGCAGCGCAACTTGTAGCATACGGGGGCAGCCGGGCACGGTCAATGCGCGAAGGCGCACACCCTGGGCGGATCGCCCTAAATCCGGCACAAAAACTCGTCCCAGCAGGCCACACAGGCCGGGATACCCCTCCCGCGACACGCCCGGCGTGTTGCAGGGAAGTGGCCGCAGACTAATACGAGGGAGCCGATCATCCAAGAGCCCGAGACCTTCGAACCGGAAGCCACCCGCCGCGCCTCGGACGTCACGGAGAGCGCGCGGGCCAACCGGGGCTGGTGGGACCGCAACGCCGACGAGTACCAGGTCGAGCACGGCACCTTCCTCGGGGACGACCGCTTCGTCTGGGGCCCCGAGGGTCTGGACGAGGTGGAGGCCGAGCTGCTCGGCCCGCCCGAAGCCCTGAAGGGCCGGGACGTCCTGGAGATCGGCGCCGGGGCGGCCCAGTGCGCGCGCTGGCTGGCCGCCCAGGGCGCGCGTCCGGTCGCGCTCGACCTCTCCCACCGTCAGCTCCAGCACGCGCTGCGGATCGGCGGGTCGTTTCCCCTCGTCTGTGCCGACGCGGCCGCGCTGCCCTTCGCGGACGCCTCCTTCGACCTGGCGTGCTCGGCGTACGGCGCGCTGCCGTTCGTGGCCGACCCGGTCCTGGTACTGCGCGAGGTGCGCCGGGTGCTGCGGCCCGGCGGCCGGTTCGTCTTCTCGGTGACGCACCCGATCCGCTGGGCGTTCCCGGACGAGCCGGGCCCCGAGGGGCTCTCGCTGTCCGCCTCCTACTTCGACCGCACGCCGTACGTGGAGCAGGACGAGGAGGGCCGGGCCGTGTACGTGGAGCACCACCGGACCGTCGGCGACCGGGTCCGCGACGTGGTGGCGGCCGGTTTCCGCCTGGTCGACCTGGTGGAGCCGGAGTGGCCGGCCTGGAACACCGCCGAGTGGGGCGGCTGGTCGCCGCTGCGCGGGAACCTGATCCCGGGGACGGCGATCTTCGTCTGCGTACGCGACTGAGACACGTGTGCGTACGGGACTGAACATGTGCGTACGGGACTGAACATACGAGGCTGAACGAGTGATCCGTTACGACGCCCTGGACGCCCTGCCCGTCCGCGAGGCCGTGCCCGCCCTGGACGAGGCCCTGGAGAGGCACGGCACGGCCGTCCTCGTGGCGCCGCCCGGCACCGGCAAGACGACGCTCGTCCCGCTCGCCCTGGCCGGTCTGACCGGCGCGGGTCCCGCGCGGCGGGTGGTCGTCGCCGAGCCGCGGCGGATCGCGGCGCGGGCGGCGGCCCGGCGGATGGCCTGGCTGCTGGGCGAGAAGGTCGGCGGGAGCCTCGGCTACACCGTGCGCGGCGAGCGGGTGGTCGGGCGCCACGCACGCGTGGAGGTCGTCACGACCGGTGTGCTGCTCCAGCGCCTCCAGCGTGACCAGGAGCTGGCGGGCGTCGACGTGGTGGTGATCGACGAGTGCCACGAGCGGCATCTGGACGCGGACACGGTGGCGGCGTTCCTGTGGGACGTCCGCTCGGCACTGCGGCCCGAGCTGCGTCTGGTGGCCGCGTCGGCGACGACCGACGCGGACGGCTGGGCGCGGCTGCTGGGCGGGGCGCCGGTGGTCGAGGCGCGGGGGACCGCGTACGAGGTCGAGGTGGTGTGGGCGCCGCCGGCCCGTCCGCTGCGGCCGCCGCACGGGATGCGGGTCGACCCGGCGCTGCCGGCGCACGTGGCGTCGGTGGTGCGCAGGGCGCTGGCCGAGCGCTCCGGTGACGTGCTCTGTTTCCTTCCGGGCGTGGGCGAGATCGCGCGGGTCGCCGGGCAGCTCGGGGCGCTCGGCGACGTCGACGTGCTCCAGGTGCACGGGCGGGCTCCGGCGGCCGTGCAGGACGCGGTGCTGGCGCCGGGGGTGCGGCGCCGGGTGGTCCTCGCGACGTCCGTGGCGGAGTCGTCGCTGACGGTGCCCGGGGTGCGCGTGGTGGTCGACTCGGGGCTGGCGCGCGAGCCGCGCGTCGACCACGCGCGCGGGCTGAGCGCGCTGGCGACGGTACGGGCGTCGCAGGCGGCGGGCCGACAGCGGGCGGGGCGGGCCGGGCGGGAGGCGCCGGGCGCGGTGTACCGGTGCTGGTCGGAGGCGGAGGACGTCCGGCTGCCGCGCTTCCCGGCACCGGAGATCAAGGTGGCCGACCTGACCGCGTTCGCCCTCCAGGCCGCCTGCTGGGGAGATCCGGAGGCGTCCGGGCTGGCGCTGCTGGATCCGCCGCCGGGCGGGGCGATGGCGGCGGCGCGGTCGGTGCTGACGGCGATCGGCGCGGTCGACGCGGCCGGCCGGGCCACCCCGCGCGGGGGCCGCATGGCACGGCTGGGGCTGCATCCCCGGCTGGGGCGGGCGCTGCTGGACGCGGCGGCGGCGGTCGGCGCGGAGCGGGCGGCCGAGGTGGTGGCCCTGCTCGCCGAGGAGCCGCCACGGGAGTACGGGGACGACCTCGCGGCGGCCCTGCGGACGGCCCGGCGCGGAGGTGACGCGTACGCGGCCCGGTGGCGGGCGGAGACCCGACGCCTGCGGTCCGCCGTCGCGGGGGCGGCCGATCCGGGTGCGGGGCCCCTGGATCCGGCCGCGGGGCCCCCGGACCCGACGGCCGGATCCCGGGACGCCGCCGCAGGGTCCGCGAGCACTACGGCCGGTGCCGCGGGGACCACTGCCGGTGCCGCTGGTGCCACGACCGGATCTGCGGGCACCACTGCCGGTGCCACGGCCGGTGCTGCCGCCGCAGGGTCCGCGAGCACCACGACCGCTGCGGCCGGTGCCGGTGCCACAGGAGTCGCCGCTGATACTGCTGGTGTCGTCGGCACCACGACCGCTGCGGCCGGTGCCGCCGGTGCCGGGACCCGCGCCGCGGGCACCCCGACCGGTGCCGTTGGTGCCGGTGCTGCGGGCACCAGGACCGCTGCCGCCCGTGCCGTCGGCTCCGTGGGCGGTGTCGTGTCCGGGAGCGGGGAGGAGCGGCTGGTGGGGCTGGTCGCCGCGCTCGCCTTTCCCGAGCGTGTCGCCCGGGCGCACGGCGGCTCCTGGCTGATGGCCTCCGGGACCCGGGCGGAGCTCCGCGAGGGCTCGGGGTTGCGTGGCGCGCCCTGGCTCGCGGTCGCGGTCGCGGACCGGCCGCTCGGCCGGGGGCACGCGCGGGTGCAGCTCGCCGCCGTGGTGGACGAGGACGTGGCCCGGCAGGCCGCCGTGCCACTGCTGTCGTCCGGCCAGGAGGTGCGCTGGGCCGACGGCGACGTGGTCGCCCGGCGGGTCGAGCGGCTGGGTGCCGTGGAGCTCACGGTGCGCCCGCTGACCGACCCGGATCCCGGCCTCGTACGGAACGCGCTCGTCGAAGGGTTGCGGCAGGAAGGGTTCGGGCTGCTGCGGTGGACGCAGGAGGCGGAGTCGCTGCGCCGGCGGCTCGCCTTTCTCCGGCTGCACCTCGGTGACCCCTGGCCCGACGTCGACGACGAGGCGCTGCACGCACGCGTGGACGACTGGCTGGAACCGGAGCTCGGCCGGGCGCGCCGACGCGCGGACCTGGCGCGGATCGACGCGCGCGAGGCGCTCGCCCGGCTGCTGCCCTGGGCCTCCGGCGACGCCGCCCGCCTCGACGAACTGGCCCCCGAGCGGATCACCGTGCCCAGCGGGTCCGCCGTCCGCGTCGACTACGCCGATCCGCAGCAGCCCGTGCTCGCGGTGAAGCTGCAGGAGATGTTCGGCCTCCAGCGGTCGCCGGCCGTCGCGGGGGTGCCGCTGCTCGTGCACCTGCTCTCCCCGGCGGGCCGACCCGCCGCCGTCACCGCCGACCTCGCCTCCTTCTGGAAGGACGGCTACAAGGGCGTACGGGCCGAGCTGCGCGGCCGCTATCCGAAGCATCCCTGGCCCGAGGACCCCGCCGGCGCGGAGCCGACCCGGCACACCAACGCCCGGCTCAGGCGGTGACCGGTTCGGGGTCCGCGGCGGGCGCCGGTGCCGGACCGGCGGGACGGCGGCCGCGCGCCTCCAGCCA
This sequence comes from Streptomyces sp. NPDC001443, assembly GCF_053597355.1. Classification (NCBI taxonomy): domain Bacteria; kingdom Bacillati; phylum Actinomycetota; class Actinomycetes; order Kitasatosporales; family Streptomycetaceae; genus Streptomyces; species Streptomyces sp. NPDC001443. The sequence continues at coordinate 63,939 of NZ_JBSFIA010000013.1, forward strand.
GAGGGAGAGGGCCAGCAGCAGCGCGGCCAGGGCCAGGAAGCCCCAGGGCAGGTAGGAGGTCAGCAGCAGGACCAGGGTGCGGTTGGACTTGACCAGGGCGACCGTGTGCTCGATGTAGTCCTCGCGCATCTTCACGTGCCCCGCGAACGCGGTGACCTTCGCGCGGCCGCCGAGCAGGGTGCCGCCGCGCAGTTCCTCCCGGTGGATCTCCTCGCCGTAGACGGGGGCGCCGGTGACGGGTTCGACCCAGAACCTGCGGACCGTGGTGTACCAGCGAGTGGTGCCGGTCCCGGCGACGGACTCGGGCGTGACGCCCTCGACGGGCATGACCTTGGGGAACGCGACCTTCGTCCAGGGGACGGTCTGCTCGAAGTAGTAGACCTTCAGTCCGCGGAAGGTCCGGGTGCCCCGGTAGTGGATGGGCGCCGAGGTGCGGGTCTGCGCGTCGAAGTACCGGTAGTCCCGTTTCTCCGTCAGGAAGGGCCACTTGAACTCGATGCCCTGCCGTCGCACCGGGTCGCCGTCGACGGCCTCGCCGGTGGCGTGGACGGGTTCCTGGGTGTGGGCGTCGAAGATGTAGCGCTCGGACACCTTGGAGACCATCTTGCCGTCGGGGCCCTGGACGTAGGAGAGGCCGTCCCAGACCACGACGTCCCGGCCCGCGGTCTTCTCGATCCGGTCCGACTCCTCCACGTTGCCCTTGAGGGTCTGCACGATGGTGACCTTGGGGACCTTGCGGGCCTGCATGGTGCCGTAGTCGAGGAGGGTGGCGTCCTTCGCCTCCAGGACCATGTCCTGGTACTGGTTCGCGGGGATTTTGGCCAGCCTCGGGAAGGCGTACCAGCGCAGCAACGGGGACAGCGCCGCGAAGAACACGGCGAGGGCGAGCAGGACCAGGCCGGCCTTGCGGCGCATCTCGGCCTCCCTCCCGGGTGGAAACGCTTTCGGCGGACGGTTTCGCTGAGCGGCTTTCAGCCGGCGGTCACGGGTGCGCGGGGACCGTCGTCAACAAAGGTTCCGGGGACGTGCGGCCGGTCGGTGAGCCCAGCGCGGTGAGGGTCAGGACCAGGGCGAACGCCAGGGCGAGACCGGTCGCGGCGGCGATCAGGGCACGCATACGGAGCCTCCCGACGGACTGGAACTGACACCATGTCAGGTCGGGCACCGTAGCAACGGCCGCGCGAGATGAGAACACGTCGGACGCACACGACGAAGGCGCCCCGCCGCCGCAGCGGAGGGGCGCCTGTCCCGCGCCGGCCGGAAGGCCGACCGGTCGGACCGTTTACAACCGGTCAGGCCGAGGGCGTCGCGGAAGCGGACTCGGAGGGGGAGGGGGAGGCGGAGGCGGAGGGGGTCGCCGAGGCGGACTCGGTGGGGCTGGGGGTCGGGGTCGGGTCGGGCGTCGGGGCCGCGGTGACCGCCAGTTCGACGGTCAGCGTCGCCCCGCCGGTGGTGGTGATGCGCAGCAGGTACGTGCCCGCGGTGTCGTCCGCGTACAGCTTGGGCAGCTTCAGCAGGCCGTTCGCGTCGGTCTCCAGGGCCGTCAGGGTGCGTACGGCGTTGCCGTTCGCGTCCTTGAAGTAGGGGCCCTTGTCGTTCTCGGTCGTGTCGCCCGCCGCCCCGACGAGCATGGCGGTGGCCGCGACCTTGCCCGCGACGGCCCCGCCGTTGGTGGCCTTCACCTCGACCTGGTCCGCGAACTCCCCGCCCGCGGTGCAGCTCAGCGCGGCGGCGTCGGTGCGGGTGAGCGTGTCGGCGGCGCGGGCGGTGACGGTGGCCGTGTGGTCGACGGCGGAGAGCGTGCGGCCCACGACGACGGCTCGGACGGTGAAGGTGCCGGTCTTCTCGCCCGCCTGGAGCACCGGCGCCACCGCGACGCCCGTGGTGTCGGTGACGACGGTCGCGACGCTCTCGCCGCCGGTGAAGGTGGCGTCGGTGTCGCCGACGAGGGTGAAGCGGACGCGTACCTTGCCGACGCCCTGGCCCGCCTTGGTCTCGGCGCGCGCGCTGATCTTCCCGTCGAACGCCTGACCGGCCGTCGCGGTGAGCTTCGCCGTGCCGACGTCCTTCAGGTGGTCCACGGTGTCGGTGGGCGTCGGGGCCGGGGTGCTCGGCGTCGACGGCTTCGGGCTCTCGGGGGCCGGATCGGACGGCTTGGGCGTCACCGGCGCGGACGGGGAGGTGCTGGGACCCGACGTGTGGTGGTCGTCGCTGCGGTTGGTGGGCAGGGCGCCGGTGCCGTTCGGGATCTCGTGGGTGCCCTTGCGGTAGTACTCCAGCCACGACAGGACCGTGTTCAGGTAGTCCTGCGAGTAGTTGTAGCTGAGGATCGCGCTGTGGAGGTCGGCCTGGGTGGACAGGTCCCAGCCGTTGCGGCACAGGTAGTGGCCCGCGGCGAGGGCGGCGTCGTAGACGTTGTTGGGGTCCTTGGCGCCGTCGCCGTTGCCGTCGCGGCCCGCCCACGCCCACGTGGACGGGATGAACTGCATGGGGCCCACGGCCCGGTCGACGGTGGCGTCGCCGTCGTAGGCACCGTTGTCGGTGTCCTGGATGAGCGCGAAGCCGTTGCCGTCCAGCTTCGGGCCCAGGATGGGGCTGAGGGTGGTGCCGTTCGCGTCGACGTTGCCGCCGCGGGCCTGGCCCGACTCGACCTTGCCGATGGCGGCGAGGAGTTCCCAGGGCAGGTTGCAGCCGGCCTTGGAGGCCGCCAGCTCGGCCGCGGCCTTCTTGTAGGCGTCCAGGACGGTGGCCGGTATGCCCGCCTCGGCCGGTCCCGTCACGACGGGACCGGTGGTCGCGCCCGGCGTCGGGGTCGCGGGGTTCGGGCTGTTCAGCGGCGGCAGGTCGGTGTAGTAGGGCGAATTGCCGGTGGCGGCGCCGTCGCCGGCGGTCGCCTCGGGCGTGGCCTGCGCGTCGGCGGCCGTCTGCCTGCCCTGGGTGTCGACCGTCACTCCCGGCGCCTGGGAGGCGGAGAGAGCCGCGACCGCGGCCGCCGCCACGGTGGTGGCGAGGGCCCCCTTGCGAAGACGCTTGCCGAATTGCGCCGCCATAGAGTGCATCCCTCCCATGGACGCCGAGTGCGCCCGACCGACTTCCGTCTGCTGTTCCCGCTCTGGTGTGACGGTCCTGCCGCCCCGGGGGTTGCCCTCCCGGGAGTGTGACCCAGGCGACCCTACGGCAACTTGCTTTGCACGGGCACCCGTTCACGCCCGATATTCACCAGTTGGCCAAGTCCGGTTCCCCGAGACGATCGTCACGCATACTGAACGGCAGATGATCATCGGGTCGGCCGTTCGGCCAACGCCCTGCACAGGAGGCCGTGTTGCCGTTCACCCTGAGCCACGCGGCGGCCGTGCTGCCCGGTTTGCGCACCGACGGCTCCGGCCGGGGACCCCTGGTGCCCGCGGTCCTCGTGGCCGGATCCTTCGCGCCCGACATGACCTACTACGCGGCGAGTGCCGTCCCGGGCGCGATGGAGTTCGGCGACGTCACGCACTCCTTCCCGGGCGTCTTCACGATCGACGTGCTGATCGCCTGGGCGCTGGTGGGCCTGTGGTCGCTGCTGCGCGAGCCGCTGGTGGCGCTGCTGCCACGGACCCGGCAGGGGCGGTGGGCGGCGCTGCTGCGCTGCGGGGCGCCGCGGGCTCGCGCGGGGGCGGTCACGGCGGCGCGGTGGTACCTGTCGGCGGCGCTCGGCGCGCTGACGCATGTCGTGTGGGACGCGTTCACGCACCACGACCGCTGGGGCACGCGGCTGTTCCCGGTGCTGGGCCGGGAGGCGGGGGGCCACCCGGTGTACTGGTTCGCGCAGTACGGCAGCTCGGCCGTGGCCGCGGTGGTCATCGCCGCGTTCGTGCTGACCGCGCTGCGCCGCACGCCGGCCCGCCCTGCGGCCCACCCGACGGCGGGCCGCCCGGCCGACGGGCCGGCGGGCGCCGAGGCGGAGCGGGCGGCGGGTGACTCCTCGGGCGTGCCCGCCCTCTCCGTGCGGGACCGCTGGTGGGCGGCCTCGGTGATCGGCGGCTGTGCGCTGGCCGGGGCCGTGCAGCGGGTGTCGCGGTGGTGGGTGTCCTGGGACACGACGCTCAGACCCTGGGAGCTGATCCCGACGCTGTGTTTCGGCGTGGGCGCGGGACTCGTGCCGGGACTGCTGCTGTACGCCGCCGGCGTGCGCGTGTGGCGTCCGGCGCCCGGGGCCGCCGCCGGGCGCCGGAAGCGCGGGGAGGCCGTCAGGGTCGGTCGGGGCCGTCCGGAGAACGACGGAGCCTGACGGGCGCCGCGACGAACACGGTGACGGTCCTCGTGGCACGGGGCCTTCGGGGAAGCCGGGCCAGGAGCAGGTACAGGTACGCCCGGCCGGTGTCGGCCCACAGGCGCCAGGCGGGCGTCTCACGAGGGCCCGCGGCGTACCGTCCCCCGCGGGTGAGCCTGCGCCGGAGCGCACCGGCCGTGCGGCGTGCGGCCATGGCCGTCGTGGCGGGGACGCGGACGGCCCCCGCCCCGGCCGCGAAGGCCGGGACCACCGGGAGCCCGGCGCCGGTAACAGCCCTGCCCTTGCCGTCGGACCGCGCCGACGACCGTCCCTGGGGACGGGCCCGGTCGGGTCCCGTCCGGCGGTGGAGCATGCGTATACCCATGCCCGCATCCTTACGGTCGCGGGCCCCCACGGGCGTTCTCGCGGGGGCCACGCGGGTGACGGGTCGCCGCCCACGGGGGGAGACCCCGTCCACCACCGCCCCGCCCCGCGCCCCGCGTCCCGTCAGGGGCGCCACGCGAGCGACCGCCACGGCCCGCGGGCGCACCGGCGGGCCGGGGCACGGGACCTGGGGCCACGCGAGCGGCCGCCACGGCCCGCCCGCGCACCGGCGGGCCGGGCACGGGACCGCGGGACGCACCGCCGGGCCCGGGCGGGACGGCAGGGCGAACCCGGGCCCGGGCGGGGCGCTCAGTGCGCGGCCGACTCCCAGTCCGGCCCCACGCCCACCGACACGTCCAGCGGGGCGCGCAGCTCGACCGCGCCCGCCATCTCACGGCGGACGATCTCCTCGGTCGCCTCCCGCTCCCCCGGGGCGATCTCCAGGACGATTTCGTCATGGACCTGGAGCAGCATCCGGGACGTGAGGTCCGCCTCCCGCAGCGCCCGGTCCACGTTGAGCATGGCGATCTTGACGATGTCCGCCGCCGTGCCCTGGATCGGGGCGTTGAGAGCCATGCGCTCCGCCGTCTCACGGCGCTGCCGGTTGTCGCTGTTGAGGTCGGGCAGATGACGGCGGCGGCCGAAGAGGGTCTCGGTGTAGCCCGTCGACCGCGCCTCGTCCACGACCCGGCGCAGATAGTCCCGTACGCCGCCGAAGCGCTCGAAGTAGGTGTCCATGAGCGCGCGGGCCTCGCCCGCCTCGATGTTCAGCTGCTGGGAGAGGCCGAACGCCGACAGGCCGTACGCCAGGCCGTACGACATCGCCTTGATCTTGCGACGCATCTCCGCGTCGACGGCCGAGCGCTCGACGGAGAAGACCTGCGAGGCGACCGTGGTGTGCAGGTCCTCGCCCGAGGTGAACGCCTCGATCAGGCCCGCGTCCTCGGACAGGTGGGCCATCACCCGCAGTTCGATCTGGCTGTAGTCCGCCGTCATCAGCGACTCGAAGCCCTCGCCGACGACGAAGCCGCGCCGGATCGCCCGGCCCTCGTCGGTGCGGACCGGGATGTTCTGGAGGTTCGGGTCCGTGGACGACAGCCGCCCGGTCGCCGCAACCGTCTGGTTGAAGGTGGTGTGGATACGGCCGTCGCCCGCGACCGTCTTGATCAGGCCCTCGACGGTCACACGCAGCTTCGCCTGCTCGCGGTGGCGGAGCATGATGACCGGCAGTTCGTTGTCGGTCTGGCCGGCCAGCCAGGCCAGCGCGTCGGCGTCGGTGGTGTAGCCCGTCTTCGTCTTCTTGGTCCTGGGCAGGGCCAGCTCGCCGAAGAGGACCTCCTGGAGCTGCTTGGGCGAGCCCAGGTTGAACTCGTGTCCGGCCGCGGCGTGCGCCTCCTTCACGGCCTGCTGCACCGCGCCCGCGAACATCTGCTCCATGGCCTCCAGATGGGCCCGGTCCGCCGCGATGCCGTGCCGCTCCATCCGCGCGAGCAGCGCCGAGGTGGGCAGTTCCATGTCCCGCAGCAGGTCCGCGGCGCCGGCCTCCGCCAGCCGGCTCTCGAACGCCTCCCCCAGGTCGAGGATCGCGCGGGCCTGCACCATCAGGGCCTCGGCCTCGGCTCCGTCGTCCGCCCCGAAGGCGAGCTGCCCGTCGGCCGCGGCGGCCGGGGCCAGCTCCCGCCCCAGGTACTCCAGGGACAGCGCGTCCAGGTCGAAGGAGCGCCGGCCGGGCTTGACGAGGTAGGCGGCCAGCGCGGTGTCCATGCGCACACCGGCGACGCTCCAGCCGTGCTCGGCGAGGACGCGCATGGCGCGCTTGGCGTTGTGCAGGACCTTCGGCGCGTCCGCGTCGGACAGCCAGGCCGCGAAGGCGTTCTCGTCGGCCTCGTCCAGCCCGGACGGGTCGAACCAGGCGGCCGCGCCGCCGCCCGCGGCGAGCGCGACCTCGGAGACCGAGCCGCTGCCCAGCGCCCAGGTGTCGGCCATGGCGACGCCGAGGACCTCGCCGGCGTGCCCGGCCAGCCAGCCGGTCAGCTCGCCGGTGCCGAGCACCGTGCCGTCCAGCTCCACGCCCTGCGCGACCACCGCGGTCGGCCCGCCCTCCTCCGCGCCCGGGTCGACGGCGAGCAGCCGCTCGCGCAGCGAGGGGTTACGGATCTCCAGGGTGTCCAGGATCATCGCCATGGTCTTGCGGTCGTACGGCGCGCGCTCCAGGTCGGCGACCGTCTTCGGCAGCTCGACGTCACGCACCATCTCGGTCAGCCGGCGGTTGAGCTTGACCGCTTCGAGGTGGTCGCGGAGGTTCTGCCCGGCCTTGCCCTTGACCTCGTCGACCCGCTCGACCAGGTCCGCGAACGAGCCGAACTGGTTGATCCACTTCGCGGCCGTCTTCTCGCCGACGCCGGGGATGCCCGGCAGGTTGTCGGACGGGTCGCCGCGCAGGGCCGCGAAGTCGGGGTACTGCGCGGGCGTCAGTCCGTACTTCTCGAAAACCTTCTCCGGGGTGAACCGGGTCAGCTCGGAGACGCCCTTCGTCGGGTACAGCACCGTGGTGTGCTCGGAGACCAGTTGGAAGGAGTCGCGGTCACCGGTGACGATCAGCACCTCGAAGCCCGCCGCCTCGGCCTGCGTGGCGAGGGTGGCGATGATGTCGTCCGCCTCGAAGCCGTCGACCGCGAACCGGGAGACGTGCATCGAGTCGAGAAGCTCGCCGATCAGCTCGACCTGGCCCTTGAACTCGTCCGGGGTCTTGGAACGGTTCGCCTTGTACTCCGTGAACTCCTCGGAGCGCCAGGTCTTGCGGGAGACGTCGAAGGCCACCGCGAAGTGCGTGGGCGCCTCGTCGCGCAGCGTGTTCGCCAGCATCGACGCGAAGCCGTAGATCGCGTTCGTCGGCTGGCCCGTCGCGGTCGTGAAATTCTCCGCGGGCAGCGCGAAGAACGCGCGGTAGGCCAGCGAGTGCCCGTCCATGAGCATCAGGCGCGGGCGGCTCTCGCCGGAGGTGTCGTCGGTCGTCTTCGCTGCTGAATCTGCCACGTCCCCGATCCTGCCACGCCGCACCGACAGTCGGCTCCGCCCTGAGCACTCACACGACCTCGCGCGACCGGCCGTCCGACACCCCGGCCGTCCGACACCCCGGCCGTCCGACGGCCGTCCCACGGCCGCCCCCTGCCCGGCCCGCGGGCACCCCATGGCCGTCCGACGGCCGCACGCCCGCCCCCGGTATCTGACCGGCCCGTGGGCGTCCCATTGCCGTCCCACGGCCACACAGCCACCCTCCGTCCCACGGCCCCCGGCCGTACCACGGGCGGCCGGAGGGCGGGGGCGGCACCCGGGTGCCTCATGGGCGGCGGCGGAAGCAGTCGGGGGTGCCGCCGACGGCAGCGGGAGCAGTCGGGGGTGCCTCACGGGCGGCAGCGTGACTGCACGCGTGCGTCCGCCGACGGCAGCTGGACGGCACGTGGGTGGTACGTGGGTGGCGCGTGGGGGGGGGTACGCGGGTCGCCACCTCGCAGGCGCCCCGGCGGGACACCCCGGTCGCCGACCGGCCGTCGTACGAGGGGCACCCCGACAGCCCCCGGGCGGCACCCGGCAGGCGCACCCGCATCCAGGCCGGCGGCCGACCGCGGCAAGCACGGCGGGCACGGCAAGCACGGCGGGCACGGCGGGCACGGCGGGCACGGCAAGCAGAGCGGGCGCAGCGGGCGCGGCAGGGGCAGCGGGCGCGGCACGCGCGGCGATCGCGGCACGCGCAGCAGGCGCGGCACGCGCAGCAGGCGCGGCACGCGCAGCACCCGCGCCGCCCACGCCGCCCACGCCGCCCACGCCGCCCACGCAAGCATTGCTCCCGCTTCCCCGCACGACCGGCCTCCGTCGTTGTCGGTGCCGCGTGCGAGGATCGGGGATGTCGAGGGTCCTGGGCCCGTGAGAGGGCAGCCGCCCGCAGGACCCGGGAGACGCAGCACACACGGAAGAAGGAGAGCTCGCGATGGCAACGAAGCCGCCGAAGGCCGATCCGGTCCAGGACGCGCCGCGGGTCGCCGAGCCGAAGCACGCGGCCGCCGGACTGCCGGCCGTCGGGCACTCCCTGCGCATCGCCCAGCAGCAGATGGGCGTCAAGCGCACCGCGCTGACCCTGCTGCGCGTCAACCAGAAGGACGGCTTCGACTGTCCCGGCTGCGCCTGGCCCGAGCCGGAGCACCGGCACACGGCGGAGTTCTGCGAGAACGGCGCCAAGGCGGTCGCCGAGGAAGCCACCCTGCGCCGGGTCACCCCCGAGTTCTTCGCCGCCCACTCCGTCCAGGACCTCGGCGCGCGCAGCGGCTACTGGCTCGGCCAGCAGGGGCGGCTCACCCACCCCATGTACCTCCCCGAGGGCGCCGACCACTACGAGCCGGTCACCTGGGAGCGCGCCTTCGACATCGTCGCCGACGAGATCGCCGCCCTCGACTCGCCCGACGAGGCCCTCTTCTACACCTCGGGCCGCACCAGCAACGAGGCCGCGTTCCTCTACCAGCTCTTCGCCCGCGAACTGGGCACCAACAACCTGCCCGACTGCTCGAACATGTGCCACGAGTCGTCGGGCTCGGCCCTGACCGAGACGATCGGCATCGGCAAGGGCAGCGTCCTGCTGGACGACCTCTACCAGGCCGACCTGATCATCGTCGCCGGCCAGAACCCCGGCACCAACCACCCGCGGATGCTCTCCGCGCTGGAGAAGGCCAAGGCGAACGGCGCGCGGATCATCAGCGTCAACCCGCTGCCCGAAGCGGGCCTGGAGCGCTTCAAGAACCCGCAGACCCCGCAGGGCATGCTCAAGGGCGCCGCCCTCAACGACCTCTTCCTCCAGATCCGCATCGGCGGCGACCAGGCCCTCTTCCGCCTCCTCAACCGGCTCGTCCTGGAGACCGAGGGCGCCGTCGACCAGGAGTTCGTCGACGAGCACACCCACGGCTTCGAGGAGTTCGCCGCGGCCGCCCGCGCCGCCGACTGGGACGAGACCCTCACCGCGACCGGCCTCACCCGCGAGGAGATCGACGAAGCCCTGCGCATGGTGCTCGCCTCGGAGCGCACCATCGTCTGCTGGGCCATGGGCCTCACCCAGCACAAGCACTCCGTCCCGACCATCCGCGAGGTCGTCAACTTCCTGCTGCTGCGCGGCAACATCGGCCGCCCCGGCGCGGGCGTGTGCCCGGTGCGCGGCCACTCCAACGTGCAGGGCGACCGCACCATGGGCATCTTCGAGCGGCCCGCCCCCGCCTTCCTCGACGCGCTGGAGAAGGAGTTCGGCTTCGCCCCGCCGCGCGAGCACGGCTACGACGTCGTCCAGGCCATCCGCGCCCTGCGCGACGGCGAGGCGAAGGTCTTCTTCGCCATGGGCGGCAACTTCGTCTCCGCCTCGCCCGACACCGACGTCACCGAGGCGGCCATGCGGCGCGCCCGGCTGACCGTGCACGTCTCGACGAAGCTCAACCGCTCGCACGTCGTCACCGGCGCGCGCGCCCTGATCCTGCCGACACTGGGCCGCACCGAGCGCGACCTCCAGGCCGGCGGCGAGCAGTTCGTGACGGTCGAGGACTCCATGGGCATGGTGCACGCCTCCCGCGGCCGGCTGGCGCCCGCCGGCGCCCACCTGCTGTCCGAACCGGCCATCGTGTGCCGGCTGGCCCGCCGGGTGCTCGGCGCCGACAGCAAGGTCCCGTGGGAGGACTTCGAGAAGGACTACGCGACCGTCCGCGACCGCATCGCGCGCGTGATCCCCGGCTTCGAGGACTTCAACGCGCGCGTGGCCCGCCCCGAGGGCTTCACCCTGCCGCACGCACCGCGCGACGAACGCCGCTTCCCGACGGCCACCGGCAAGGCGAACTTCACCGCCGCGCCGGTCGAGTTCCCCGCCCTGCCCGAGGGCCGGCTGCTGCTCCAGACCCTGCGCTCGCACGACCAGTACAACACCACGATCTACGGTCTCGACGACCGCTACCGGGGCATCACCAACGGCCGCCGGGTGGTGCTGGTGAACGCCGAGGACGCGCGCACGCTGGGCGTCGCCGAAGGCTCGTACGTCGACCTGGTGAGCGAGTGGAAGGACGGCGTGGAGCGCCGGGCGCCCGGCTTCCGGGTGGTGCTCTATCCGACGGCGCGCGGCTGCGCGGCCGCCTACTACCCCGAGACGAACGTGCTGGTCCCGCTGGACGCCACCGCCGACACCAGCAACACCCCGGCCAGCAAGTCCGTCGTGGTGCGTCTGGAACAATCGGCGACCGACTGAGCGTTTGCTCAGCCAACAGCGCCGTACGGAACACCGAACGGGACACCGGGAGGAACACCGGACGGAGCGCCGTACCGATCCCGACGAACGGAGCCGGCCCCATGGGCGAGCAGCAGCAAGTGAAGTTCCCGCAGGAGGTCATCGACGAGTACGCCGCGCTCGGTGTCGACCTGCCCGCCCTGTTCTCCGCCGGTCACCTCGGCACCCGGATGGGCGTGCAGATCCTCGAGGCGTCCGCGGACCGCGTCGTCGGCACCATGCCGGTCGAGGGCAACACCCAGCCCTACGGCCTGCTGCACGGCGGCGCCTCGGCCGTCCTCGCGGAGACGCTCGGTTCGGTCGGCTCCATGCTGCACGGCGGCAGCACCAAGATCGCCGTCGGCGTCGACCTCAACTGCACGCACCACCGCGGGGCCCGCTCCGGCCTGGTGACCGGGGTCGCCACACCGGTGCACCGCGGGCGCTCCACGGCGACGTACGAGATCGTGATCAGCGACGAGGAGGGCCGGCGCGTGTGCACGGCCCGGCTGACCTGTCTGCTGCGGGACGTGAACCCGGGCGACGCGGCCCAGGCACGGACGGCGGGCTGACCCCACCTGGACACAGGCCCCGCGGCGCGGGGCACATGTGACGCCTGCGGGGCCGTTGCCCCGCAGGCGTCGGGCACCCTAGCGTTCAGGGCATGGCAACGGGAGCGCCCCACCGCGCCGCGGCGGCACGCCTGCCGCGGCGCCGTCCCGCCCTCACCCCCGCGCTCGCCCTCGCCGTCGGACTCGCGCTCCTGACGGGCGTATCGGCTACCGGCTGCGACCGCGACTCCCCCGCCACCGCCCGCGCACCCGACCCGTCCGACCCGCCCTCCGCGTCCGGCGCAGCCGGAACATCCGCCGGCACCGCGGGGCGCGGTTCCCCTGCACCCTCGGCCACTCCGCCCGAGGAGCTGTGCACCCGTCTCGTCACCCACTGGGCCCGTCAGTCCCTGGACACCCCTACCTACGGTGACTATCAGTCGATGGGCCTGTCCAACGGCCAGTACGAGATCCTGCGCGCCGTCGTGGACGCCGCGCGGGCCGAACGGAAGCGTCAAGGCACCTCCTCGGCGGTTCAATTGATCAACCGTCAGGCGCGCAGGGGCTGCGCCGACCGGTACCGCTCCAAAGAACCGGGCGAGGACCCCTGGCGGTGAGCGGCGTCGGCTCCAAGCGCCCCGGAAAGCGCACCCCGGGCACAGGACGAACTCCCCGAACCGCCCCCGTCGGCACGCGCGGCCGGTCCCTTCCGAGCCACCCGCGCCACCTGAGTAGCCGTCAGAGTCGCCACCGCGCCGCACGCGCCCGCCCGTCGGTCACCGGCCCGCCCGGCAACACCGGCCACCCCTGCGCGTCCCCCACGCACGCCTGCCCACACAGCGTCAACACGCGTACTCGTACAGCGTCAACAACCGTGCCCCGCAAGGCCGTTCCCCGCACTGACGTTCTCCGCCCGGCCGGCTCCGATGACGCCCGGCCCGACCCGCACATCACACCGTCCGGCGCACCGCCGCACGGCCTCGGCCGGGAGCCGCTCCCGCAGGTCGGGTCCCGGCCGCCGGCCGCCGCGACGCGGCCGGCCCGGCTCTCCGCAGGACTCGCACCGACCCCGGCCCAACAGACACGTTTCCGGACAAAAACCGGTTCAGCTCGCAAGATCGCCATCACCATGCATGTCACGGAATGCGGAAATGCGCCAAGAAACGCCGATCCAGCTTTCCCCGCCGTAACTCTACGTAATGCGCGCGCAATACGGGTTTCACGTTTACCCCGGCGTCGGCGCTATGCACGCGCCCCCTCCATGGCCCCGCAAGTCGCCTGCGGCAACGATTTACGTCATTACCAAAACGCCTGAAGCACCTGGCCACTTCGAGGGCCATCCTGCAGGTTCTCACTATGCGGACAGGGCGAATCGGCCTGAATTCCACTGTTCCCCCCGCTCGGCACCGCTCTGCATTACCCCGTGTCATAACAAGAGAGTCACAGCCTTCGTCAGACCCTCCTCGACATTCCCTCCACACGCTTAGAGTCACGGCCAGTCACCGCGGCCGGAAAGTCACTCCGACCAGCGCTCGACTCGGCCTCTTCCAGGGGGGAGGGCCGCCCAGGGAAAGGACAAGAACGTGCGTCAACGTTCGCTCATCGCCATCACCGCCGCGCTGTCCGCGGGAGCACTCACCCTCACCGCCTGCGGTTCGCGTGACAGCGGCGACAAGAGCTCCGACAGCGGCGGCACCGTCGTCACCATCGGCGTGGACGCCCCGCTCACCGGCGACCTGTCCGCGCTGGGTCTCGGCATCAAGAACTCCGTCGACCTCGCCGCCAAGACGGCCAACAAGAAGAAGTACGTCGACGGCGTCACCTTCAAGATCGTCGCCAAGGACGACCAGGCGCAGCCCTCGTCCGGCCAGCAGAACGCCGCCGCCCTCGTCGCCGACAAGAGCGTCCTCGGTGTGGTCGGCCCGCTGAACTCCTCCGTGGCCGAGGCCATGCAGAAGGTCTTCGACGACGCCAAGCTCGTCGAGGTCTCCCCGGCCAACACCAACCCCGCGCTCACCCAGGGCACCAACTGGGCGACCAGCAAGGCCCGCACCTACAAGTCGTACTTCCGCACCGCGACCACGGACGCCATCCAGGGCCCGTTCGCCGCCCAGTACGTCTTCAACACCGCGAAGAAGACCAAGGTCTTCGTCATCGACGACAAGAAGACCTACGGCGCCGGCCTCGCCGGTACCTTCACCACCGAGTTCAAGAAGCTCGGCGGCAAGGTCGTCGGCACCCAGCACATCAACCCCGACACCAAGGACTTCTCCGCGGTCGCCACCCAGGTCAAGAACTCCGGCGCCGACGTCGTCTACTACGGCGGCGAGTACCCGCAGGCCGGCCCGCTCAGCAAGCAGATCAAGTCCGCCGGCGCCAAGATCCCGCTCATCGGCGGCGACGGCATCTACGCCGACGACTTCCTCAAGCTGGCCGGCTCCACCGCCACCGGCGACCTCGCCACCTCCGTCGGCGCCCCGGTCGAGACCCTCGACTCCGCCAAGGAGTTCGTCGCCAACTACAAGGCCGGCGGCTACAAGGAGGAGTACGGCGCCTACGGCGGCTACTCCTACGACTCCGCCTGGGCGATCATCGAGGCCGTCAAGAAGGTCGTCGACGACAACGGCGGCAAGCTGCCCGACGACGCCCGCGCGAAGATCACCGCCGCCACCCAGAACGTCTCGTTCGACGGTGTGACCGGCAAGGTCTCCTTCGACGAGTTCGGCGACGCCACCAACAAGCAGCTCACCGTCTACGCCGTCGAGAACGGCGCGTGGAAGGCCGTCAACTCCGGCACCTACACCGGCTGACCCACCTCGCAACTCTGAGCCGCGCGGGGCGCTGTTCCACTGGCGCCCCGCGCGCACTCGCATCCGGCCCCACCCGTCGAAACATCCGAACCGTCTCGGAGGACATGCGGTGAACGAACTGCCGCAGCAGCTGGTCAACGGCCTGCTACTGGGATCCATGTACGGCCTGGTCGCCATCGGCTACACAATGGTCTATGGCATTGTCCAGCTCATCAACTTCGCCCACGGCGAGATCTTCATGACCGGAGCGTTCGGCGCTCTCACGGTCTACCTGTACATACTGCCTGACGGCACTTCCATGATGATCGCCCTGCCGCTGATGCTGGTGGGCGCCGTCCTGGTCTCCGTCACCATCGCCGTCGGCGCGGAACGGTTCGCCTACCGCCCCCTCCGCAACGCACCACGCCTCGCCCCCCTCATCACCGCCATCGGCCTCTCGCTCGCCCTGCAGCAGGCCGTCTGGGCCTGGTACCCCGACGCCAAGTCGGCCATCGTCTTCCCCCAGATCGAGGGCGGCCCCTTCAAGATCGGCAGCGTCACCATCCAGACCGGTGACATCTTCCTGCTGATCGCGGCCCCCATCAGCATGGCCATCCTCGGCTACTTCGTGATGAAGACCCGCACCGGACGCGGCATGCAGGCCACCGCCCAGGACCCCGACACCGCGAAGCTCATGGGCGTCAACACCGACCGCATCATCGTGATCGCGTTCGCCCTCGGCGCCACCTTCGCCGCCGTCGGAGCCGTCGCCTACGGCCTGAAGTACGGCCAGATCGACTTCAAGATGGGCTTCCTGCTCGGCCTGAAGGCGTTCACCGCGGCCGTCCTCGGCGGCATCGGCAACATCTACGGAGCCATGATCGGCGGCCTCGTCCTCGGCGTCGCCGAGACCCTCGCCACCGCCTACATCGCCGACATCCCCGGCATGGGCCAGTTCGGCAGCAACGCCTGGGCCGACGTCTGGGCCTTCGTACTCCTCATCCTCGTGCTGCTGTTCCGGCCCCAGGGCCTGCTCGGCGAGCGCGTCGCCGACAGGGCGTGACAACGATGACCACACAGACCACCGCACCCGAGACCCCCGGCGCCTTCGCCCCCAAGCAGGCCGGCCTCATCGGCATCCCGCCGCAGATCGCCCGCGCCCTGGCAGCCGGCGGCGCCGTCCTCACCGTCATCTCCACGTTCCTCGCCTGGACCTGGACCTCCGCCTTCCCCGGCGACCTCACCGTCTACGGCTACCCCGGCGGCCTCCAGGTCCTCGTCCTCATCGGCGGCGCACTCACCACCCTCCTCGCCCTCTCCTCCTACGGCGTCAAGGGCCTGGGCTGGCTCACCCCCGCCGGCGCCGACGGCGCCATCAAGTTCGCCGCGCTCGCCACCTTCGCCACCGCCTGGTACACGGTCATCGCGATCAGCGCGAACCTCGGCGGCGTCGTCAACCTCGAACCCGGCGGCTACCTCGTCGCCGTCGGCAGCCTGGCCGCCTTCCTCGGTGCCCTCGCCCTGCCCTTCGAGCACCCCGAGGCCGACCCGATCGACCCCGACGACACCTCCTGGGAGCACTTCAAGCACCAGGCCGCCCACCGGTGGACCACCGTCAAGACCGCCTTCGCCGGCGGCAAGGCCCGCCCCGTCGGCAAGCTCCCCTCGTACGTCGAGATCCTGATCATCGTCGCCGTCCTCGCCCTCGCCCTCGTCGTCTTCACCTACGGCATCGGCACCGAGTACGACGAACTGTTCATCGGCTTCCTGATCACCGCCGGCTTCGGCTTCGCCGCCCTCAACAAGTCCGGCCTGATCGCCCAGGCGTCGCAGATCACCGCCCGCCACCAGAACATCACCGTCTGCGGCGCCTTCGTCGCCGCCGCCGCGTTCCCCTTCACCCAGACCGACGACCAGTACGCGACCCTCGGCGTCTACATCCTCATCTTCGCCACCGTCGCCCTCGGCCTGAACATCGTCGTCGGCCTCGCCGGCCTCCTCGACCTCGGCTACGTCGCCTTCCTCGGCGTCGGCGCCTACGCCGCGGCCATGGTCTCCGGCTCCCCCAGCTCGCCGTTCCACGTGCACTTCCCGTTCTGGGCCGCCGCCCTCGTCGGCGCCGGAGCCTCGCTCGTCTTCGGCGTCCTCATCGGCGCCCCGACCCTGCGACTGCGCGGCGACTACCTCGCCATCGTGACCCTCGGCTTCGGAGAGATCTTCCGGATCACCGCCAACAACCTCGACGGCACCTCCGGCCCCGACGTCACCAACGGCTCCAACGGCATCTCGTCCATCCCGAACCTCGAGATCCTCGGGTTCGACTTCGGCGCCGTCCACGACATCGCCGGCTTCGCCATCGGACGCTTCGCCAACTACTTCTTCCTGATGCTGATCATCACCGCCGTCGTCGTGCTCGTCTTCCGACGCAGCGGCAACTCCCGCATCGGCCGCGCCTGGGTCGCCATCCGCGAGGACGAGACCGCCGCCCTCGCCATGGGCATCAACGGCTTCCGCGTCAAGCTCATCGCCTTCGCCGTCGGCGCCTCCCTCGCCGGCCTCGCCGGCACCGTCCAGGCCCACGTCACCTACACCGTGACCCCCGAGCAGTACCTGTTCGCCGGCCCCATCCCGCCCAACTCCGCCTTCCTGCTCGCCGCGGTCGTCCTCGGCGGCATGGGCACCATCGGCGGCCCCCTCATCGGCGCCTCCCTGCTCTTCCTCATCCCCAACAAGCTCCAGTTCCTCGGCGACTACCAGCTCTTCGCCTTCGGCATCGCACTCATCCTGCTGATGCGCTTCCGTCCTGAGGGCCTCATCCCCAACCGACGCCGCCAGCTCGAGTTCCACGAAGACGCGGAAGCGCCCACCGTCCTCACCAAGGCAGGGGCCTGACCACCATGACCACCGACACCACCACCCAGGACACCACCCCCGGCGCCCCCGCCACCGGAGAGACCGTCCTCGACGCCCGCGGCGTCACCATGCGCTTCGGCGGCCTCACCGCCGTCCGCAACGTCGACCTCACCGTCAACAGCGGCGAGATCGTCGGCCTCATCGGCCCCAACGGCGCCGGCAAGACCACCTTCTTCAACTGCCTCACGGGCCTCTACATCCCCACCGAGGGCGAGGTCCGCTACAAGGGCACGGTCCTGCCGCCCAAGTCCTTCAAGGTCACCGCCGCCGGCGTGGCACGCACCTTCCAGAACATCCGTCTCTTCGCCAACATGACGGTCCTGGAGAACGTGCTGGTCGGCCGCCACACCCGCACGAAGGAAGGTTTCTGGTCGGCCGTCCTGCGCCTGCCCGGATTCCACAAGGCCGAAGCCGCCTCCCGCGCCCGCGCCATGGAACTCCTGGAGTTCGTCGGCCTCGCCGACAAGGCCGAGCACCTGGCCCGCAACCTCCCCTACGGCGAGCAGCGCAAGCTGGAGATCGCCCGCGCCCTCGCCAGCGACCCGGGCCTGCTCCTGCTCGACGAGCCCACCGCCGGCATGAACCCGCAGGAGACCCGCGCCACCGAGGAACTGGTCTTCGCGATCCGCGACATGGGCATCGCCATCCTCGTCATCGAGCACGACATGCGCTTCATCTTCAACCTCTGCGACCGCGTCGCCGTCCTCGTCCAGGGCGAGAAGCTCGTCGAGGGCGACAGCGCCACCGTGCAGGGCGACGAGCGCGTCGTCGCCGCCTACCTCGGCGAACCCTTCGAAGGCGCCCCCGGCGCCGACGAAGCCACCGAGGTCGCGGCGGCCGAGGCCACGGCCGAGCCCGAGACCGAGGCGGAGACCCCCGAGGCCACGGCGGACGACACCGAAGCCGAGACCACCGAGGCCGAGACCCCCGCGGCCGAGACCGAGGACGCCGAAGCCACCGACGCACCCGCCGACACCACGACGGACGCAGAGGACGCAGAGGACGCAGAACCCGCCGCGGCCGCCGACACGACGGACACCGCGCCCGGCAAGGAGAACGACCGATGACCGCACTGCTCGAAGTCGAGGACCTCCGGGTCGCCTACGGCAAGATCGAAGCCGTCAAGGGCATCTCGTTCAAGGTCGAGGCCGGCGAGGTCGTCACCCTCATCGGCACCAACGGCGCCGGCAAGACGACCACCCTGCGCACCCTCTCCGGCCTCCTCAAGCCGGTCGGCGGCCAGATCAAGTTCAACGGCAAATCGCTCAAGAAGATCCCCGCCCACCAGGTCGTCTCCCTGGGACTCGCCCACTCCCCCGAGGGGCGGCACATCTTCCCGCGCATGACCATCGAGGACAACCTCCGCCTCGGCGCCTTCCTGCGCAGCGACAAGCCCGGCATCGAGAAGGACATCCAGCGCGCCTACGACCTCTTCCCCATCCTGGGCGAACGTCGCAAGCAGGCCGCAGGCACCCTCTCCGGCGGCGAGCAGCAGATGCTCGCCATGGGCCGCGCCCTCATGTCCCAGCCCAAGCTGCTCATGCTCGACGAGCCCTCCATGGGCCTCTCGCCGATCATGATGCAGAAGATCATGGCGACCATCGCCGAGCTGAAGTCCCAGGGCATGACCATCCTGCTCATCGAGCAGAACGCCCAGGCGGCACTCTCCCTCGCCGACCACGGTCACGTCATGGAGGTCGGCAACATCGTCCTCTCCGGCACCGGCCAGGACCTGCTGCACGACGAGTCGGTCCGCAAGGCGTACCTGGGCGAGGACTGAGCCCCGGTCCCGCCCGCACGACGAGGCCCGCGCCCCCTGTCCAGGGAGCGCGGGCCTCGTCGTACCTACTACGGCGGTGAAGCTCAGCCCTTCGCGGCCTTCTTCTCCTCGGCATCCGCGATGACGGCCTCGGCGACCTGCTGCATCGACATCCGCCGGTCCATCGACGTCTTCTGGATCCACCGGAACGCGGCCGGCTCGTTCAGCCCGTACTCGGTCTGGAGCACCGACTTCGCCCGGTCCACCAGCTTGCGCGTCTCCAGCCGCTGGGAGAGGTCCGCGACCTCCCGCTCCAGCTCCTTCAGCTCCGTGAAACGCGACACGGCCATCTCGATCGCCGGCACGACGTCGCTCTTGCTGAACGGCTTCACCAGATACGCCATCGCACCGGCGTCCCGGGCCCGCTCCACGAGGTCGCGCTGCGAGAACGCGGTCAGCATCAGCACGGGCGCGATGCGCTCCTCGGCGATCTTCTCCGCGGCGGAGATACCGTCCAGCTTGGGCATCTTCACATCGAGGATGACCAGGTCCGGCTTGTGCTCGCGGGCGAGCTCGACGGCCTGCTCGCCGTCACCCGCCTCACCGACGACGGAGTAGCCCTCCTCCTCCAGCATCTCTTTGAGGTCGAGCCGGATCAGGGCCTCGTCCTCGGCGATGACGACACGGGTCGTCAGCGGAGGCACGTGCGACTGCTCGCCATCGGGCGCGTCTACGGGCTGGGGCGACTCGGGGGCGGTCACGGGGGGCTCCTTGTTCCGGGCCGGGCACATACTGCTGCCTATGCAGCCTACCCAGAGGCGGAGACCCACGGTGACCCGGTATGCTTCCGGGCAGCCAGTCCTGCCGGGTTGGTGGAACGGCATACACGGATGTCTCAAACACATCTGCCCGAGAGGGCTTGCGGGTTCGAGTCCCGCACCCGGCACAGTTCCAAGAAAGCGGATGTTCACGTTCTCGTGAACATCCGCTTTTCACTGCACTGGGCTACAGACAGTGACACAGAGTATTCGCATGAACTTTCACGGCACCGAAGTGCGGCAGAAGGCCCTTACTCTCCTGCGAAACGGCGTGAGCAACGCCGCCGTGGCCCGGGGCCTCAATGTGCCACTGGGGACGATCAGCTACTGGAAGCACGTCGACCGAGCGAAACGCGGCGAGTGCCCCGGGCGAACGCAACAACCATGTCCGCGCTGCGAGGGCAAGCTGGACATCTCCGCGTACGCCTACCTCCTCGGTCTGTATCTCGGCGACGGCCACATCATCCAGAACCGCGCCATGCGAGCACCCAGCCTGTCCATCACCTGCGCCGACGCGCACCCCGGACTCATGGACGAGTGCGCGAAGGCCATGCGGTCGGTGCTGCCCGCGAACTCGGTCTGCAGGGTGCGCCGAAAGGGCTGCCACGAAGTGAAGTTGTACTCCAAGCACCTCTGGTGCCTGTTCCCCCAGCACGGCCCCGGCAAGAAGCACGAGCGGCGTATCGTCCTCGAAGACTGGCAGCAGGAGATCGTCGACGCCCACCCCTGGGACTTCGTCCGCGGGCTCATCCACTCCGACGGCTGCCGCATCACCAACTGGACGACCCGCGTCGTCGCCGGGGAACGCAAGCGCTACGAATACCCCCGCTACTTCTTCACCAATGTCTCCGACGACATCCGGCAGCTCTACACCGACACCCTGGACAAGCTGGGCATCGAGTGGACGCACTGCACCCGGGGCGGAAACCCCTACAACATCTCCGTGGCCCGCAAAGCCTCCGTAGCCCTCATGGACCTGTACGTGGGTCCGAAGTACTGAGCCCCGCAACCTACTTGGGGCTGTCGTCCTCGCCGACGTGGTGGACCCTCACCAGGTTCGTGGAGCCGGAGACGCCGGGCGGGGAGCCTGCCGTGATGACGACGATGTCGCCCTTCTGGCAACGGCCGTAGCGCAGCAGGAGTTCGTCGACCTGGGCGACCATCGCGTCCGTGGAGTCGACGCGGGGGCCGAGGAAGGTCTCCACGCCCCAGGTCAGGTTGAGCTGGGAGCGGGTGGCCGGTTCCGGGGTGAAGGCGAGGAGGGGGATCGGGGAGCGGTAGCGGGAGAGGCGGCGGACGGTGTCGCCGGACTGGGTGAAGGCGACGAGGAACTTGGCGCCGAGGAAGTCGCCCATCTCGGCTGCGGCTCGGGCGACCGCGCCGCCCTGGGTGCGGGGTTTGTTGGTGTCGGTCAGCGGCGGGAGGCCCTTGGCGAGGATGTCCTCCTCGGCGGCTTCGACGATCTTCGCCATGGTGCGGACGGTCTCGATGGGGTATTTGCCGACGCTGGTCTCGCCGGAGAGCATCACGGCGTCGGTGCCGTCGATGACGGCGTTGGCGACGTCGCTGGCTTCCGCGCGGGTGGGGCGGGAGTTGTCGATCATGGAGTCGAGCATCTGGGTGGCGACGATGACCGGTTTGGCGTTGCGCTTGGCGAGTTTGACGGCGCGCTTCTGGACGATCGGGACCTGTTCCAGGGGCATTTCGACGCCGAGGTCGCCGCGGGCGACCATGATGCCGTCGAAGGCGGCGACGATGTCGTCGATGTTGGCGACGGCCTGGGGCTTTTCCACCTTGGCGATGACGGGGAGGCGGCGGCCTTCCTCGTCCATGATGCGGTGGACGTCCAGGATGTCCTTGCCGCTGCGGACGAAGGAGAGGGCGATGACGTCGAAGCCGGTGTTCAGGGCCCAGCGCAGGTCGGCCTCGTCCTTCTTGGAGAGGGCGGGGACGGAGACGGCGACGCCGGGGAGGTTGAGGCCCTTGTGGTCGGAGACGAGGCCGCCTTCGACGACGGTGGTGTGGACGCGGGGGCCGTCGACGGAGGTGACTTCGAGGCATACCTTGCCGTCGTCGACGAGGATGCGTTCGCCGGCGGTGACGTCTTCGGCGAGGCCCTGGTAGGTGGTTCCGCAGCTGTGGCGGTCTCCTTGGGCGCCGTCCTCGACGGTGATGGTGAAGGTGTCGCCGCGTTCAAGGAGTACGGGGCCTTCGGTGAACCGGCCGAGGCGGATCTTCGGGCCTTGAAGGTCGGCGAGGAGGCCGACGCTGCGTCCGGTCTCGTCGGAGGCCCTGCGTACGCGCTGGTATCGCTCCTCGTGTTCGGCGTGTCCGCCGTGGCTGAGGTTGAAGCGGGCGACGTCCATTCCGGCTTGGACCAGGGCTTTGATCTGGTCGTACGAGTCGGTGGCGGGCCCGAGGGTACAGACGATTTTGGCTCGGCGCATGGTTCGAGACTAGGGCTTACCGGTCGGTAGAGGTTTAGGTGCCGGATGTCTACTCAACAACGCTTGTGTGAAGGGCTCTTGACAACTGTTGAATGGGCGGCGGTGTGCTCCGATGAGCAGGTGATCGGCTCAGAGCCGGGGTGGTCGCATGGTGAAGCGGGCGTCGACGGAGGCGTGCAGGCGTTGGCGCTGGGGTTCGAGGTCGAGGGGTGCGGCGGGGGTCTCCTCGGCGGCGCCGGCGCGGGACATGGCGCGCATGCGGCCGGGGGGCCGGGGGTGCATGGCCGCGGTGTTCTCGGTGCCGATGTCGGCGAGTTCCAGGAGGGCTTCGAGTGTGCTGCCGAGGGCTTCGGCGTATTCGCGGGCGCGTTGGACGGCTTCGCGTACGGCTTTCTGGCGTACTTCGCGGTGGGCGGGCGAGTCGGGGCGCAGGGTCCACCAGGGGCCGTCGACGCTGGTGAGGTCGAGGTCGGCGAGGCGGGTGACGAGTTCGCCGAGTGCGGTGAAGTCGGTGAGTTCGGCGGTGGTGCGGACGGCGCCGTGGTAGGTGCGTACGCGTTCGCCGCGGCCGTGCCTGGTGAGTTCGGGCGTGATGGAGAGGGCGCCGGTCTCAAGGCGTTCGACGGCGTCGCCGTAGGTCTTGACGAGGTCGAGGACGGCCGTGTTGCGGCGGGTGAGGTCGTCGAGGGCGGTGCGTCGGTCCTTGCCGCGTGCGCCGACGGTGACGGTGATGGAGGCGATCTCGGGGTCGACTTCGAGGTGGGCTTCGCCGCGGACGGCGATGCGTGGTGCGCCGGGGGTGCCGTAGGGGACGGCGTGTTGTGGGCCCGGGGCGGTGGGGGTGGTGGGGTCCGGGGGTTTGGTCATACGCCCGACTCTGTCACCGGATGGCTGGTTTCGAGGCCGGAAGTCATCGTTCAGGTCACCGGATCGCAACCTGTTGGACCTGTTGCGGTCCGGCGTGGAGGGGTCAGAATCTACGCGCGTCAGTATCTACGCGCGTTGTTGGCCGTTCTTGGAGGAGAACCAGACATGCCGTTG
This sequence comes from Streptomyces sp. NPDC001443, assembly GCF_053597355.1. Classification (NCBI taxonomy): domain Bacteria; kingdom Bacillati; phylum Actinomycetota; class Actinomycetes; order Kitasatosporales; family Streptomycetaceae; genus Streptomyces; species Streptomyces sp. NPDC001443. The sequence continues at coordinate 87,179 of NZ_JBSFIA010000013.1, forward strand.
GACCGTCGGAAGTTTCTGAAGAAGTCCGCCGTGACCGGGGCGGGGGTGGCGATCGGGGGCGCGGCGGCGGCTCCGGCGGCGCAGGCCGCGGAGTCGGCGTCGGCGAAGAAGCCGGCCGGGAAGCCGGTCGAGCAGCCGAAGCGGTACGCGTTGACCGTGATGGGCACGACCGATCTGCACGGTCACGTGTTCAACTGGGACTACTTCAAGGACGGGGAGTACTCCGACGCCAAGGGCAACACGATGGGCCTGGCGCGCATCTCGACCCTGGTGAACAAGATCCGTGCGGAGCGGGGCCGGTGCAACACGCTGCTGCTGGACGCGGGTGACACGATCCAGGGCACGCCGTTGACGTACTACTACGCGAAGGTCGACCCGATCACCGCCAAGGGTGGTCCGGTGCACCCGATGGCGCAGGCGATGAACGCGATCGGGTACGACGCGGCGGCGCTGGGCAACCACGAGTTCAACTACGGCATCGAGACGCTGCGGAAGTTCGAGAGCCAGTTGCACTTCCCGCTGCTCGGTGCGAACGCGGTGGACGCGAAGTCGCTGAAGCCGGCGTTCCCGCCTTACTTCATCAAGGAGTTCCACGTCCCGGGTGCTCCGCCGGTGAAGGTGGCGGTGCTGGGTCTGACGAACCCGGGTATCGCGATCTGGGACAAGGCTTATGTGCAGGGGAAGTTGGCGTTCCCCGGCCTGGAGGAGCAGGCGGCGAAGTGGGTGCCGAAGCTGAAGTCGATGGGTGCGGACGTGGTGGTCGTCTCGGCGCACTCGGGTGCTTCGGGTACGTCGTCGTACGGTGACCAGCTGCCGTACGTGGAGAACGCGGCCGCGAATGTGGCCAGGCAGGTGCCGGGCATCGACGCGATCCTGGTCGGGCACGCCCATCTGGAGGTCCCGGAGCTGAAGGTCGTCAACGAGGCGACGGGTCGTACGGTCGTGCTGTCGGAGCCGCTGTGCTACGCGGAGCGGCTGACCCTGTTCGACATCGAGCTGGTGTTCGCGAAGGGCAAGTGGGAGGTCGAGTCGGTGGCGGCGTCGCTGCTGAACTCGAACACGGTCGCGGACGACCCGAAGATCACGAAGCTGCTGGGTGACGAGCACGCGAAGGTGGTGGCGTACGTCAACCAGGTGGTCGGCACGGCGACCGAGACGTTGACGACGGTCGACGCCCGGTACAAGGACGCCCCGATCATCGATCTGATCACCAGGGTCCAGGAGGACGTGGTGAAGGCGGCGCTGGCGGGTACGTCGTACGCGTCGGTGCCGGTGATCGCGCAGGCTTCGCCGTTCTCGCGGACGTCGGAGATACCGGCGGGCGATGTGACGATCCGGGGTCTGTCGAGCCTGTACGTGTACGACAACACGCTGGTCGCGAAGTTGCTGACGGGTGCGCAGGTGCGGGCGTACCTGGAGTACTCGGCGGAGTACTACGTGCAGACGGCGGCGGGTGCCGTGGTCGACGTCGAGGCGCTGACGAACGCGGCCGGCCGGCCGGACTACAACTACGACTACGTGTCGGGTCTGGTGTACGACATCGACATCGCGCAGCCGGCGGGTTCGCGGATCAAGAACCTGACGTACAACGGTGCGGCGTTGGACGACGCGCAGCAGTTCGTGCTGGCGGTGAACAACTACCGTGCCAATGGCGGCGGTGCGTTCCCGTTCGTGGCGTCGGCGCCGGAGTTGTGGTCGGAGTCGACGGAGATCCGGACGCGGATCGCGGAGTGGGTGACGGCGAAGGGTGTGCTGGATCCGAAGGACTTCGCGTCGGTGGACTGGAAGCTGACCCGTGAGGGCACGCCGGTCTTCTGACGGCAGGGGTTCCTGGTGCCGGGGGTGTCCCGGTGTTCCGGGGTGGTCGTAGGTCGACGGCGGCGTTCTTCCCGGGCGCCGCCGTCGTCGTGTTTCCGGCCGGTTCGGCGGTGGTCGGGTCAGCGGTGTTCGGTGAGGTGGGTGAGGGTCTCGGACCGGCGGGCCTGGGGGATCCGGGGGTGTGGTTCGAGTCCGAAGGTGGTGAAGGCGGTGCGGGCCGGGAGGGGGTAGGTCTCTTTTCCGGTGAGGGAGTTGAGGATGGCGGCGCTGCGCCAGGCGGCGAGGCCGAGGTCGGGGGTGCCGACGCCGTGGGTGTGCAGTGCGGCGTTCTGGACGTATGCGTGGCCGGTGACGGCCGGGTCGAGGACGAGGCGGAAGTTTTCGTCGACGCGGGGCCGTTCGCGGTTGTCGCGGCGCAGGTAGGGGTCGAGTCCGGCGAGGATCGGTTCCAGGGGGCGTTGCCGGTGGCCGGTGGCGAGGACGACGGCGTCGGTGGTGAGGCAGGTGCGGTTGCCCTGCTGGAGGTGTTCCAGGTGGAGTTCGATCCTGGTGATGCCGATGCCGACGCGGCCTGCGGTGCGGACGCGGACGCCGGGGGTGAGGACGGCGTGGGGCCAGCCGCCGTGGAGGGTGCGGCGGTAGAGCTCGTCGTGGATGGCGGCGATGGTGGCGGTGTCGATGCCCTTGTGGAGTTGCCACTGGCTGGTGACGAGCCGGTCGCGGGTGGGTTCGTCGAGGCTGTGGAAGTAGCGGGTGTAGTCGGGGGTGAAGTGCTCCAGGCCGAGTTTGGAGTACTCCATGGGGGCGAACGCCTCGGTGCGGCCGATCCAGTGGATGCGGTCGTGGCCGGGGGCTCGGTGGCGCAGTTGGTCGAGGAAGATCTCGGCGCCGGACTGTCCTGAGCCGACGACGGTGATGTGGTCGGCGGCGAGGAGGCTCGCGCGGTGGGCGAGGTAGTCGGCGGCGTGGACGACGGGTACGCCGGGGGCGTCGGCGAGGGGTCTGAGGGGTTCGGGTACGTGGGGTTCGGTGCCGATGCCGAGGACGATGTTGTGGGCGTGGGTGCGGCCGGGGGCGGTGGCGGTGCCGTCGTCGCCGAGTCGGGTGTGGTCGATCTCGAAGAGGTCGCGTGCGGGGTTCCAGCGGACGCTGTCGACCTGGTGGCGGAAGTGCAGGCCGGGGAGGTGGTCGGCGACCCAGCGGCAGTAGGCGTCGTATTCGGCGCGTTGGATGTGGAAGCGCTCGGCGAAGTAGAAGGGGAAGAGGCGTTCGCGGGTCTTGAGGTAGTTGAGGAAGGTCCAGGGGCTGGTGGGGTCGGCGAGGGTGACGAGGTCGGCGAGGAAGGGGACCTGGATGGTGGCGCCGTCGATGAGGAGGCCGGGGTGCCAGTCGAAGGCGGGGCGTTGTTCGTAGAAGACGGCGTCCAGTTCGGGGAGGGGGTGGGCGAGGGCGGCGAGGGAGAGGTTGAGGGGGCCGATGCCGATGCCGACGAGGTCGCGGGGTGCTGCGGGCTCGTGGTGTGGGGGATGGGTCATCTGGGGGTGGTTCCTTCCACGAGGTCGATGAGCGCGGTGAGGTCGTCGGGCCGGGTGTGGGGGTTGAGGAGGGTGGCTTTGAGCCAGAGGCGGCCGTCGAGGTGGGCGCGGCCGAGGACGGCGCGGCCCTGGTGGAGCAGTTGTCGGCGGATGTCGGCGACGGCGGTGTCGGTGGCGTCGGTGGGGCGGAAGAGGACGGTGCTGATGGTGGGGCGGTCGTAGAGCTCGAAGCGGGGGTGGGCGTCGAGGAGTTCGGCGAGGTGGGCGGCGTGGGCGCAGACCTGGTCGACGAGGGTTCCGAGGCCGGTCCGGCCGAGGGTCTTGAGGGTGGCGGCGATCTTGAGGACGTCGGGTCGGCGGGTGGTGCGGAGGGAGCGTCCGAGGAGGTCGGGGAGGCCCGCTTCGGTGTCGTCGTCGGCGTTGAGGTAGTCGGCGTGCTGGTGCAGTGCGGTGAGGTCGTGGGGGTCGCGTACGGCGAGGAGGCCGGCGGCGACGGGTTGCCAGCCGAGTTTGTGCAGGTCGAGGGTGACGGTGTGGGCGGCGTCGAGGCCGGTGAGGGCGGTGCGGTGGCGGTCGCTGAACAGGAGGCCGCCGCCGTAGGCGGCGTCGATGTGGAGCCGGGCGTCGTGGGCGGCGCAGAGGGCGGCGATCTCGGGCAGCGGGTCGATGAGGCCGGCGTCGGTGGTTCCGGCGGTGGCGGCGACGAGGAGGGGGCCGTGGAGTTCGGTGAGGGCCTCGTCGAGGGCGGCGGGGTCGAGGGTGCCTGCGGGGGCGGGGACGACGACGGGGTCGGGCAGTCCGAGCAGCCAGGCGGCGCGGGGCAGGGAGTGGTGGGCGCCTGCGGCGTGGACGAGCCGCAGGCCGGCGCCGTGGGTCTCCCGGGCGAGGAGCAGGGCGAGTTGGTTGGCTTCGGTGCCGCCGGTGGTGACGAGGGCGTCGGTGAGTCCGGCGAGGCGGGCGAGGGCGCGGGTGACCCGGGCTTCGAGTTCGGAGGCGGCGGGTGCCTGGTCCCAGGAGTCGAGGGAGGGGTTGAGGACGCTGACGGCGAGGTCGGCGGCGGTGGCGACGGCGAGCGGCGGGCAGTGCAGGTGGGCGGCGCACAGGGGGTCCGCGGGGTCGGCGGCGCCCTCGGCGAGGGCGTGGACGAGGGTGCGCAGGGCGTCGGGGTCGCCGTGGTCGGGCAGGACGTCTCCGAGGGCGTCCGTGAGGCGGGCGGCGACCGCTGGTGGTCCGCCGGCGGGCAGGGGGCCGCCGCGGGCCCGTCCGCCGTCGCGCAGGGCGTCCAGGACGGTGTCGAGCAGCGGGCGCAGGGCTTGGTGTCCTTCGGGGCCTGAGGCGAGCGGCGGCGTGCTCATGGTGCTCCTCCGGTGCGGGGGCAGGGGAGCACCGGCTTGTGCGCGGATGCTGCGGTGCGTCCGAAGAGCCCAACGATCGGAACCCGTCGGGGGGTACTCCCGGGCGGGGAAATCGTGTCGGGGCGGAGCGGGACCGGGCGGGCCCCGCCGTGTGTGCGATGGGGCCCGCCCGGGTGATGCGCTGGTGGTGCGCCGGTGGTGTTACGCCTGCCTGACCCGCAGGGCCCGGGCGAGGTCGTCGAGCTGGTCGACGAGTTTGCGGCGCAGGGCCGGGGTGGGGTCGGCGTCGCGCAGGCACTCCTCGCCCAGGCGGAGGGTGTCGGCGTGGACGGCGGCGGGGAACGCCCAGCGGCCCGCGGCCTCGGCGATGGCGGGGCCGCGGCGGGCGGCGACGGCGACGGCGTCCTGGTAGTAGCGCGGGACGTACTCCCGTACGAGGTCGGCCTGTTCGGGTTGCCAGAAGCCCTGGGCGGTCGCGGTGAACAGGTAGTTCGACAGGTCGGTGGTGTCGTCGGTGGCGAACATCGCGTCCCAGGCGGCGCGTTTGGCGCTGGGGTCGGGCAGGGCGGCGCGGCAGCGGGCGGCGCCTTCCTGTCCGGTGGCGCTGGGGTCCTGGCGGAGTTCGGCGTCGATGGCGGTGCCGTCGATCGCGCCGAGGACGGCGAGCCGGGCGAGGATGCGCCAGCGCAGTTCGGGGTCGAGTTCGGGGCCGCCTGGGACGGTTCCGTCGGCGAGCCAGGCGCCGATGGTGTCGGGGTGGGCGGCGGCGTCGATGAAGTGGCGTACGGCGATCAGGCGCAGGCCGGGGTTGTCGCCGTCCTCGGTGCGGCGGATGAGGTCGCGGCAGAGGCTTCTGAGGGTGGCGAGGGCGGCGGGGCGGTCCTCGGGGGTGAGGTAGCGGTCGGCGATCTGGCCGTGGGCGAAGGCGAGGACGCCTTGGACGATGGCGAGGTCGTTCTCGCGCGGGAGGTGGGTGTGCGCGGTCTCGAGGTAGGCGGAGGGCGGGAGTTCGCCGTCGCGTACGCAGTCGCGCAGGGCGTTCCAGACGACCGCGCGGGTGAGCGGGTCGGGCAGGCCGGACAGGCCGGTGCGGACGGTCTCGAAGGACTCGGGGTCGAAGCGGATCTTGGCGTAGGTGAGGTCGCCGTCGTTGAGGAGCAGCAGTGCGGGGCGTTTGCCGATGGGCTGGGGGGTGGTCTGCGGGATGTCGAGGTCGAGGCGTCCGCGCAGGGTGAGGCAGCCCTGGTCGTCGCCGTGGTCGTGGTCGTAGAGGCCGACGGAGATGCGGTGGGGGCGGCTGCCGGTGTGCCGGACGGTCAGGGTGCGGGTGCCGTCGGTGTCGGCGGTGACGGTCGGGGTGAGGGTGTCGACTCCGGTGGTGCGCAGCCAGGCGTCGGCCCAGGCGTGGACGTCGCGGTCGGTGGCGGCGGCGAGGGAGTCGATGAAGTCGGCGAGGGTGGCGTTGGCGAAGCGGTGGCGGGCGAAGTGGGTGTTGATGCCGGCCAGGAAGTCCTTCTCGCCGAGCCAGGCGACGAGTTGGCGCAGTGCGGAGGCGCCCTTGGCGTAGGAGATGCCGTCGAAGTTGAGGAGTGCGGAGGCGGTGTCCTCGACGGCTTCGGGGGCGACGGGGTGGGTGGAGGGGCGCTGGTCGGCGTCGTAGCCCCAGGACTTGCGGGCGACGCCGAAGTCGGTCCAGGTGCCGGTGAAGCGGGTGGCTTCGGTGAGGGTCTGGTAGCCCATGTACTCGGCGAAGGACTCGTTCAGCCAGATGTCGTCCCACCAGCGCAGGGTGACGAGGTCGCCGAACCACATGTGGGCCATCTCGTGGGCGATGACCATGGCGCGGGTCTGCCGCTCGGTGTCGGTGACGGCGGAGCGGTAGACGAAGTCGTCGCGGAAGGTGACCAGGCCGGGGTTCTCCATGGCGCCGGCGTTGAACTCGGGGACGAACGCCTGGTCGTAGGAGTCGAAGGGGTAGGGCTCCTCGAACTTCTCGTGGTAGCGGTCGTAGCACTGTTTGGTGATGTCGAGGAGTTCCTCGGCGTCCGGGTCGAGGTGGGGGGCGAGGGAGCGGCGGCAGTGGATGCCGAAGGGCAGGCCGCGGTGCTCGGTGCGTACGGAGTGCCAGGGGCCGGCGGCGACGGCGACGAGGTAGGTGGAGATGAGGGGGGTGGGGGCGGCCCGCCAGCGGCCTTCGCCGAGGTGCTCGGTGACGCTGTTGGCGAGGACGCTCCAGCCTTCGGGGGCCTGGACGGTCAGCTCGAAGACGGCCTTGAGGTCGGGCTGGTCGAAGGCGGCGAAGACGCGCTGCACGTCGTCCATGAACAGCTGGGTGTAGAGGTAGGTCTCGCCGTCGGTGGGGTCGGTGAAGCGGTGCATGCCCTCGCCGGTGCGGGAGTAGCGCATGCGGGCGTCGACGCGCAGTTCGTGCTCGCCGGTGGTGAGGTTCTTCAGGGGCAGCCGGTTGCCGTCGAGGCCGGCCGGGTCGAGGGGCTGTCCGTCGAGGGTGGCGGAGCGCAGTTCGGCGGGCTTGAGCTCGACGAAGGTGTCCGCCTCCGAGCGGGCGGTGAACCTGATGACGGTCACGGACCCGAAGGTGTCGTCGCCGGTGGTCAGATCGAGTTCGATCGTGTAGCGGTGGACGTCGAGGAGCCGGGCACGGGTCTGCGCTTCGTCGCGCGTCAGTACGGACATGAACGACATGCTGCCTGATGGCGTCGGAATGGCACAGTGGCGGTTCGGTACGTTCCTTATGTCCCTTCGCGTGCCGGAGCCGCCCGAGGTGTGTCGCGTTGGGGTGGGACGCGGGCGTCCAGGTGGGTCGGTCCGGTCCGGGGAAGGTCCTCCGGGGGGTCGGTCCGGTCCTTGAGGAGGGCGCGCAGGTCGCGGATCTCCCGCTCCAGGGCCAGCTCGCGCCGGCGGGCTTCGTAGAGGTGGCGGATCTTGGTGCGCAGGGCCCAGGGGTCGACGGGTTTGGCGACCAGGTCGGCGACGCCGAGCGCGAAGGCCGCGGCGGTCAGTTCGGGGTCGGGGCCGAAGCCGGTGAGCAGGACGACGGGAATGTGCTGGGTCTGTTCGACGCGTCGCATGTAGCGCACGACGTCCAGGCCCTCGACGCCGGACATGCGCACGTCGAGCAGGAGCAGTGCGGCCCGGCCGCGCAGGATCTGTTTGAGTGCCGCGTCGCCGCTGGTGGCGCGGCTGATCGGGTGGCCGAGCGGGGCGAGGGTGCTCTCCAGTGCGTAGAGGGTGTCCTCGTGGTCGTCGACGATGAGGATCGCGTCATCCGACGGCATGGCCCGACGTCCCTCCCGCGGTGGGACCACCAGCTGGCGTCCGGGGTGCTGACGCGCTGTGCCCGCCGGTTGACGAGCGGTGCACAGCGCAGCATGCCTCGGACGGGTGCCCGTGTCACCTCCGGGGGGCGTGGACCGGCGTCAATCGGCCGTCGTGGTCGTGCTGTTCGTGGGGGTGCCGTTGGCGGTGGTGCCGTTGACGGCGGTTCCGTTGGCGGTGGCGTCCGCGATGCGTTCGTGGTGGCGGATGACCTCGGCGACGATGAAGTTGAGGAACTTCTCGGCGAAGGCGGGGTCGAGTTTGGCGTTCTCGGCGAGGGTTCGCAGCCGGGCGATCTGCCGGGCCTCGCGGTCGAGGTCGGCGGGGGGCAGCTGGTGCGCGGCCTTGAGGTGGCCCACCTGCTGGGTGCACTTGAAGCGTTCGGCGAGCATGTGGACGACGGCGGCGTCGATGTTGTCGATGCTGTTGCGCAGCCGGTCGAGTTCCTCGCGGACGGCGGGGTCGATGCCGCCGTCGCCGGTGGGGCTGGTGGTCATGGGTATTCACCCTACGCGGCGCCGCTGACGCGCGGCCTGCGGCCTCCTCCGGCACGGACGGGACGGGCGGGGCGAGTGACCGGGCCCGGGACGGGCGGCGGGGCCGCGGACGCCGGGAGCGGGGAGCCGACAAGCGGTGAGGGAGGGGAATTCCGCGCGGGGGCTCGTAGAGTGGAAGCGGGATCAGCGTCTTGGGGGTGCGGGCGTGGCGAACGGCGGACCGGTCGAGCACGGCTACCCCCATCTGGAGACGGTGCGGGCCGCCGTCACCGCGCTGTACAGGCGGCTGTCGTACGACACGATCCAGACGTTCGCGACGAGCGTGGCGCCGGTCGACGTGGCGTTCTGCGACACCGACGATCTTCATCTGGGCACCCAGCGCGTGGCGCGTGAGCTGGTGCGGCACTACCGGCTGCCGGACGCCCGGATGATCGTCGGTTTCCGGGAGATGGAGCACGCGGCGCACATCGAGCTCGCCGCGGGTCCGGAGTACTTCGTGGAGCTGAACGACCGGTTCCGTACGCATCGCAGGGACATCGGCGCGGCGCTGGCCCACGAGATCATGCATGTGTATCTGCACCGGCTGGACCTGTCCTTCCCCGGCACGCGGGACAACGAGATCCTCACGGACACGGCGACGACGTACCTGGGCGCGGGCTGGCTGCTGCTGGACGCGTTCCGGGAGGACGCGGTGACCTCGCAGAAGCTGGGTTATCTCACGCCGGAGGAGTTCGGGTACGTGCTGGCCAAACGCGCGCTGCTGTTCGGTGAGGACCCGTCGACGTGGTTCACCAGCGCGCAGGCGTACGAGGCGTACGCGCGGGGCCTGGCGCAGGCGCGCCGGGACGAGCAGCAGCCGCCGCTGACGGCGGCCGGCTGGGCGGGTCGGCGGCGTTACGCGCGGGACCGCCGGCACGCCCAGGACCGGGTGCCGGCCGCCGGGTCCGGCACCGCGTACGCGTTCACGCCGGACGGCCGGGGTCCGCTGCGGGTGTCGTTCCCGTGCCCGACCTGTCATCAGCGGATCAGGGTGCCGGTGCGGGGTCGGGTGCGGGCGCGGTGCGCGTTGTGCCGGACGGTGCTGGAGTGCGACACGTAGGGCTCACGGCGCGCCCGCCCCGGACGGTGGGTGCCGCGGCAGGTGAGGCTCGCGGGGCATCCGGGCCGGGCGGCGGGTGTCGTCGCATGCGAGGGGCATGGCGTGCCCGGGCCGGGATGGTGGATGCCGCGGCGCGCGAGGGGCACCGCGTGCCCGGGCCGGGCGGCGGGTGTCGTCGCATGCGAGGGGCACCGCGTGCCCGGGCCGGGATGGTGGATGCCGCGGCGCGCGAGGGGCACCGCGTGCCCGGGCCGGGCGGCGGGTGTCGTCGCATGCGAGGGGCACCGCGTG
>NZ_JBSFIA010000013.1:97205-186508 GCF_053597355.1 Streptomyces sp. NPDC001443
CGTGCCCGGGCCGGGATGGTGGATGCCGCGGCGCGCGAGGGGCACGGCGTGCCCGGGCCGGGCGGCGGGTTCACCGGGTTCCGTACACCGCGCCCGGCGGCCGCGCCTCCTTCATCAGCCGTCGTACGGCCTCCCCCGCCTCCCCGGGCCGCCAGCGCTGCTCCCCGGCCGCCGTGGGGCCGGGCCGCCATCCCTCCATGAGGGTGATCCGGGCTCCTTCGGCCTCGAAGACCCGGCCGGTGACACCGGCGCTGGCGGCCGAGCCCAGCCATACGACCAGCGGTGAGACGTTCTCGGGGGCCATGGCGTCGAAGCCCGTTTCGGGTGCCGCCATGGCCCGCGCGAACGTGTCCTCGGTCATCCTCGTGCGGGCCGCGGGCGCGATCGCGTTGACCTGGACGCCGTAGCGGCTCAGTTCGGCCGCGGCGACCAGCGTCAGGGCGACGATGCCGGCTTTCGCCGCGCTGTAGTTGCCCTGTCCGACCGATCCCAGCAGCCCGGCCCCGCTGCCGGTGTTGACGATCCGGGCCTCGGGGGTGCGCCCGGCCCGGGTCTCCTGGCGCCAGTGCGCGGCCGCGTGCCGCAGCGGCAGGAAGTGTCCCTTGAGATGGACGCGGACGACCGCGTCCCAGTCGTCCTCGTCGAGGTTGACCAGCATCCGGTCCCGCAGGAACCCGGCGTTGTTGACGAGGGTGTCGAGCCTGCCGTACGTCTCCAGCGCGACCCGGACCAGTGACGCGGCGCCCTCGGTGGTGGCGATGTCGCCGGCGTGCGCGACGGCGTGTCCGCCGGCCGCCCGGATCTCGTCGACGACTCCGGCCGCGGGGCTGCCGGAGCCCGGTGTGCCGTCCAGGCCGACCCCCAGGTCGTTGACGACGACGCGGGCCCCTTCGGCGGCGAACGCGAGCGCGTGCGCCCGCCCGAGGCCTCGCCCGGCACCGGTGACGACGACGACCCGTCCCGCGCAGATTCCGCTCATCCCTCTCCCTTTCCTCGGCTGTCCCGGTCGGCTGTGGCGGCGTCCAGGAAGGCGGGCCGCTCCCCGCCCCCGTGCACGAGCAGGCTCGCCCCGCTGATGTACGCGGCGGCGTCGGAGGCGAGGAAGACGGCGGCCGCGCCGATGTCGTCGGGCACGGCCAGCCGTCCGAGCGGGACGGTGCGCGCGACCGCCTCGACGCCTTCCTCCCCGCCGTAGTGGAGGTGGGACAGCTCGGTGCGGACCATGCCGACGACGAGGGTGTTGACGCGCACGTGCGGCGCCCATTCCACCGCCATGGACCGGGCGAGGTGTTCCAGTCCCGCCTTGGCCGCCCCGTAGGCCGCCGTGCCCGGCGAGGGGCGGCTGCCGCTGACGCTGCCGACCATCACGACGGTGCCCCGGGCCCGTCTGAGGTGGTCGTGCGCGGCGAGCGACGTGGTCAGCGGGGCGAGGAGGTTCAGTTCGACGACCCGCGCGTGGCGCTCGGCGTCCGCGTCGGCGAGCAGCCGGTAGGGTGCCCCGCCCGCGTTGTTGACGAGGACGTCGAGCCGGGGCAGCGCGTCGAAGAAGGCCTGTACGGCGGGCGGGTCGCGCAGGTCGAGCGGGACGAACTCGACGCCCGCCGCGAGCTCTTCGGGTGGTGGTCTGCGGGCGCAGGCCACCACCCGTGCCCCGGCCGCCGCGAACGCCCGGACGATGCCCGCTCCCACGCCCCGGGTGCCGCCGGTCACCACGACCGTGCGGCCGTCCAGCCGCGCAGAGTGCCAGGAATGGGAGGGGTGCGCGGGGTGCGCGGGGTGCGGAGAGTGCGGAGAGTGCGAGGAGCGTGCAGGGTGCGAGTTGTCCACAGGGCCTCCCGCCGCGATCCGTCGGCTGCTAGCTTCGAAGCCTCACACCTAACAAATGTTTGGTGGAATAGCGGCTGGGTGGAAAGGTAGCTGATGCGCCGATGGGTGTCTCCACCTCGTCCCCGGAAAAGGGGATTTCCGTGGTCACGGTCGACTTCCCGCCGGTGAACGCCATACCGGTGGCCGGCTGGTTCGCGCTGGCCGACGCGGTGCGCGCGGCCGGTCACGACCCGGAGGTCCGGTGCGTGGTGCTGGGCGCGCGGGGGCGCGGCTTCAACGCGGGCGTGGACATCAAGGAGATACAGGCGCAGGGGCGCACCGCACTCGTCGGCGCCAATCGCGGCTGTTTCGAGGCCTTCGCCGCGGTGTACGAGTGCGAGGTCCCGGTGGTGGCGGCGGTGCAGGGCTTCTGTCTGGGCGGCGGCATAGGCCTGGCGGGGAACGCGGACGTGATCGTGGCCGGTGACGACGCCGTCTTCGGGCTGCCCGAACTCGACCGGGGGGCCCTCGGCGCGGCCACGCACCTGTCCCGGCTGGTCCCCCCGCATCTGATGCGCGCGCTGTACTACACCTCGCGCACGGCGACCGCGGCCGAGCTGCACGCCCACGGCTCGGTGTGGCGGGTGGTGCCGAGACGGGGGCTGGACGCCGCGGCCCTGGAACTGGCCCGGGAGATCGCCGCCAAGGACGGTGAGCTGCTGCGGCTGGCCAAGGCCGCCATCAACGGCATCGATCCGGTCGACGTGCGCCGCAGCTACCGCTTCGAGCAGGGTTTCACCTTCGAGGCGGACGTCAGCGGGGTGGCGGACCGGATCCGGGACACCTTCGGGAGGGAGGGGACGTCGGGTGGGTGACAAGACGATGACCGCCGACGAGGCGGTCTCGGGGCTGGCGAGCGGCATGACCGTCGGCATCGGCGGCTGGGGCTCCCGGCGCAAGCCGATGGCGCTGGTGAGAGCGGTGCTCCGGGCCGGCATCGGCGATCTCACGGTGGTCTCGTACGGCGGCCCGGACGTGGGGATGCTGGCCGCCGCCGGGCGGATCCGGAAGCTGGTCGCCGCGTTCACCACCCTGGACTCGATCCCGCTCGAACCGCACTACCGCGCGGCCCGTGAGCGGGGGGACTTCGAGCTGGTGGAGGTCGACGAGGCGATGTTCATGTGGGGGCTGCGGGCGGCCGCGAACCGGCTGCCGTTCCTGCCGGTCAGGTCGGGGATCGGCTCGGACGTGATGCGGGTCAACCCGGGCCTGCGGACCGTGGTCTCCCCCTACGAGGACGGGGAGACGTTCGTGGCGATGCCCGCCCTGCGGCTGGACGCGGCGCTGGTCCACGTCAACCGCGCGGACCGGCGGGGCAACGGCACCTGCCTGGGCCCGGACCCGTACTTCGACGACCTGTTCTGCGCGGCGGCGGACCGGGCCTATGTCTCGTGCGAGCGGATCGTGGAGACCGCGGAACTGACGAAGGGGGCCGACGCCGGTCCGCAGTCGCTGCTGATCAAGCGGCACACGGTGACGGGTGTGGTCGAGGCCCCGAACGGCGCGCACTTCACGTCCTGCGCCCCCGACCACGGCCGCGACGAGGCCTTTCAGCGGCTGTACGCGGGCACGCCCTGGCCGGAGTTCGCGGACCGGTTCCTGGGCGGGGACGAGCACGCCTACCGGTCCGCCGTGCGGGCCTGGCAGAAGGAACAGGAACCGGGGCGGGGCGAGGAGGGGAAGCCGTGAGCGCCCCGGGCGGTCCGGGCGCCGCGCCCACCCGTGCCGAGTACTGCGTGATCGCCTGCGCCGAGGCCTGGCGGGACGCGGGCGAGGTGCTGGCGAGCCCGATGGGCGGGGTGATCCCGTCCGTGGGCGCACGGCTCGCCCGGCTCACCTTCGCGCCGGATCTGCTGCTGACCGACGGCGAGGCGCTCCTCGTGGACGCCGACGGCACGGTCGAGGGCCGGCTGCCCTACCGTCAGCATCTGGAGCTGGTCAGCGGCGGACGACGGCACGTGATGATGGGCGCGAGCCAGATCGACCGGTTCGGCAACCAGAACATCTCCTGCATCGGCGACTGGGCCGCACCCCGGCGGCAGTTGCTCGGCGTCCGGGGCGCTCCGGTCAACACATTGAACAACCCGACGAGTTACTGGATCCCCAGGCACTCCCGGCGGGTGTTCGTGGAGCGGGTCGACATGGTGTGCGGGGTGGGGTACGACCGGGCGGCCCGGCACCCCGGCACGGCGCGCTTCCACCGGATCCCGCGGGTCGTCTCCGATCTCGGTGTCTTCGACTTCGCCACGCCCGACCACGCCATGCGGCTGGCGTCACTGCATCCGGGGGTGAGTGTCGAGCAGGTGCGGGAGGCGACCGGGTTCGCGCTCGTGGTCCCGCCGGAGGTGCCCCGGACCCGTGAGCCGACCGGCGGGGAACTGCGGCTGATCCGGGAGGTGATCGACCCGGCGGACACCCGCGCCCGGGAGGTCCCGGACCGGACGGGGGTCTGATGGAGACGGCGTTCACCCGGCTGGTCGGGGTCCGGCACCCGGTCATGCAGACGGGGATGGGGTGGGTGGCGGGTCCGCGGCTGGTGTCGGCGGCGGCGAACGCGGGCGCGCTGGGCGTCCTGGCCTCGGCGACGATGACCCTCGACCAGTTGCGGACGGCGATACGGGAGGTCGCCTCGCGTACGGACGCGCCGTTCGGGGTGAACCTGCGCGCGGACGCGGCCGACGCGGGCGACCGGGTGCGGATCATCGTCGAGGAGGGGGTGCGGGTCGCGTCGTTCGCCCTGGCCCCGTCCCGTGAGCTGATCGCCGAGCTGAAGGAGGCGGGCGTGGTGGTCATCCCCTCGGTGGGCGCGCGCCGCCATGCCGAGAAGGTGGCGGCGTGGGGCGCGGACGCGGTGGTGGTGCAGGGCGGGGAGGGCGGCGGGCACACCGGCGAGGTGGCGACGTCGGTGCTGCTGCCGCAGGTCGTGGACGCGGTGGACCTGCCGGTGGTGGCGGCGGGCGGGTTCTTCGACGGGCGGGGGCTGGTCGCGGCGCTGGCGTACGGGGCGGCGGGCATCGCCATGGGCACCCGGTTCCTGCTGACCTCGGACTCGCCGGTGCCGGACGCGGTGAAGGCGCGGTATCTGGCGGCGACGGTGCGGGACGTGACGGTGACGCGCGCGGTGGACGGGCTGCCGCACCGCATGCTGCGTACGGAGCTGGTCGGGTCGCTGGAGGACGCGGGCCGGGGCCGGGCGCTGTTCGAGGCCCTGCGCCGGGCGGCGGCGTTCCGGAGGCTGTCCGGGCTGACCTGGCGGCGCATGGTCCGCGACGGTCTCGCGCTCAGACGTGGTCATGATCTGGCCTGGAGTCAGGTCCTGCTCGCGGCGAACACGCCGATGCTGCTGAGGGCCGCGATGGTGGACGGCAGGACCGATCTGGGGGTGATGGCGTCCGGGCAGGTCGCCGGGGTGATCGACGACCTGCCGTCGTGCGCGGAGCTGGTGGGGCGGATCATGCGGGAGGCGGAGGAGGCGCGGGAGCGGCTCGCCGGCACCCGCTGACCGGCACGGCCGGGGTGCGGGAGCGGCTCGGAGCCTCTCGTCGAGCCGCACGGCCTGCCCGCGCGGGCGGCTCAGAGCCTCTCGATGATCGTCACGTTGGCCTGGCCCCCGCCCTCGCACATGGTCTGCAGGCCGTAGCGGGTGCCGGTGCGTTCCAGTTCGTGCAGCAGCGTGGTCATCAGTTTGGCGCCGGTGGCGCCCAGCGGGTGTCCCAGGGCTATCGCGCCGCCGTTGACGTTGACCTTCGCCGGGTCGGCGCCGGTCTCCTTCAGCCAGGCCAGGACGACCGGGGCGAAGGCCTCGTTGATCTCGACGAGGTCGATGTCGTGGATGGACAGGCCGGTTTTCTTCAGGGCGTGGTCGGTGGCCGGGATGGGCGCGGTCAGCATGCGGATCGGGTCCTCGCCGCGCACGGAGAGGTGGTGCACCCGCGCCCGGGGCCGCAGTCCGTGTTCGCGCACCGCCCGCTCCGAGGCCAGCAGCAGGGCCGCGGCGCCGTCGGAGACCTGGGAGGAGCAGGCCGCGGTGACGGTGCCGCCGTCGATGACCGGCTTCAGCGCGGCCATCTTCTCCGCCGAGGTGTCCCGGCGCGGTCCCTCGTCGACGGCGACGTGACCGTGGGGGGCGATCTCCCGTTCGAAGCGGCCCTCGTCGATGGCACGCAGGGCGCGCCGGTGGGAGCGCAGCGCGAACTCCTCCTGTTCCTCCCGGTCGATCCCCCACTTCGCGGCGATCATCTCGGCGCCGGCGAACTGGTTCACGGGCCGGTCGCCGTAGCGGGCCCGCCAGCCCTCGCTGCCGGCGAAGGGGCCCTGGGTGAAGCCGAGCGGTTCGGCGGCCTGCCGGATGGCGAAGGCGATGGGGATCTGGGACATGTTCTGCACGCCGCCGGCCACCACCAGGTCCTGGGTGCCGGAGAGCACGGCCTGGGCCGCGAAGTGCACGGCCTGCTGCGAGGAGCCGCACTGCCGGTCCACGGTCACGCCGGGCACTTCCTGGGGCAGTCCGGCCGCGAGCCAGGCGGTGCGGGCGATGTCCCCGGCCTGCGGGCCCACCGCGTCCAGGCAGCCGAAGACGACGTCGTCGACGGCGGCCGGGTCGAGCGCGGCGCGGGCGACGAGCTCCTTCAGCACATGGGCGCCCAGATCGGCCGGGTGCACGCCGCTGAGCCCTCCCCCACGCCGTCCTACGGGTGTACGGACCGCTTCGACGATGTAGGCCTCGGCCATGGCGACTCCCCAGTGGTTCGCGTTGAGTGACGACGGATCACTTGCTGAGGTGCGTGCTGGGTCAGGGTGCTGCGGCTCCGCGCCGGGCGCCCGGCTTCCGGCTTCCGGCTTCCGGCTTCCGGCTATGCCCGTACGGCGATCCCGTCGAGCACCATCGACAGGTACTGCCGGGCGATCTCCTCCGGGCTGTGCTGTCCGCCCGGCCGGTACCAGGACGCGGCGACCCAGACCGTGTCGCGGACGAACCGGTAGGTGAGGCGGACGTCCAGGTCGGCGCGGAAGGCCCGGTCGGCGACCCCGCGCTCCAGCGTGGACAGCCACGCCTTCTCGAACTTGCGCTGCGACTCGGCGAGGAACGCGAACCGTTCCTGCGCCACGAGCTGCCGGGACTCCTTCTGGTAGATCGCGACGGCGGCGCGGTGCCGGTCGATCTCCCGGAACGACTCGGTGACCAGGGCCTCCAGGGTCTCGCGGGGGCCCAGTCCGGCGGCCAGGACCGTGTCGTAGCCGCCCCAGAGCTCGTCGAGGAAGGTGCGCAGGATCTCCTCCAGCATCGACTCCTTGGAGTCGAAGTGGTAGTAGAGGCTGCCCGCGAGCATGCCCGCGTGGTCGGCGATCTTGCGCACGGTGGTGGCGTTGTAGCCCTGTTCGGCGAAGACCTCGGCGGCGGTGCTGAGGAGTTCGCCGCGGCGGGCGGGGGCTGCGGTCACCTGGGGCTTCTTCTTGGTCGGCACGGGTCCATTGTGATCGCTGCTCCTAGGGGTGCTGACTGCTGACGGAGACGACCTCTCCGGTGAGGTACGAGGAGTAGCCGGAGGCCAGGAACACGATCACGTTGGCCACTTCCCAGGGCTCGGCGTACCGGCCGAAGGCCTCGCGGGCGGTGAGCTGCGCGAGCAGTTCGGGGGTCGTCACCTTGGCCAGGTGCGGGTGCATGGCGAGGCTCGGTGCGACGGCGTTGACCCTGACGCCGTACTCCGCCGCCTCGACGGCCGCGCACCGGGTGAGGGCCATGACGCCGGCCTTCGCGGCGGCGTAGTGCGCCTGTCCGGCCTGGGCGCGCCAGCCGACGACGGAGGCGTTGTTGACGATCACCCCGCCGCGGCCGGTGTCCCGCATCGCGCGCAGGGCCGCCCGGGTGCAGCGGAACGTGCCGTTCAGTGTCACGTCCAGGACGCGGGACCACTGGGTGTCGGTCATGTCGACGAGGGTGGCGGTGCCGCCGAGTCCGGCGTTGTTGACGACGATGTCCAGGTGTCCGTGCCGGGCCGCGGCGGTGTCGAACAGGGCACGCACCTGGGCCTCGTCGGTGACGTCGCAGGGCAGTGCGGTGACCGCTTGGGGGCCGAACTCCGCGGCGAGCGCGGCCTCGTGCTCCTTCAGCCGCCGGGCGTGGGCGTCGGAGATGACGACGTGCGCGCCCTCCTCCAGGAAGCGGCGTGCGGTCGCGCCGCCGATGCCGGTGCCGGCCGCCGCGGTGATGACGGCGCCGCGTCCGCGCAGCAGTCCGTGTCCGGGTTCGTATGCCGGACGGTCACCTGCCGGACGATCGACTGCCGGACCCTCGACGTCTGTCATGGGCCCACGCTAACCTACCAAACACTTGTTAGGGAAGAACGACGGGAGGGACGGCGACCCGTGGACCTCACCCACTCTCCGGCCGACGAGGCCTTCCGCGCCGAGGTCCGCGCCTGGCTCGGCGCGCATGTGCCGCGCACCCCGCTGCCGTCCCTGGAGACCGCGGAGGGCTTCGCGGCGCATCGCGCCTGGGAGGCCGAACTGGCCGCGGACCGCTGGTCGGTGGTCGACTGGCCCGCCCGGTACGGCGGCCGGGACGCGGGGCTGATCCGCTGGCTGGTGTTCGAGGAGGAGTACTACGCGGCGGGCGCGCCGGGCCGCGTCGGCCAGAACGGCATCGGGCTGCTCGCCCCGACCCTCTTCGAGCACGGCACCGAGGAGCAGCGCGCCCGGGTGCTGCCGCCCATGGCCCGCGGCGAGGTGGTCTGGGCGCAGGCGTGGTCGGAGCCGGAGGCCGGCTCGGACCTGGCGTCGCTGCGCTCGAAGGCCGTACGGGCGGACGGCGGCTGGCTGTTGAGCGGGCAGAAGACGTGGTCGTCGCGGGCGGCGTTCGCGGACCGGGCGTTCGGCCTGTTCCGCAGCGAGCCGGATCTGCCGAGACCTCATCAGGGCCTGACGTGCCTGATGTTCGATCTGCGCGCGCCCGGTGTCACGGTGCGCCCCATCGGGCGGCTGGACGGCAGACCGGCGTTCGCGGAGGTGTTCCTGGACGAGGTGTTCGTCCCGGACGAGGACGTCGTCGGGGAGGCGGGGCAGGGCTGGCGGGTCGCGATGTCGACGGCCGCCGACGAGCGCGGCCTCACCCTGCGCTCCCCGGGCCGTTTCCTCGCCTCCGCCGACCGGCTGCTGCGGCTGTGGCGGGAGCGGGGCTGCCCGGCGCACGCGCGGGCCCGGGTCGCCGACGCGCTGATCGGCGCCCGCGCCCACCAGTTGTACACCTACGCGGCCGCGGCCCGGTTCCTGGACGGCGACCGGATCGGCCCGGAGGCCAGCGCGAACAAGGTCTTCTGGTCGGAGTACGACATCGCGCTGCACGAGACGGCCCTGGATCTGCTGGGTCCCGAGGGCGAGGCGGCGGACTCCGACTGGTGCGAGCGCTATGTCTTCTCCCTCGCGGGTCCGATCTACGCGGGCACCAACGAGATCCAGCGCGACATCGTCGCCGAGCGGCTGCTCGGCCTGCCGAAGGGACGCCGTTGATGCGTTTCCTCCTCGACGCCGAGCAGCGGGAGTTCACGCGCTCGCTCGACGCGATGCTGACGGCCGCCGGGCCGCCCGAGGTCGCCCGGGCCTGGGGGCGCGGCGAGAGCGCGCGCGGCCGGGCGCTGTGGTCCCGGATCGCGCAGGCGGGGGTGTTCGCGCTGGCGGTGCCCGAGGAGTACGCGGGGCTGGGCCCGCGACCGGTGGAACTCGCGCTCGCCTTCGTGGAGTTGGGCAGGCACGCGGCGCCGGGCCCGCTGGTGGAGACGGTCGCGGCCGCGGTGCTGCTGGGCGGGTCGGAGCGGCCGGGCCCGGCGAAGCGCTTCCTGCCGTCGCTGGCCGACGGCACCCTGACGGCGACGCTGTCGGCCGGGCCGGACGGCTGTGCGCTGGACGGCGACACGGCGGACCTGCTGCTCGCGCTCGGCCCCGACGGCCTGCGTCTGGCCCCCGGTCACGGTCCGGTGCGCCCGTCCCTGGACCCGGTCCGCCGGCTCACTCCCCTGCTGCCGGGCGGGGAACTGCTCGACCCGGAGCCGCCGTGGGCGCGGGCCCTGCTGTGGGCCAGGCTGGCCACCGCCGCGCAGGCCCTCGGCGTCGGCCTGGCGCTGCTGGAGCGGACGGTGGCCCATGTGGGGCGGCGCGTGCAGTTCGGTGTGCCGGTGGGCTCGTTCCAGGCGGTCAAGCACCGGCTGGCCGACGCCAGGATCGCCCTGGAGTTCGCGCGCCCCCTGGTGCTGGGCGCGGCGGTGACGATGGACCCGGCGGACGTGGCCGCGGCGAAGGTGAGCGCCTGCGAGGCGGCGTACGCCACGGCCCGTACGGCGTTGCAGCTGCACGGCGCGATCGGCTACACGGCGGAGTTCGACCTGTCCCTGTGGCTGGCCAGGGCCCGGGTCCTGCTCGCCGCCTGGGGCGGCCCGCAGGAGTGCCGGGACGTGGTGCTCAGTGGTGGTGGTCGCCCGCGGTGAGTTCCCGGTGCTCCTCGGGGGTGGGCTTCGGTATGTGTGTCCCGGGCCCGAACATCGCGCGGGCCAGCCGTTCCCGTACCCGTTGGGAGACCGTGACGGGCCGGCGCACCCCGCCCGCGTCGACGCGCGGCCCGATCTCGTACGGCGGGTTCTGCTCGTGCTGGGTGAGGGTGAACAGCCGTCCCTGCGGGAGGGGTTCGTGGACCTCGACGTACTCGCCGTGCGGCAGCATCTTGATCGTGCCGGTCTCCCTGCCGTGCAGCACGCTGTCCCGGTCGCGGCGCTGGAGGCCGAGGCAGATCCGCTTGGTGACGGTGAAGGTGAGCACCGGCAGGACGAAGACGCCGATCCGTACGGACCAGGTGATCGCGTTGATGGACAGGTGCAGATGGGTGGCGACGATGTCGTTGCCGCCGCCGATCAGCAGCACGCCGTACAGGCTGAGCCAGGCCGCGCCCAGGCCGGTGCGCACGGGCATGTTGCGCGGCCGGTCCAGGATGTGGTGCTCGCGCCGGTCGCCGGTGATCCACGCCTCGACGAAGGGGTAGACGCCGAGGGCGAGCAGGATCAGCGGGAAGAGCGAGAACGGGATGAGGACGCCCGGCACCAGGGTGTGTCCCCAGACGTTGATCTCCCAGCCCGGCATCACCCGGATCAGTCCCTCGGAGAAGCCGAGGTACCAGTCGGGCTGGGCGCCGGTGGTGACCAGGTCGGGCCGGTAGGGGCCGAAGGCCCAGACGGGGTTGATGCTGGCGATGCCGCCCATGACGACCAGCACGCCGAAGGTGAGGAAGAAGAAGCCGCCCGCCTTGGCCATGTAGACCGGCAGGAAGGGCATCCCGACGACCGACTTCTGGTCGCGGCCGGGGCCCGGGTACTGCGTGTGCTTGTGGTAGAAGACCAGGATCAGATGGGCCACCACCAGGCCGAGCATGATCCCGGGCAGCAGCAGGACATGGACCGGGAACAGCCGGGAGATGATGTCGTGCCCGGGGAACTCGCCGCCGAAGAGGAAGAACGAGATGTACGTCCCCACGACCGGGATGGACAGGATCGCGCCGTCGGCGAAGCGGATGCCGGTGCCGGAGAGCAGGTCGTCGGGGAGCGAGTAGCCGGTCAGGCCGGTGAGGATGCCGAGCATCAGCAGGGTCCAGCCGAACAGCCAGTTGATCTCGCGCGGCTTGCGGAAGGCGCCGGTGAAGAACACCCGCATCATGTGCACGAGCATGCCGGTGACGAAGACCAGCGCCGCCCAGTGGTGGATCTGGCGGATCAGCAGCCCGCCGCGCACCTCGAAGCTGATGTGGAGCGTGGACTCGTAGGCCTTGGTCATCAGGACGCCGTTGAGCGGGGCGTACGGACCGTGGTAGGCGACCTCGGCGCTGCTCGGTTCGAAGAACAGGGTGAGGTAGACGCCGGTGAGGATCAGGATCAGGAAGCTGTAGAGGCAGACCTCGCCCAGCATGAAGGACCAGTGGTCCGGGAACACCTTGCGCATGTTGGCCTTGGCCAGCGCGTAGAGGCCGAGCCGTCCGTCGGCCCAGTCGGCGAGCTTCTCGCCCTTGCCGGGGTCGCCCCGGCGGGCCGAACTCGCTTTCCCCGTCGCTTCGTTCACCGATCGTGCGCCGTCCATGCGCGGCCTCCCCCTCGGATCAACCTCAGGGTGGCACGGCGGTGCGCCCAAGCCAACAGGCGGGCCGTCGCCGTCGGCCGGTCACGGTGTGAGACCGAACACGGCCGCGGCCGTACGGGCGGCCGGCCGCCCGACGGTCAGGCGACGATCCCCGCGGCCCGGGCCGCCACGAGCCACTTGGGGAAGTCGCCCAGCAGCCGGTCGTACAGCTCCGCGTCCGAGACCTTCCGGGGGTCCGTGCCCGCGTGGAAGAAGCCGGCGTTGTCGACCACCCGCTTGTCCGGCACGGCGAGTTCGTCGAGCCTGCGCAGATAGTCGAACTGGCGGCTGTCCGGGTCGCCGAAGCCGACGAACTGCCAGAACAGCGGCAGCTTCGCCGCCTTGCACAGATAGCGTTCCGCGGCGAGCTTGTTGATCGGGCCGCCGTCGGTCTGGAAGACCACGAGGGCGGGTGCGGTGGAGCCGCTGTCGAGGTAGTGGTCGATCACGGCGTCCATCGCCAGGTGGTAACTGGTCCTGCCCATGTGGCCGAGTCCGGCCACGATCCGCTCGATACGCCCCTGGTGGTCGTCGAGCGCGATGTCGGTGACGGCGTCGATGTCGGTGGAGAAGAAGACCACCGGGACCCGGCCGTCGTCGTCGAGGTGCGCGGACAGTCCCAGCACCCGGTCGGCGAGCGCCTGCACGCTGCCGTCCTCGTAGTACGGCTTCATCGAGCCGGAGTAATCGACGACGAGGTAGACCGCGGCCCGCAGGCCGCCCAGTCCCTGCCGTTCGAGGGACGTCCCGGCCCGTTTGTACAGGTCGACCAGCGCGGGAGCGCTCTGCTCCACCTTGCCGAGACTGATCGCCGACATACGGACTCCCCCTCCGTTCGAACCGCTTCGTGCGAGGTTACGGCACCGCCGCCCCGGCTCCGTTTCGGCCCACAGTCGTTCGATAGTTTGTTCCCCGCCGTCCCCACCGGCTCGCCGACCTGCCCACCCTTTTCCCGAGGAGCCGACGTGGAGTCCGAGTCCACCGTCACCACCTGCTACCGCCATCCCAAGGTGGAGTCCCACGTCCGCTGCACCCGCTGCGACCGCTACATCTGCCCGAACTGCATGCGGGAGGCCGCCGTCGGCCATCAGTGCGTGGAGTGCGTGAAGGAGGGCGCGCGTTCGGTGCGCCAGGCCCGCACGGCCTTCGGCGGCCGGATCACGGCCGTGCCGCTGGTGACGTACGTCCTGATCGGGCTCAACGTGCTGGCCTACCTGGCCGAGTTGATACGTCCCGAGATCGTGGACCGGTTCGGGATGCTGGGCTCGGGGCTGGTGGACGCGGACGGCGGGCACTGGCTGTGGGAGTACCCGTACTCCTCGGACCTCACCGCGGAGGGTCTCGCGAACGGGGAGTGGTACCGGCTGCTGACCGGAGCCTTCCTCCATATGCCGGTCGGCGAAGGCTCGTTCGGCATCCTGCACATCGTGATGAACATGGCGTGCCTGTGGAACCTGGGCCGGATGGTGGAGGGTCAGCTCGGCCGCGTCCGCTATCTCGCCCTGTACCTGCTGTCGGCGCTGGGCGGTTCGGTCCTGGTGCTGCTGATCGCGCCGGACGAGCTCACCGTCGGCGCGTCGGGTGCGATCTTCGGCCTGGGCGCCGCCTACTACGTCATGGCCCGCCGGCTGGGCGCCGACATGGAGTCCGTCAACCGGTTCATGATCGGCCTGGTGCTGTGGATGGTCCTCTCCGCCTCACTCACCTCCTGGCAGGGTCACCTCGGCGGTCTGCTGACGGGCGCGGTGGTGACCCTGGCCTACGCGTACGCGCCCCGCGACGGGCGGCGCGCGCTGGTGCAGGCCGTGGCGTGCGGGGCGCTGCTGCTCCTGCTGGTGGTGTGCGCCGCCGCGAAGGTCGCGCAGTTCACCGCGATCTGAGCGCGGACATGCGACGGCGCCTGCCCAGTTCCGGTCGGGGAGGCGGGCAGGCGCCGTCTGTGTTCCGTACGCCTTTGTACGGGACGTCTTTTACGGGTTTTACGGGTTTTACGGGATCCGTCGGATCCGTCAGACCATGAGCGAGCGGTCCGTCGGACGGATCGGGGCCGGCAGGTCGCTGGCGCCCGTCAGGAAGCGGTCGACGCCCCTGGCCGCCGAACGGCCCTCGGCGATCGCCCACACGATGAGGGACTGGCCGCGGCCGGCGTCACCGGCGACGAACACGCCCGGCACGTTGGTCTGGAAGTCGGCGTCGCGGGCGACGTTGCCGCGCTCGTCGAGCTCCAGGCCGAACTGCTCCACCAGGCCGTTCTCCCGGTCGGTGCCCGTGAAGCCCATCGCCAGCGTCACCAGCTGGGCGGGGATCTTGCGCTCCGTGCCCGGCTTGGCGGTCAGCTTGCCGTCGACGAACTCCACCTCGGTCAGGTGCAGCCACTGGACGTTGCCGTCCTCGTCGCCCTCGAAGTGAGTGGTCGAGACGGAGTAGACGCGCTCGCCGCCCTCCTCGTGCGCGGAGGTGACCTTGTACAGCATGGGGAAGGTCGGCCACGGCTGGGCGAGCGGGTGCCGCTCGTCGTTCGGCCGGGGCATGATCTCCAGCTGGGTGACGGAGGCCGCGCCCTGGCGGTGGGCGGTGCCCACGCAGTCGGCGCCGGTGTCGCCACCGCCGATGACCACGACGTGCTTGCCCTCGGCCGAGATCGGCGGCGCCACGAAGTCGCCCTCCTGGACCTTGTTGGCCAGGGGCAGGTACTCCATCGCCTGGTGGACGCCCTTGAGCTCCCGGCCCGGGACGGGCAGGTCGCGGGCGGTGGTGGCGCCGGCGGCGATGACGACCGCGTCGTACCGCTTCTTCAGGTCGGTCGCCTTGAGGTCGACGCCGATCTCGACACCGGTACGGAAGCGGGTGCCCTCCGCGCGCATCTGCTCGATACGGCGGTTGATGTGCCGCTTCTCCATCTTGAACTCGGGGATGCCGTAGCGCAGCAGGCCGCCGACGCGGTCGGCGCGCTCGTACACCGCGACGGTGTGGCCGGCCCGGGTGAGCTGCTGGGCGGCGGCCAGGCCCGCCGGGCCCGAGCCGATGACCGCGACGGTCTTGCCGGACAGGCGCTCAGGGGCCCGCGCGGCGACGTCACCGGTCTCCCACGCCTTGTCGATGATCGAGACCTCGACGTTCTTGATGGTGACGGCCGGCTGGTTGATGCCGAGCACACACGCCGACTCGCACGGAGCGGGGCACAGACGGCCCGTGAACTCCGGGAAGTTGTTGGTGGCGTGCAGGCGCTCGGAGGCGGCGGCCCAGTCCTCGCGGTAGGCGTAGTCGTTCCACTCGGGGATCAGGTTCCCCAGCGGACAGCCGTTGTGACAGAACGGGATGCCGCAGTCCATGCAGCGGCCGGCCTGCTTGCTGATGATCGGCAGCAGGGAGCCGGGGACGTAGACCTCGTTCCAGTCCTTCAGGCGCACCTCGACGGGACGGGACTTGGCGACCTCGCGGCCGTGGTTGAGAAAGCCCTTCGGATCAGCCATTGATCGCCGCCTCCATCATCTTCTCGGTGATCTCGGTCTCGGACAGACCGTCTCGCTCGGCGGCGTCCTTGGCGGCGAGCACTGCCTTGTAGGTGCTGGGGATGATCTTGCTGAAGCGGTTCACCGCGGTGTCCCACTCGGCGAGCAGCTTCTCGGCGACCGTGGAGCCGGTCTCCTCCTGGTGGCGGCGCACGACGTCGTGCAGCCACTGCCGGTCGGTGTCGTCGAGCGCCTCGACGGCGCTCACGCTGGCGACGTTGACGTTGTCGCGGTCGAGGTCGATCACGTAGGCGATGCCGCCGGACATGCCGGCCGCGAAGTTGCGGCCCGTCTCGCCGAGGACCACCGCGTGACCACCGGTCATGTACTCGCAGCCGTGGTCGCCCACGCCCTCGGAGACCACCAGCGCGCCGGAGTTGCGGACACAGAACCGCTCGCCCGTGCGACCGCGCAGGAACAGTTCGCCGCCGGTGGCGCCGTAGGCGATGGTGTTGCCCGCGATCGTCGAGTACTCGGCGAGGTGGTCGGCGCCCCGGTCCGGGCGGACGACCACGCGGCCGCCGGACAGGCCCTTGCCGACGTAGTCGTTGGCGTCGCCCTCCAGGCGCAGCGTGACGCCGCGCGGCAGGAAGGCGCCGAAGGACTGGCCCGCCGAGCCGGTGAAGGTGATGTCGATGGTGTCGTCGGGCAGGCCCGCGCCACCGAACTTCTTCGTCACCTCGTGGCCGAGCATGGTGCCGACCGTGCGGTTGATGTTGCGGATCGCGACCTGGGCGCGGACCGGCTGGGCGTCGGTCGCGGAGTTCGCGGCCAGCGCGTCGGCGGCCAGCTTGACCAGCTCGTTGTCGAGCGCCTTCGCCAGACCGTGGTCCTGCTCGACGACCTGGTGGCGCACCGCGCCCTCGGGCAGCTCGGGCACGTGGAAGAGCGGGGCCAGGTCCAGGCCCTGGGCCTTCCAGTGGTCGACGGCACGGGTGACGTCGAGCGCCTCGGCGTGGCCGACGGCCTCCTGGATGGAGCGGAAGCCCAGCTCGGCGAGGATCTCGCGGACCTCCTCGGCGATGAACTTGAAGAAGTTCACGACGTACTCGGCCTTGCCGGCGAACCGCTCGCGCAGCAGCGGGTTCTGGGTGGCGATGCCGACCGGGCAGGTGTCCAGGTGGCAGACGCGCATCATGACGCAGCCGGAGACGACGAGCGGCGCGGTCGCGAAACCGAACTCCTCGGCGCCCAGCAGCGCGGCGATGACGACGTCGCGGCCGGTCTTGAGCTGGCCGTCGGTCTGCACGACGATCCGGTCGCGCAGGCCGTTGAGCAGCAGGGTCTGCTGGGTCTCGGCGAGGCCGAGCTCCCAGGGGCCGCCCGCGTGCTTGAGCGAGGTCAGCGGGGAGGCACCGGTGCCGCCGTCGTGACCGGAGATGAGGACCACGTCCGCGTGCGCCTTGGAGACACCCGCGGCAACCGTGCCGACGCCGACCTCGGAGACCAGCTTCACGTGGATGCGGGCCTGCGGGTTGGCGTTCTTGAGGTCGTGGATCAGCTGAGCCAGGTCCTCGATGGAGTAGATGTCGTGGTGCGGCGGCGGGGAGATCAAGCCGACACCGGGGGTGCTGTGCCGGGTCTTGGCCACCCACGGGTAGACCTTGTGGCCGGGCAGCTGGCCGCCCTCGCCGGGCTTGGCGCCCTGGGCCATCTTGATCTGGATGTCGTCGGCGTTGACGAGGTACTCGGAGGTGACGCCGAAGCGGCCGGAGGCGACCTGCTTGATCGACGAGCGGCGCGCCGGGTCGTACAGGCGCTCCGGGTCCTCGCCGCCCTCACCGGTGTTGGACTTGCCGCCCAACTGGTTCATGGCGATGGCGAGGGTCTCGTGCGCCTCCTTGGAGATGGAGCCGTACGACATGGCGCCGGTGGAGAAGCGCTTGACGATCTCGCTGACCGGCTCGACCTCGTCGACGGGGATCGACGGGCGGTCGGAGGTGAAGCCGAACAGGCCGCGCAGCGTCATCAGCCGCTCGGACTGCTCGTTCACGCGGTCCGTGTACTTCTTGAAGATGTCGTAGCGCGCGCTGCGCGTGGAGTGCTGGAGGCGGAAGACCGTCTCCGGGTCGAACAGGTGCGGTTCGCCCTCGCGCCGCCACTGGTACTCGCCGCCGATCTCCAGGGCGCGGTGGGCGGGCGCGATGCCGCTGGCCGGGTAGGCCTTGGCGTGGCGGGCGGCGACCTCCTTGGCGACGACGTCGATGCCGACGCCGCCGATCTTGGTGGCGGTGCCGTTGAAGTACTTCTCCACGAAGGCGCTGTCGAGACCGACGGCCTCGAAGACCTGGGCGCCGCGGTAGGAGGCGACGGTGGAGATGCCCATCTTGGACATGACCTTCAGGACGCCCTTGCCGAGCGCGTAGATCAGGTTGCGGATGGCCTGCTCGGGCTCGATGTCCGACAGGAAGGTGCCCGCGCGGACGAGGTCCTCGACGGACTCCATCGCCAGGTAGGGGTTGACCGCGGCGGCGCCGAAGCCGATGAGCAGGGCGACGTGGTGGACCTCGCGGACGTCGCCGGCCTCGACCAGCAGGCCCACGCGGGTGCGCTGCTTGGTGCGGATGAGGTGGTGGTGGACGGCCGCGGTGAGCAGCAGCGACGGGATCGGCGCGTGCTCGGCGTCGGAGTGACGGTCCGACAGGACGATCAGGCCGGCGCCGTTCTCGATGGCGGCGTCGGTCTCGGCACAGATGTCGTCGATGCGCGCGGCGAGGGCGTCGCCGCCGCCGGAGACCCGGTACAGACCGGACAGCGTCGCGGCCTTGAAGCCGGGCAGGTCGCCGTCGGCGTTGATGTGGATGAGCTTGGCCAGCTCGTCGTTGTCGATGACCGGGAAGGGCAGCAGGACGCTGCGACAGGACGCGGCGACCGGGTCGAGCAGGTTGCCGGAGGGGCCGAGGGAGGAGCGCAGCGAGGTGACGAGCTCCTCGCGGATGGCGTCCAGCGGCGGGTTGGTGACCTGCGCGAACAGCTGGGTGAAGTAGTCGAAGAGCAGGCGCGGGCGCTCGCTCAGCGCGGCGATCGGCGAGTCGGTGCCCATCGAACCGATCGGCTCGGCGCCGGACTTGGCCATCGGGGCGAGGATGACGCGCAGTTCTTCCTCGGTGTAGCCGAAGGTCTGCTGGCGGCGGGTGACCGAGGCGTGGGTGTGCACGATGTGCTCGCGCTCGGGCAGGTCGCCCAGCTCGATCTCACCGGCCTCCAGCCACTCGGCGTACGGCTGCTCGGCGGCGAGACCGGCCTTGATCTCGTCGTCCTCGATGATGCGGTGCTCGACGGTGTCGACGAGGAACATCTTGCCGGGCTGGAGGCGTCCCTTGCGGACGACCTTCGCGGGGTCGATGTCGAGGACGCCGACCTCGGAGCCGAGGACGACGAGGCCCTCGTCGGTGACCCAGTAGCGGCCGGGGCGCAGACCGTTGCGGTCGAGCACGGCGCCGACCTGGGTGCCGTCGGTGAAGGTGACACAGGCCGGGCCGTCCCAGGGCTCCATCATCGTGGAGTGGAACTGGTAGAAGGCGCGCCGGGCCGGGTCCATGGAGTCGTGGTTCTCCCACGCCTCCGGGATCATCATCAGCACGGAGTGCGGCAGCGAACGGCCGCCGAGGTGCAGCAGTTCGAGCACCTCGTCGAAGGACGCGGAGTCGGAGGCGTCCGGGGTGCACACCGGGAAGATCCGGTCGAGCTCGCGGTCGCCGAACAGGTCGGAGACGAGCTGCGACTCGCGGGCCTGCATCCAGTTGCGGTTGCCCTTGACGGTGTTGATCTCACCGTTGTGCGCGACGAAGCGGTACGGGTGCGCGAGCGGCCACGAGGGGAAGGTGTTCGTGGAGAAGCGCGAGTGGACGAGCGCGATCGCGGAGGCGAAGCGGCGGTCGGACAGGTCCGGGAAGAAGGGCTCCAGCTGACCGGTGGTCAGCATGCCCTTGTAGACGATCGTGCGGGCGGAGAGGGAGGGGAAGTAGACCCCCGCCTCGCGCTCGGCGCGCTTGCGCAGCACGAAGGCCGTGCGGTCGAGCTCGATGCCCTTCCGGTCGTCCCCGCCGGAGACGAAGATCTGCCGGAAGGCGGGCATCGTCGAGCGGGCGGTGGCGCCCAGCAGCGCGGGGGCGACGGGGACCTCGCGCCAGCCGAGGACCGTGAGGCCCTCCTCGGCGGCGATCGTCTCGATCCGCGCGACGACGTCGTCGGTGCCGTCCTCGGGGAGGAAGGCGATGCCGACGGCGTATCCGCCGGCCTCGGGGAGCTCGAAGCCGGCCACCTCGCGGAAGAAGGCGTCCGGGACCTGCGAGAGGATGCCCGCGCCGTCACCGGAGTCGGGCTCGGAGCCGGTGGCGCCTCGGTGTTCGAGGTTGCGCAGCACCGTGAGTGCCTGCTCGACCAGCGCATGGCTCGCCTCGCCGGTGAGGGTGGCCACGAAACCGACGCCACAGGCGTCCTTCTCGTTGCGGGGGTCGTACATACCCTGCGCAGCAGGGCGAGCATCCATGAAAGACCAGTTCTGGCCATTCATGGAGTGCTGGGACGGCTGGCGCGGCGTACGCATCGGCTCTCCCGTCGTCGTCAAGTGGCATGTGAGGGTGCCGAGGGACGACGTTGGCCCTCTGCTGAGTGTGCTCAAAATTTCGTGCAGGTTACATGATGGAGCGATTCCCGGGAACCGGATACTCCGTTCCAACATGCGGACGCCACGGTGTCGCGGCGGGGGTACGCGCACGGTGGCGAGAAGTATGTGGTGACCGAGCGGAGCAGATCGATGTCCGTCGGCCCAAAAGGGGGTGGAGGGAGCGTCTTCGCCCACTCCACCGGCGCGCCGCGAGCCTCGTTGCTCGAGCGCTTACGGCTCATGCCCAGTGGTTAAGCATTCGAAACCAGCGAGTAACGGTTACTTATGCGTCCCACCGCATAAGTTCCGTCCTGACTATCCTACGGCCGTTCCGAACAGACTGCCGAGGGCGTACGTCACACCGGCCGCCGCGCCACCCAGCGCGAGCTGCCGCAGACCGCTGTACCACCAGGACCGCGCCGTCACCCTGGCCACCACGGCACCGCAGCCGAAGAGGCCGAGCAGAGCGAGCAGCACCGCCGGCCACAGCACGGTGGCACCGAGCAGATACGGCAGTACCGGCAGCAGGGCGCCCAGGGCGAAGGAGCCGAAGCTCGACACGGCGGCGACCAGCGGCGAGGGCAGATCGCCCGGGTCGATGCCGAGCTCCTCGCGGGCGTGGATCTCCAGCGCCTGCTCGGGGTCGCGCGAGAGCTGCCGCGCCACCTCCCGGGCCAGTGCGGGCTCGACGCCACGCGCCTCGTACAGCGCCGCGAGCTCGGCCTCCTCGTCCTGCGGGTGCTTTCTCAACTCCCGCCGCTCCACGTCCAGTTCGGCTTCGACGAGTTCGCGCTGCGAGGCGACGGAGGTGTACTCGCCCGCCGCCATGGAGAAGGCGCCGGCGGCCAGGCCCGCGAGCCCGGTCAGCACGATGGCGTTCTGGCCGACGGCCCCGCCCGCGACACCGGTCATCAGCGCCAGGTTGGAGACCAGGCCGTCCATCGCACCGAACACGGCGGGGCGCAGCCAGCCGCCGTTCACATCGCGGTGCGTGTGGTTGTCGCGGTGCGCCTCGTGCAGCGTCGCCTCGGTGTCGATGATCGCCATGAAGGTCCCCCAGGAAGCTTAGGCAAAGCTAACTTTAGATTGAATCCACTTTTCGACAACACCGACACTACGCCGTGAAATTCCCCGCCACCAGCAAGGGAAGGCTGGGCTAACCTGCGGTTTTACCATCGCCCGCTCATCCGTGTTGACCTCTGCACAGATGTCGACCGGGTGATGCTGGGTTCTCCGAGGCTCTGCCGGGCCGCTCCGGTGGGACACATCCGCAAAGGGTTCCGCGCCCTGGTCGGAGCCCCCGGAGGAGAGGCCTCGTATGCCATCCACCGCCTGCATTCCCCCGGTCCCGGCGCCCGGCGGCGCCGCAGAACTCCGCGACCGGGCCCGCGGCGCCCTGCTGGGCCTGGCCGTCGGCGACGCGCTCGGCGCACCGGCCGAGAACATGAAACCGTCCGAGATCCGCGCCCGCTGGGGCCGCATCACGGGGTACGTCGCCGAGAGGCCGGCCGGTACCGACGACACCGAGTACGCGATCTTCTCCGGCCTGCTGCTGGCCCGGCACGGCTGTGCGCTCACCCCGGCCCATGTGGGGGCGGCCTGGCACGAGTGGATCGCGGACCGGGCGGAGGGCCCCTTCCGGGGCGCCGGGTTCAGCGAGCGCGGCACGCTGGAGAACCTGCGCCGCGGCCTCGCCGCCCCCATCTCCGCCCAGCACCGCCACGCCTGGAGCGACGGCCTCGCCATGCGCGCGGCCCCCTTCGGGGTGTTCGCCGCGGGCCGCCCCGCCGAGGCGGCCCGGCTGGTGGCGATCGACGGCTCGGTCAGCCACGAGGGCGAGGGCATCTACGGCGGCCAGGCCGTGGCCGCCGGGGTCGCCGCGGCCATGGCGGGCGCCCCGCCGATCACCGTGGTCGCCGCCGCCCTCGCGGTCGTCCCCGACGACTCCTGGACGGCCCGCTCCCTGCGCCGCGCCGTGGCCGTGGCCCACCGCGGCGAACGCGCCGTCCGCTCCGCCGTCGTCATCGGCGGCTACCCCTGGACCGACCTGGCCCCCGAGGCGGTCGCCCTCGCCTTCGGCGCGTACGCGGCGGCCGACGGCGACTTCCGGGACGCGGTGCTGACCGCGGTCAACATGGGGCGCGACGCCGACACCACGGCAGCGGTGGCGGGCGCGCTGGCGGGCGCGACCCAGGGGGAGCACAGCATCCCGGCGGAGTGGGCGGCCGCGATCGGCCCGGCCCGCGGAAGCTGCCTGCCGTCCATGGCCGGCCACCACGTCCTCGACGTGGCGGAACTGCTGACCCCGGGCGAGGGCGGCAAGTGGGCCCCGACCGGCCCGGCCCCCGCACGGCGGACGGCCCCCGCACCGACGCCGGAACCCGCACGGCGCACGGCCCCCGCACCGACGCCGGAACCCGCACGGCGCACGGCCCCCGCACCGACGCCGGAACCCGCACGGCGCACGAACCCCCTACCCGAGCCGGACCCCGTGCGGCGGCCGGAACGGGTGCGGCCGCGGCTGCGGCGGGCGGCGCAAGGCGATCGGCTGCTGCCCGCCGCCGCGCCGGGCACCGCCGCGCCGGGCGCCCCCGCGGCGGCCGGCACCCGCACCTCCGCGCCGGGCGCCGACACCCCGCAGGTGCGCTCATGACGCCGCCCGGACCCTGGGACGACGGCGCCGACGCGGGCACCGCCGCGCACACCGTCGGCGCGGGCCTCGCCCCCGCCCCGGCCCCCGCCTGCGCACCCCTTCCGGACCCCCGCCCCCGGCGCGTCGAGGGCCTGCTGCTCGGTCTCGCCGCCGGGGACGCGGCCGGCTGGCCCGCCGCCCGGCACCGCGCGGCCCGGATGCCGGAGTGGACCCGTCGCCTCACCCGCGAGCTGGACACCTTCGCCGAGCAGAACGCGACGACCACGCTCCCCGTCCCCATCGCCCTCAACCAGCCCCCCGAGCCGCTGCGCCTCGGCCCCTCCGACGACGCCGAGTGGGCGGCGTTCGCGGCCGAGGCCCTCCTGCGGGCCGGCGACGACAGCGTCCTCGGCGACCTCAGCCGCGAGCGCCGCACCCGGGCCGCCATCGACCTGACCTGGAACGCCGTGGCCAGCGAGGTCGCGGCGGCGGCCGACCGGGCCCCGGAGATCGAGTCGGCGGTCCTCCCCCTGCGCGCCCGCATCTCGGTACGGGCCGGACTCGGCAACCTGGCCGCCGGGCTGCGCCCGCCCGCCACCGGCCACGACAATCCGCACTACTTCGACGACGCGGCCTGCGTACGGGCCTGCGTGCTCGCCGTGGCCCATCCCGGCGACGCCCGGCTCGCCGCCGGACTGGCCGAGTTCGACGCCCGCTACACCCAGGACGGCGACGGCGTGCACGGCGCCCGTGCGATGGCGGCGGCCCTCTCCCTGGCCCTCGTCGGCGCGGGGGTGGAGACCTGTGTGACCGCGGCGCTGGCCGAGCTGCCCGAGGAGACGGAGATCGGCCGCAACGCCCGGCACGCGCTCCGGCTCGCGCGCGACGCCGACAGCGCCTTCGCCGCGGTCCCCCTCCTCGAACACCAGATCGTCGACCACGTCTACAGCTACGGCATCGCCGCCGCGGAGACCGTCCCGGTCGCCCTGGCCCTGGCCGCCGCGGCGCACGGCCGGATCGCGGAGGCCGTCCCCGCCGCGGCCTGTCTGTCCCGGGTCGCGGACTCGGCCCCGGCCCTGGCCGGTGCCCTGACCGGGGCCCTGAGCGGCGGCGCCGCGATCCCCGCGTCCTGGCGCGCCACCTGCCGCACCCTGTCCGGCTGCGCACTGCCCCGGCTCACCGACACGGACCTGGTGGAACTCGCCGAACTCCTGGAAGCCACGCAACCGGCGCCACCAGGAGGATGATTCGGGGCATGACGCCCAAAGGAGAAGAAAGTCACGCGGCGCCCCTCGACGAGCGGATCACCGGAGCCCTCGTCGGGGCGGCCGTCGGCGACGCCCTCGGCGGCCCCGTCGAGGGCTACTCCCCCGACCAGATCCTCGAACGCCACGGCGGCCGCGTGCACGGCATCGTCGGCCCCTGGAACGGCGACGCCTGGCGCACCGCCCGCCCCATCGCCCCGTACCACAAGGGCGACGGGCACGTCACCGACGACACCCTGATGACCCATGCGCTGGTCCGGGTCTACGCCGCGGTCCGCGACCACCTGGACGCGTACGCGATCACGGACCGGCTGGTGCCGGACCTGATGACCCAGCCCCGGTGGATCCCGGAGCTGGAGGCGGAGGCCCTGCCCTTGCAACGGGTGTTCCTGGCGGAGAAGTGGCTGGTGGCCCGACTGCACTACGGCCATGTCGACCCGCGCGAGGCGGGCGTCGGCAACATCGTCAACTGCGGCGCGGCGATGTACATGGCCCCGGTCGGCCTGGTCAACGCGGCCAACCCGGCGGCCGCGTACCAGGAGGCACTGGACATCGCCGGCGCGCACCAGTCGTCGTACGGCCGCGAGGCGGCGGGTGTCTTCGCGGCGGCCGTCGCCGCGGCGGCCGCCCCCGGCGCGACACCCGACTCGGTCGTGGCCGCCTGTCTGTCCCTGGCGAAGGACGGCACGCGCACGGCTATCGAGGCGGTCTGCGAGACGGCCGCCCGGTACACGGAGTTCGAGTCGGCGCTCGGCCCGCTGCGCGAGGCGGTTGCCCCGTTCGACACCGTGGGCCCCGACTACCGCGCCCCGTCGCTGGCCGCCCGCCGCCCGTCCCGGCTGCACGCGATCGAGGAACTCCCCGTCGCCCTGGGCATGGTGGTGCTGTCGGCCGGCGACTACCGCACGGCGGTGCTCGGTTCGGTGAACTACGGACGCGACTGCGACTCGATCGCGACGATGGCGGGCGCGGTGGCGGGCGCGCTGGGCTCACCGGTACCGGAGGACTGGGCGAAGACGGTCGCGGAGGCCAGCCGGCTGGACCTGTGGGAGCCGGGCCGTACGCTCACCGAGGTGACCCGGGAGATCTTCGAGCGGGACGTCCGCCGGCGCCGCGCCCACGAGGCGGCCTTCTGCGAGATCGGGGGCCCGAGGTGCTCCGGCTGACCTGGGTGCAGCCGGAGGACCTGGTGGGGCACGAACTCCGGCAGGCGGCCCAGGACGGACGGGAGGCCTCGGCGATCGCGGCCCGGTGGCGGGCGGCGGGCGGCCGGTCCGCGCCGCTGCGGGCGGGGGCGTCGGCGGATCCCGCCTCGCGCTGGCTGCGCCAGCTCGCGGAGGACCTGCTGGACGAACTCGCCGACCTGCCCGGCAGGTTGACGGACGAGGAGCCGACGGACCTGGCCGCGATCAGGGCGAGCTGCCCCGACTGGCCCGCGCCGCCCCCGCCCGGCCGCCGACCGGCCCCGGACGGCCCGCTCCCGCTGGAGGCCGCCTGGCTGGGCCGGGCGGCCGGCTGTCTGCTGGGCAAGCCCGTCGAGAAGCTCCCCCTGACCGCCATCCGCG
Source organism: Streptomyces sp. NPDC001443 (assembly GCF_053597355.1). Lineage (NCBI taxonomy): Bacteria > Bacillati > Actinomycetota > Actinomycetes > Kitasatosporales > Streptomycetaceae > Streptomyces > Streptomyces sp. NPDC001443. Next base: position 122,807 of record NZ_JBSFIA010000013.1, read on the forward strand.
CCCTCGCCCGGTCCACCGGCAACTGGCCGCTGACCGGCTGGTTCACGGCCAGGGGCGTCCCCGGCGAACTGCTGCGCGCCCACCCCTGGAACCGCCGCTCGGCGCCCACCTCGCTGGCCGAGAACATCGACGGCATGCCCGAGGACGACGACCTCAACTACCCGCTGCTCAACCTCCTGTTGCTGCAACGCCACGGCAGGTCCTTCACCACCGTCGACGTCGCCACCGTCTGGCTGGACGAACTCCCCGCCGGCCGCACCTTCACGGCCGAGCGCCTGGCCTACCGCAACCTCCTGGCCGGTCTCGTCCCGCCGCACACCGCCCGGCACCGCAACCCCTTCCGCGAATGGATCGGCGCCCTGATCCGCGCGGACGTCCACGGCTGGACCAACCCCGGCGACCCCGGGGCGGCCGCCGAACAGGCCCACCGCGACGCCACCCTCACCCACACCGCCAACGGCGTCTACGCGGCGATGTTCACGGCGGCCGTCATCGCGGCCGCCTTCGGCGACGCCTGCGTGGGTGGCGGTACGGGCAGGGGGGACATCCATGCCTGCCTGCGCAAGGGGCTGGCGGTCGTCCCGCCCCGCTCCCGGCTGGCCCGCGCCGTCACCCACGCCATCGAACTGGCCCGGGAACAGCCGGACTTCGACACGGTCGTCGACGAACTCCACGCCCGTTACTCGGCCACCCACCACTGGGTCCACGCGATCCCCAACACCGCGCTCGTCGCCGCCGCCCTCACCCACGCGGACGGCGACTTCGCCGGCTCCATCTGCCGTGCCGTCTCGGGCGGTTGGGACACCGACTCCAACGGGGCGACCGCCGGCAGCATCGCCGGCCTGCTCGCCGGCACGCCCGCCGCGCTGCCCGACCGCTGGACCACCCCCCTGAAGAACCGCCTCTCCACCTCCGTCGGCGACTTCGACGGCACCGGCTTCGACACCCTGGCCCACCTCACCCTCGTGGAGGCATCTCGCCCATGACCCGAATCGTCGTGCTCGGCAGCACGAACATGGACCTCGTCGCCTATGTCGAGAAGGCCCCGCAGCGCGGGGAGACCGTGACGGGACGGGAGTTCCGTACGATCCCCGGCGGCAAGGGCGCCAACCAGGCGATCGCCGCCGCCCGCGCCGGGGCCGGCGTGGCGATGATCGGCGCGGTCGGCAACGACTCCTTCGGCACCCGGCTGCGCGCCACCCTGGAGGACTCCGGCGTCGACACCGGCCTGCTGCGCACCGCCGAGGGCCCCTCCGGCACCGCGCACATCGTCGTGGACGACGAGGGCGGCAACGCGATCGTCGTGGTACCCGGCGCGAACGGCACCGTGGACCACCTCACCCCCGCCGACGACAACCTCGTCGCCTCCGCCGACGCCCTGCTGCTCCAGCTGGAGATCCCGCTGCGGGCGGTCGTCGCGGGAGCACGCGCCGCCCGCGCCCACGGCGTCCGTACGATCCTCACCCCCGCCCCCGCCCAGCCGCTCCCGCCCGACCTGCTCGCCGCCGTCGACCTGCTGGTCCCCAACGAGCACGAGGCCGCCGCCCTCACCGGCCGCACCGACCCGCGCGAAGCGGCGCTCGCCCTGCTCGACCAGGTGCCGGAGGTGGTCGTCACCCTCGGCGCCGCGGGCAGCCTGTACGCGGCCCGGGGCGCCGCACCGCTCACCGTCCCGGCGCCCCGGGTGAGCGCCGTGGACTCCACCGGAGCGGGCGACACCTTCGTCGGCGCGCTGGCGGTCGCCCTCGGCGAGGACCGGTCCGTGCGGGAGGCCCTGGCCTGGGCCGCCGCGGCGGCCGCGCTGTCCGTGCAGCGGGAAGGGGCGTCGGCGTCGATGCCTTACCGCTCCGAGATCGAGGCACGGTACACCGCATGACCGACGCCCCGGCCCCTGACGGCCCGCACCCTGGCACCCCGCTCCCCGGTACCCCGCGTACGGACGCCCCCTCCCCCGGCACCGCACGCGACGACGTCCCGCCCACCGGTACCCCGCGTCCGGAGGTGCCGCACACCGGCCCCCCGCTGACCGGTCTGCGCGTCCTCGACCTCGCGACCCTCTTCGCCGGGCCGCTGGCCGCCACCATGCTCGGCGACTTCGGCGCCGAGGTCGTCAAGGTCGAGCACCCGACCAGGCCCGACCCGTCCCGCGGCCACGGCCCGTCGAAGGACGGCGTGGGGCTGTGGTGGAAACTGCTCGCCCGCAACAAGCGCGCGATCACCCTCGACCTGTCCAAGCCCGGCGGCCGGGCGACCCTGCTCCGGCTCGCCGCCACGGCCGACGTGATCATCGAGAACTTCCGCCCCGGCACCCTGGAGAAGTGGGATCTGGGCTGGGAGGAGCTGTCCGCGGCCAACCCCCGTCTGGTCCTCACCCGGGTCACCGGCTTCGGCCAGTTCGGTCCGTACGCGCACCGGCCCGGCTTCGGCACCCTCGCCGAGGCGATGAGCGGCTTCGCCGCGATCACGGGCGAGCCGGACGCGCCCCCGACCCTGCCCCCGTTCGGCCTGGCCGACTCCATCGCCGGCCTGGCCACCGCGTACGCCGTGATGACGGCGCTGGCCGCCCGGGACCGTACGGGCCGGGGGCAGGTCGTCGACATGGCGATCATCGAGCCGATCCTGACCGTCCTCGGCCCGCAGCCCCTCTGGTACGACCAGCTCGGTCACGTACAGCCGCGCACCGGGAACCGCTCCCAGAACAACGCCCCGCGCGGCACCTACCGCACGGCCGACGGCGGCTGGGTCGCCGTCTCCACCTCCGCCCAGTCGGTCGCGGAACGGCTGATGCACCTGGTCGGCCGCCCCGAGCTGATCGACGAGCCGTGGTTCGCCACCGGCGCCGAGCGGGCCCGGCACACCGACGTCCTCGACGCGGCGGTCGGCTCCTGGATCGCCGAGCGTTCCCGGGACGAGGTGCTCTTGGCCTTCGACAAGGCGGAGGCGGCGGTCGCCCCGGTCCAGGACGTGCGCGAGGTGATGACCGACCCCCAGTACGCGGCCCTCGGCACCATCACCACCGTCGACGACCCGGAACTGGGCCCGCTGCGCATGCAGAACGTCCTCTTCCGGCTCTCCGCCACCCCGGGCGCGATCCGCTGGGCGGGCCGGCCGCACGGCGCGGACACCGACGCGGTGCTGACCGAGCTGGGCCTGTCCCCGGCCCGGCTGGCCGATCTGCGGGCGGAGGGCGCCGTATGACGAAGACCCCGTTGACCTGGCTGTACGTCCCCGGTGACCGCCCCGCGGTGGTCGCCAAGGCGCTCGTCTGCGGCGCCGACGTCGTGGTGGTCGACCTGGAGGACGCGGTCGCCCCGGACCGCAAGGAGTACGCCCGCGCGGCCACCGCCGAGCTGCTCTCGCAGACGCAGCCGGTCCCCGTCCACGTCCGGGTCAACGCCCTGGACGGGCCGCTGGTCGCGGCCGACCTGCACGCCGTGGCCGCCCTGCCGGGGGTGTCCGGGCTGCGCCTGCCGAAGGTGACCTCGCCGGAGCAGATCGCCGGTATCGCCGGACGCACGGCCGGAGCGGGCACCGGCACCCCGCCCCTGCACGCCCTCCTGGAGACGGCTCTGGGCATCGAGCACGCCCACGCCATCGCCCGCGCCCACCCGGCGCTGCGGGGCATCTCCCTGGGCGAGTCGGATCTACGGGCCGACCTGGGCGTGCCCGGTGACACCGGCCTCGACTGGTCCCGCTGCCGGGTGGTCGTCGCCGCGCGGGCGGCGGGCCTGCCGCCCCCGGCCCAGTCGGTGTACCCGGACATCCGGGACCTGGACGGCCTGGCCGCGACCTGCGCCCACGGCCGGGCGCTCGGCTTCCTGGGGCGCGCGGCCATCCACCCCCGCCAGCTCCCGGTCATCGAGCGCGCCTACCTGCCCACCGCCGAGGAGATCGAGCAGGCGGAGGCGGTGGTGAAGGCGGCGGCCCGGGAGCAGGGCGCCCAGGCGCTGCCGGACGGGACGTTCGTCGACACGGCGGTGGTGGCGCAGGCCCAGCGGACGCTGTCGCTGGCCCTGCGCCGCTGAGCCCCGACGCGGGAACCACGGGAACACGACAGGGCGCCCCGGGCCGTGCGGCCCGGGGCGCCCTGTCGTCGTACGGTCCGACGTCAGCCCTTCTTGCCCGCCGACTCGGTCCGGTCGTCCTTCGCCTTCGCGTCCGAGGCGTCGTCGGCGGCGTCGGCTTCGGTGTCGGCCTCGGCCGCCGTCCCGCCCTCGGGCCGGTCGGCCGGCGTGCCCTCGGCCGCGTCCCCGGCCCCGCGGTCCGCCTCGGCGTCCGCCGTGTCCTCGGTCCTGTCCTCGGCCTCGGCCTCGGTCTTGTCGGTCTTGTCGTCGGCCTGCGCCTCGGTCCCGTCGCCGCCCTCGGGGCCGGCGCCGGGCTCGACCTCGGCCTCCCGGCCGGGCCGCTTCTTCGCCGACACCACGATGTACAGCACCGCGAGCAGGAAGACGACGAGCGCGGTCCAGTCGTTCAGGCGGAGCCCCAGGATGTGGTGGGCGTCGTCGACCCGCATGTACTCGATCCAGCCGCGGCCCACGCAGTACGCCGCGACGTACAGCGCGAACGCCCGGCCGTGTCCGAGCTCGAAGCGGCGGTCGGCCCAGATGACCAGGAACGCGACGCCGACGCACCACAGGGACTCGTACAGGAACGTCGGGTGGTAGGTGCCCGGGATCCGGCCGTCCGTCGAGGACGTGATCTTCAGCGCCCACGGCAGGTCGGTGGGCCGTCCGTAGAGCTCCTGGTTGAACCAGTTGCCCCAGCGTCCGATCGCCTGGGCGAGGGCGATGCCGGGGGCGATGGCGTCGGCGTAGGCGGGCAGCGGGATGCCGCGACGGCGGCAGCCGATCCACGCGCCCACGGCGCCGAGCGCGATGGCGCCCCAGATGCCGAGGCCGCCCTCCCAGACCTTGAAGGCGTCCACCCAGTCACGGCCCTCGCTGAAGTACAGCTCGTAGTCCGTGATCACGTGGTAGAGCCGGCCGCCGACCAGGCCGAAGGGCACGGCCCAGACCGCGATGTCGGCCACCGTGCCGGCCCGCCCGCCGCGGGCGATCCAGCGTTTGTTGCCGAGCCAGACGGCTACGAAGACGCCGATGATGATGCAGAACGCGTAGCCGCGCAGCGGAATGGGACCGAGGTGCAGCACCCCGCGCGACGGGCTGGGAATGTAGGCAAGTTCCATGGCAAGGTCGACGCTACCGTGCCGGACCGGGCCCACGGCAGGCAGCCCGGCTACGGCTCCATAACAGGCGGGCGGGGATCAGTCACCGTTCCTCAGGACTGAGCAGAAGTGAGCCCACTCAGCCGCACGCTCCGAACGGTCTTGAGCGCTCCCCCACTGCCTCAAGGGCGTGGGAGGTGCCCCCAGGTCCCCGGCGTACTCAACCCCGGGGCGGCGACACGCATCATGTGCGTGGTCCGGTCCCGGGAGGCCGGTTCCCCGCACGACCTGGCCGGACGGGTACGGCCAGAGGCGACGGGCAGGCCCCGAACCATCTCTCCGGTGGAGCGGGGGCCCCGCACGCCGACGCCACACCTGACGTCCCAGATCATGCAGTCACGCCAACCCAATCGGCCCAGGAGACCGCAAGCCCACGAGCCGACCATCACACGATCGAGCTAATCCGGCCTCGTGCGCACTCTCTGATTAAGTAGTTGCCTACCCCTTGGCCGCCTGCTGCACCATCTCCTTCAGCTTCTGCGGGGTCATCGTCGGGTCCTGGTAGATGTTCTTGCCGTCGAGCAGCACGGTCGGGGTACCGCCGAATTTCCCGGCCTTGAAGGCCTCGTTCGACTTCACGACCCAGCTGTCGTGCGTGCCCTCCTCGACGCACTTGCGGAACTCCGGTGTGTCGAGACCGTCGACCTTGCCCGCGAGCTCGATGAGCTTGGCGTTGTCCGCGTAGGCGTCCTGGGTCTCCGGCGGCTGGTTCTCGTAGAGCACGTCGTGGTACGCGGTGAACTTGCCGGCGTCCTGGGCGCAGGCCGCGGCGTTGGCGGCCTTGCGGGAGCCGCTGCCGCCCATGTTGCCGTCGATGAGGGTGGCCAGGTGGTACTCCACCTTCAGCTGCCCGGCGTCCGTCAGCTCGTGGACGGTCGGGCGGTACGCCGCCTCGAAGGCCTTGCAGGCCGGGCAGCGGAAGTCCTCCCAGACGGTGAGCGTCGACTTCGCGCTCTCCTGGCCGACCGGGATGGCGAGGCCGTCCTTGCCCTGCGCTCCCGAGGGCGCGGCGACCGGGCCCGCGTTGCCGCTCTTGTCCTTGCCGGCGTTCGCGGCGACGATGCCGATCACCGCCGCCAGTCCCAGTACGCAGACGACGCTCGCGCCCACGATCAGCGTCCGTCGACGCCTCTCCCCGGCCTTCTGCTTCTCACGTTCGACCGCCAGCCGCTCGCGTGCGGCGCGCTTTCCGTCATGGTGGTTCTTCTCGCTCACACACGCAGGAACGAACCGGGGAGGCGCAGCGCGCCTCCCCGGCCCCAGGTCCACCCGTTCGAGTGACTCGTACGGAATGTCCCTTACGTCACACCTGTCGGCGCACGCCCTTCGCGAGGTCGCCCGCGAGCGCGCGGACCGCCTCGAGGCCGGCCGCCTCGTCCGGGGCGTCCAGCATCCGCTTGACGAAGGCCGAGCCGACGATCACGCCGTCGGCGAAGTCGGCCACCTCGGCGGCCTGCTCGGCGTTCGACACGCCGAGGCCGACACAGACGGGCAGGCCGGTGCCGGTGGCCCGGGTGCGCCGGACCAGGTCCTCGGCCTGCGCGCCCACCGAGGCCCGGGTGCCGGTGACCCCCATCAGCGAGGCGGCGTAGACGAAACCGCTGCCCGCCGCGGTGATCTCGGCGAGCCGCTCGTCCTTGCTGCTGGGTGCCACCACGAAGACCGTCGCGAGGTCGTGCTTCGCGGCGTGCTCCCGCCACAGCGCGGACTCCTGCACCGGCAGGTCGGGCAGGATCGCCCCGGCCCCGCCGGCCCGGGCGAGCTCGGCGGTGAAGCGCTCGACGCCGTAGCGGTCGATCGGGTTCCAGTACGTCATCACCAGGACGGGCTTGCCGGTCGCCTCGTGCGCCTCGCGCACCGTGCGCATCACGTCGGCGATCCGGACGCCGCCGCGCAGGGCGATGTCGTCGGCGGTCTGGATGACGGGGCCGTCGAGGACCGGGTCGCTGTGCGGCAGGCCCACCTCGACGACGTCGGCACCGCCGTCGAAGGCGGCCTTGATCGCCTCGATGCCGCCGTCCACGGTCGGGAAACCGGCCGGGAGGTAGGCGATGAGGGCGGAGCGGCCCTCGGCCTTCGCGGCGGCGAGGGTGTCCGACAGCAGCCGGCCGTTCCCGCCGTTCGATGCAGTCCCGCTCACTTGGCGTCCCCCTCGATCTCGGCGATGTCGGCCGCGTCGGCGGCGACCTCGGCGTCGGTGTCGTACAGGCCGAAGTAGCGCGCGGCGGTGTCCATGTCCTTGTCGCCGCGGCCCGACAGGTTGATGACGATCAGCCCGTCCGGGCCGAGCTCACGGCCGACCTCCAGGGCACCGGCGAGGGCGTGGGCGCTCTCGATGGCCGGGATGACGCCCTCGGTGCGCGACAGCAGGCGCAGGGCCTGCATCGCGGCGTCGTCGGTCACGGCGCGGTACTCGGCGCGGCCGCTGTCCTTGAGATACGAGTGCTCGGGGCCGATGCCCGGGTAGTCCAGGCCGGCCGAGATCGAGTACGGCTCGGTGATCTGGCCCTCGTCGTCCTGGAGGACGTAGGAGCGCGAACCGTGCAGGATGCCGGGCTCGCCCGCGGTCAGGGTGGCCGCGTGCTCGCCGGTCTCCACGCCGTGCCCGGCGGGCTCGCAGCCGATCAGGCGGACGTCCGTGTCGGGGATGAAGGCGTGGAAGAGGCCGATGGCGTTGGAGCCGCCGCCGACGCAGGCGACGGCCGCGTCGGGCAGCCGGCCGGCGCGCTCCAGGATCTGGCGCCGGGCCTCGACGCCGATGACCCGGTGGAAGTCGCGGACCATGGCGGGGAAGGGGTGCGGTCCGGCGACGGTACCGAACAGGTAGTGGGTGCGGTCGACGTTGGCGACCCAGTCCCGGAAGGCCTCGTTGATGGCGTCCTTCAGGGTCCGGCTGCCGGACTTCACGGCGACGACCTCGGCGCCGAGCATGCGCATCCGGGCCACGTTGAGGGCCTGGCGCTGGGTGTCGATCTCGCCCATGTAGATGGTGCATTCGAGGCCGAACAGCGCGCAGGCGGTGGCCGTCGCGACGCCGTGCTGGCCGGCGCCGGTCTCGGCGATGACCCGGGTCTTGCCCATGCGCTTGGTGAGCAGGGCCTGGCCGAGCACGTTGTTGATCTTGTGGGAGCCGGTGTGGTTCAGGTCCTCGCGCTTGAGGAACACCCGGGCGCCGCCGGCGTGCTCGGCGAACCGGGGCACCTCGGTGAGGGCGCTGGGCCGGCCGGTGTAGTTGACCAGCAGGTCGTCGAGCTCGCGGGCGAACTCGGGGTCGGACTTCGCCTTGTCGTACTCGACGGCGACCTCGTCCACGGCGGCGACGAGCGCCTCCGGGATGAACTTGCCGCCGAACGCGCCGAAATAGCCCTCGGCGCTGGGCACCTGGCCGGTGGGGTCAGGGAAGAAGAAATCGCTGGGCATGCGAAAACCTCACGGTGAGTGTGCGGAAAAAGACACTGTTCGCCGTGGGGGCGGAGACACGTCCGATGGGCGCGAGCCGTCAGTGGTCGCTCGCGCCCGCGCGGCGGTAGCCGCACGTTCGGTACTGCCCCGCGCCCCTGCAGGGGCGCTGCCATCGCCTGCCGTTGACCTGGCCGGGCTCGTCACCGATGACGTAACGCACCCGACGGCCGTGCACCCGGCGCGCGGGGGCACGGCAGCCGCGGGGCCGGCAGCCGCGCGCGAGGCGGGCGTACCGGTCCACGGTCGTCGAGAGTGTCGTGGGCGCCATCGGGATCAACCCTAGCGGTGCGTCAGTCGCGTCCGTGCCGCAGCGCCGGGTGCTCGCCCGCCGCCACCAGGTCGGACACCGCGGCCTTGGGGTCGCGGCCGGTGACCAGGGACTCGCCGACCAGGACCGCGTCGGCGCCGGCGTTGGCGTAGGCGATGAGGTCGTGCGGCCCGCGGACGCCGGACTCGGCGATCTTGACGATGTGGGCCGGGATCTCGGGGGCGACCCGCTCGAACGTCGAGCGGTCGACCTCCAGGGTCTTCAGGTTGCGCGCGTTGACGCCGATGACCTTGGCGCCCGCGTCCACCGCGCGCTCGACCTCGTCCTCGTCGTGCACCTCGACCAGCGGCGTGAGCCCGATGGACTCGGCGCGCTCGATCAGGGACTCCAGGGCGGGCTGCTCCAGGGCCGCGACGATCAGCAGGGCGAGGTCGGCACCGTAGGCGCGCGCCTCCCACAGCTGGTAGGAGGTGACGATGAAGTCCTTGCGCAGCACGGGGATGTCCACGCGGGCGCGGACCGCTTCGAGGTCCGCCAGCGAGCCGCCGAAGCGGCGCTGTTCGGTCAGTACGGAGATGACGGCGGCGCCGCCCGCCTCGTAGTCGGCGGCCAGCCCCGCCGGGTCGGCGATCGCGGCCAGCGCGCCCTTGGACGGGCTGGAGCGCTTGACCTCGCAGATCACCTTGACGCCCTCGCCGCGCAGCGCGGCCACCCCGTCCTTGGCGGGACGAGCCTTGGCCGCGCGCTCCTTGAGCTCGTCGAGGCTGACGCGCGCCTGCCGTTCCGCGAGGTCGGCACGGACTCCGTCGATGATCTCGTCGAGCACACTCACGCGAGCGGCCCCCTTCCAGACGGTTGACTCTTCAAGCGATCGGGCCTGCGCCCCGGGGCTGCCGCTCGGGCACTGCCGGTGGGCGCGATTCACGGCCACTGCGATGGTATCCGGAGGAAGGCGTAGGCCCCGCATCCGGTTGACACCGGTCCCACTACCTGGACGTCCGTCCCCCGGTCAAGGGTGCAGCCAGCCGCCGAACGGCAGGTTCCGGACCACGCTGAAGACCAGCAGCGACACGCCCAGTGTCCACAGGTGCGCCGGGCCGAGGTCGATCCGCAGCGGCCGTCCGCGGGCCGCGCGGACCACCCAGACGGTCCACAGTACGGCGAAGCCCAGATAGCCGAGCACGGCGGCCGCGTTGTCCTGGAGGGCCGTCACGAGGTCGCCGTGGACGAAGGCGTGCGCACTGCGCAGACCACCGCAGCCGGGGCAGTAGATGCCGGTCAGGCGCAGCAGCGGGCAGACGGGATAGTGGCCCGGCTCGTTGGGGTCCACGGCGCCGACGTAGACGAAGGCGCCCGCGACGGCCGCGAGCAGTCCGGCGGGCACGGCCAGCCGCCCCACGACGGTCCCCGTGGACAGGTCCCGGGCCCCCTGGCTGTCGGCGTTCACGCCTCGCATTCTGCCCCGTGCGGGCCGTGAGCGCGCGACAGGGGGCGCACCCGCGCGCTCGACGGCGCGGGTCCGCCCCCTGCGGGGTACGCGGTGACGCGGGTGTTCAGCCCTCGACGCCGGCCGGCTCGCGGCCCGCGGGGGACTGGACGACGAGGGGGGCCTGCTTCGGCTGGCCCAGACCCGCGGCGCTCATCGCCCAGCCGACGACACCACCGAGGGCGACGATGACCATGCCGCCCCAGAAGCCCAGGGGCTGCGCCATCACCATGAAAGCGCCCGCGACGCAGAAACCGATGAAGGCGATGATGACACCGGTCCAGGCGGCCGGGGTGTGACCGTGGCTGCTGCCCGCCATGACTTGCTCCTCGTTGCTGTGTACGTGTGTACGTGTCTGAGCCGGACGCTCACCGTCCATTGTCCCGTACGCGGACGCGGCCCGTGATCGGGGGTGCTTCCCGCGCGTACGGCACGCCGCGGCGCGGCGGATCACGGCCGGGGCGGCGGCCGGACCCCGGTGTTCCGCGCTGTGGGGATGTCAGGCGGGGTCGGGGTCGGTGCCCGTCGGGTCCTCTCCCCGGTCCAGGGCCTTCCAGATGTCCTCCGGCCGGTCGGGGTCGACGGCCGGCGCCGCGCGGCGTGTCCTGGGCCTGCCGTTGCGCTCGTAGCGCCCCGACATCGCCGGCCACAGCGGGCCGTAGCGCAGGGCCAGCAGCCCGGCCAGCAGGATCAGGGCGCCGCCCACGGCGGCCACGTACGGCCACGCGGTGTGGGTGAAGGCGGCCACGACGGCCGAGGTGTCGCCGGAGGCCTGCGCGGCCTTCTCGTCGAGCGCGGAGGCGTCGGAGGCGCCGAGCAGCGCCGCGGCGACGATCCCGGCACCGGAGAGCGCGAGCAGCGCGGAGACCAGTTGGCGGCCGGTGCGACGGACCGCGAAGACGGCGACCAGCGCGGCGAGACTCACTATCGCCAGGGCCGCGGGGACGCCGGTGACGTCGCTGCCCTTGACGGTCAGCGGGAAGTCGCCGCCGGCGACCGTCGCGGTGCCCTGCGACCAGCGCTGGCGGGTGGCCAGCAGGGCCACGGCGGCGCCCAGCGCCCCGCTCGGCAGGGCGACGGCGAGGCTGCGGCGGCCGGACCGGACCGGAGCGGCTTGGGCACGAGGGTGAGGAACAGCAGTCACGTACCCCACTATCGCCTGAACCCCGGGCGAACCGGCACCCGGGGCGACGTGAGACGCGCCCTACTTGCCGGCCCCGTTCACCCGCCGAGCCGGTTCGCGGTGTGCACCGCGCGCAGCACCGCCGCCGCCTTGTTGCGGCACTCGGTGTCCTCGGCGACCGGGTCGGAGTCGGCGACGATGCCCGCCCCGGCCTGGACGTAGGCGGTGCCGTCGCGCAGCAGGGCCGTACGGATGGCGATGGCGGTGTCGGAGTCGCCGGCGAAGTCGAGATAGCCGACGCAGCCGCCGTACAGCCCGCGCCGGGACGGCTCCAGTTCGTCGATGATCTGCATCGCGCGCGGCTTCGGCGCGCCGGACAGGGTGCCCGCCGGGAAGCAGGCGGTCAGCACGTCGAAGGCGGTGCGGCCCGCCGCGACCCGCCCGGTGACCGTCGAGACGATGTGCATCACGTGCGAGTACCGCTCGACGGACATGAAGTCGACCACCTCGACCGAACCCGGCTCGCAGACCCGGCCGAGGTCGTTGCGCCCGAGGTCGACCAGCATGAGGTGCTCGGCGCGCTCCTTGGGGTCGGCGAGCAGTTCGTCGGCGAGGGCCTGGTCCTCCTGCGGGGTCGCCCCGCGGTGCCGGGTGCCGGCGATCGGGTGGACCATGGCCCGCCCGTCCTCGACCTTGACCAGCGCCTCCGGGGACGAGCCGACGACGTCGAAGCCCTCGAAGCGGAACAGGTACATGTACGGGGAGGGGTTGGTGGCCCGCAGCACCCGGTAGACGTCCAGCGCGCTCGCCGTGCACGGCGTCTCGAAGCGCTGCGAGGGGACGACCTGGAACGCCTCGCCGGCCCTGATGCGCTCCTTGACGTCCTCCACGGCCCGCTGGAAGTCCGCGCCGCCCCACAGGGCGCTGTACTCGGGGAGTTCGGAGGGCGGGAGCACGGCGGGCGGCTGGGCGACCGCGCGGGAGAGGTCGGCCTCCATGGCGTCCAGCCGGGCCACGGCGTCGGTGTAGGCGTCGTCGACGCCGGTGTCGAGGTCGTTGTGGTTGATCGCGTTGGCGATCAGCAGGACGGAGCCCTCCCAGTGGTCCATGACGGCCAGGTCGCTGGTGAGGAGCATGGTCAGCTCGGGCAGCCGGAGGTCGTCGCGCTCGCCGGGGCCGATCTTCTCCAGTCGGCGCACGATGTCGTAGCCGAGGTAGCCGACCATTCCGCCGGTGAAGGGCGGCAGGTCGTCCTGGCCGGGGGTGTGCAGGGTCTCGATGGTGGCGCGCAGCGCGGCGAGCGGGTCGCCGTCGACGGGGACGCCGACGGGCGGGGCGCCGAGCCAGTGGGCCTGGCCGTCACGCGCGGTGAGCGTGGCGGAGCTGCGGACCCCGACGAAGGAGTAGCGGGACCAGGACCGTCCGTTCTCCGCGGACTCCAGCAGGAAGGTGCCGGGGCGCTCGGCGGCGAGCTTGCGGTAGAGCGCGACCGGGGTGTCGCCGTCGGCGAGGAGCTTGCGGGTGACCGGGATGACCCGCCGGTCGGTGGCCAGTTTGCGGAACGTCTCGAGGTCCATGGCGGCTGACCTTACTGATCGTCGGCGGACACGCCGGAATCGGCGGCGTCCGCGAGCAGTACGTCCTCGTCGAAGCAGGTGCGCGCCCCGGTGTGGCAGGCGGCGCCGACCTGGTCGACCTTGACCAGCAGCGTGTCGGCGTCGCAGTCGAGGGCGACGGACCGGACCCACTGGAAGTGACCGGAGGTGTCGCCCTTGACCCAGTACTCCCGGCGGCTGCGGGACCAGTACGTGCAGCGGCCCGTGGTCAGCGTGCGGTGCAGCGCCTCGTCGTCCATCCAGCCGAGCATGAGCACCTCGCCGGTGTCGTACTGCTGGGCGATGGCGGGCACGAGGCCGTCGGCGCTGCGCTTGAGCCGGGCGGCGATCTCGGGGTTCAGGCTGCTGGGCGGGGGCGTGCTGGTCATGGCTGCCATTGTGCCGCGCGATCCGGGCGTTCCGGGCGCGGTGTCCACTGGGCGGACCCGGCGCGCGGCCGTAGGCTGACGGCATGTCGACCTTCGCCAAGCGTGAACGGCTCCTTCTCGCCGACCTCTTGGAGGTCAACGGTCCGCAGGCCCCCACTTTGTGCGAGGGCTGGCAGACCCGTGACCTCGCCGCGCACGTGGTGGTGCGCGAGCGCCGCCCGGACGCCGCCGGCGGCATCCTGGTCAAACAGCTCGCGTCCCGCCTGGAGAAGGTGATGGAGGAGTTCGCGGCCAAGCCGTACGAGGAGCTGATCCAGCTGATCCGCACCGGGCCGCCGCGCTTCTCGCCGTTCCAGCTCAAGCAGGTCGACGAGGCGTCGAACACGGTGGAGTTCTACGTCCACACGGAGGACGTCCGCCGGGCGCAGCCGGACTGGGCGCCGCGCGAGCTGGACTCGGTGTTCCAGGACTCGCTGTGGTCCCGGCTGGAGCGGTCGGCCCGGCTGGTGGGCCGCCGGGCGCCGACCGGTCTGGTGCTGCGTCGCCCGGACGGCCGGACGGTGGTGGCGCACAAGGGCACGCCGGTCGTGACGGTGACCGGCGAACCGTCGGAACTGCTGCTGTTCGCGTACGGGCGGCAGAGCGTGGCCGCGGTGGAGCTGGAGGGCGAGAAGGCCGCGATCGCCCAGCTGCACGAGTCCAAGGGGCTGGGCCTCTGAGGCGCCGGGCCTCCGATCCGGGCGGGGCCCGGGTCCGGGCGGATCCGGACCCGGGGCCCGCCGGGGCTCACTGCTTGCGTGAGTCCAGGTACTGCTGTTCCGCGGGCAGGGCGCGGGCGTCCTCGACCAGCACGGTGCCGCCGGTGGCCTTCGCGTCCGGCTTGGTCACGTAGACGGCCGTGCCCGCCGGGCGCGAGGCGTCGGAGAAGTCCTCCGGGGTGCCCAGGCCGTTGTCCACCGACTTCTGCGCGCGGTGGGCCTTCACCAGCCCCTCCCGGCTGAGGTCCTTGGCCGCGCAGGCGGCCTTGAGGTCCAGGCCCATCAGCTCGGCCGCGTTGTAGCCCGACAGGGTGCCCGCGTCGACCAGCTCCCCCGGGTACTTCTTCTGATACGACGCGACCATCTTGGTGACGGCCGGCAGGTCGGAGCTGACCGGCGGGGCGGCGGTGACGATGTGCAGCATGGCGAGCAGTGCGGGCGCCGCCGGTGTCTTGAGGAGCTGCGGGGCGTAACCGGGCGCGCTGGTGACGACCGGGACCTTCAGCCCGCTCGCGGCGGCCACGCCCACCAGCGAGGCGGTCTGGCCGGGTCCCGCGCTGATCAGGATCGCCTTGACGCCCGCCTTGCGCAACGCGGTGACCTGCGCCGAGAGGTCGGTGTCGGTGGCCTTGATCTTCTGTCCGACGACCGTGAGGCCCGCCTGGCGGGCCGCCCAGGTAGAGCCCTCCAGGGCGTTGCCGCCGTAGTCGCCCTCGAAGTACACATGGCCGATCCGGTCGCCCTTCTTCACTCCCTGGGTGCGGGTGAGGAAGTCGACGGCGCGCACCATGTCGAGGTCGTAGGTGGTGCCGAGCACCTGGACGGCGTCCTTGCCGAGCAGGGAGGCGGCCCAGGCCTGCGGGAAGGTCAGGACGCGGTCGCGTTCGATGTCGTCGAGCAGGGCGGCGACCACGGGCGAGCCGATGACCTGGGGCAGCGCCAGGACGTTCGGGGAGATCTCGGTGTAGGCGGCCACGGCCCTCTGGACGTCGTAGCCGTGGTCCCGGACGACTATCTTGATCTTGCGTCCGCAGATCCCGCCGCTCTTGTTGGTCTCGTCCGCCCACATCTGCTGGGCCTGGACGATGCTCTTGCCGAGGGTGGCGTAGGGGCCGCTCAGGTCGGTGAGGGCGCCGAGCGAGATCGTGTCGGCGGTGACGCCGGGGCCGGTCTTCACCCCGTCCGCGGCGGCCTCCCCGTCCGAGGTCCCGGCCTTGGTGCTGCATCCGACGCCGGCCAGCAGCAGGACGGCGAGGGTCGTGGCGAGTGCTGTGCGTCCCGTGGTGTTCACGAGGTGCGCTCCTTGGGTCGTTGATCGGGTGCGGACGCGTCCGCGGCCGCGGGTGAGGAGGCCGGAGAGGCGGCGGAGGGGTCGGTGGCGGACGAGGTGGCGGGGGCGGACGAGGTGGCGGGCGGCTCCGTCGTGGGCGGGGTACGGCGCCGCCGGACGAGGGCCGTGGCCCGCCGGGCCAGGCCGCTCAGCCCGTCGGGGGCGAAGAGCAGGACGAGGACGACGGCGGCGCCGTACAGATAGCGGGCGGCCTCGGTGGGGCCCACCACGTGGCCGGGCGCGCCGGGCGCCGCGACCAGGGGCAGCTGGTCGGCGTAGCGGGCCATCAGCAGGGGCAGCGCGGTGACGAAGACGGCTCCCGCGACGGCGCCCGCCACCGAGCCGAGTCCGCCGATGACGATCATCGCGAGGTAGTCGATGGACAGGGCCAGGCCGAAGTAGTCCGGCACGATCCGGCGGAAGACGAGCGCGAGCAGGACCCCGGCCAGGCCCGCGTACATGGACGAGACCACGAAGGCGGCCGAGCGCCGACGGGCCACCGGGACGCCCATGACGGCCGCTGCGGTCTCGCTGTCGCGCAGCGCGGTGAGCGCCTGGCCGGGGCGGCCGGCGAGCAGGTTGCGGGCGGCGAACCAGCCGGCGCCCAGCAGCGCCAGCGCGAGGTACCACAGGCGTTCCTCGGCGCCGAACGGCACGCCCAGCACGGTGAGTTGCGGGTCGGTGCCGGTGAAGGTGAAGCCGCCCAGGGACATCGGCGGCACGGACCGTCCGTTGAAGCCGCCGGTGAGGGAGTCGGCGTTGAGCATCACGTGCCGGCCGAGGAAGACCAGGGCGAGGGTCGCCACTCCCAGGTAGACCCCGCGCACCCGGCCGGCCACCGGGCTGAACAGCCCGCCCGCCACCCCGCTCAGGCAGACGGCGAGCACCAGGGCGAGCGGCGGCGGCAGGCCCGGCCCGGGTTCCCCGGCCAGCCACACGTAGCCGTAGGCGCCGACCGCGAGGAAGAAGGCGTGGCCCAGGGAGAGTTGGCCCGCGGTGCCGGTGAGCAGGGTGAGTCCGACGGCGCCGAGCGCGGCGGCCGTCGAGAACAGTCCGACCTGGAGCCAGAACGCGCCCAGGTAGAACGGCAGCGCGCACAGGACGAGCACGGCGCCCACCGCGGCGATACGCCTAGACACGGGCCGCCTCCTTGGTCCCGAAGAGACCGGCCGGCCGGACGAGGAGCACCAGCACCATCACGGCGTACGGCACCACGTCGCCGAAGCCCTCGCCGAGCGCGGAGAGTTCGGACTGGTAGCCGGCCGTCAGCGCCTCGGTGACGCCGATCAGCAGGCTTCCGGCGAGCGCGCCGGGCGGCGAGGCCATCCCGCCGAGGATCGCGGCGGGGAACGCCTTCAGCGCGATCTGTCCGGTCGTGCGCTCCAGACCGGGCGCCGGGAACGCGGCCAGGAACACGGCGGCGAGCGCGGCGAGCGCCCCGGCCAGGCACCAGGCGAGGGTACGGATCCGGGCCAGCCGGATGCCCATCAGGGCGGCGGCCTCCTGGTCCTCGGCGGCGGCGCGCAGCGACAGGCCCCAGGGGGTGAACCGGAACACGGCGAAGACCGCGGCGATGACGACCGTCGACACCAGGATCGAGGCGATCCGGCTGTCGGCGACGGTCACCGAACCGAACCGGGTCACGGCGGAGCCCCAGGGGTCGCCGAGGGTGAGCAGGTCCCCGCCGATGCGGCGGGTGAGGTCGGTCATCAGCAGGATGTCGACGCCGATGGTGACGATGGTCAGCACGTGCGCGGCGGCCGGGTCGACGCGCCGCAGCAGCAGTACGTCGATCAGCCCGGCGGCCGCCGCGGTGGCGAGCACCGCCAGGGCGAGGGCGCCCGCGAAGCCCAGCCGGTCGTGCAGCACGGCGGTCAGGTAGCCGCCGAGCAGCAGCAGCGAGCCGTGCGCGAAGTTCATCACCGCCGAGGCCTTGAAGATGATGACGAAGCCGAGGGCGACCAGGGCGTAGACCGAGCCGAGGGCGAGCCCGTTCAGCACGGTGTCCAGGGCGGTGTTCATACGATGTGCTCCCGGGGGGTGGTCGGGGTGCCGAGGTAGGCGCGGCGCACCTCGGGGTCCTGGCGGACCCGGTCCGGGGTGCCCGCGGCGATACGGCGGCCGAAGTCGAGGACGGTGACCTCGTCGGCCAGTCGCATGACGAGGCCCATGTCGTGCTCCACCAGCAGTACGGACAGGCCCAGTTCGGCGCGGACGGTGCGCAGCACCTCGACGGTGCGGGCGCGTTCGCCGGAGTTCATGCCGGCCACCGGTTCGTCCAGCAGCAGCACCCGGGGTTCCAGGCACAGGGCGCGGGCGAGTTCGACCCGTTTGCGGTCGCCGTAGGAGAGCAGGGCGACCGGGGTGTCGAACAGCGGGCCGAGGCCGGTGAGTTCGGCGATCTCCCGGGCCCGCGCGCGGTGCTCGCGCTGCTCGCGCACGGTGCCCGGCAGCCGCAGGGCGGTGGCGGTGAATCCCGCGCGGCCCAGGGCCTGCCGGCCGAGCATCAGGTTGTCGCCGACGGTGCCGGCCGTGGTGACGATGTTCTGGAAGGTGCGGGCGATGCCGAGCAGCGCGATCCGGTGCGGGGGCAGCCGGGTGAGTTCCCGCTCGCCGAGGCGGATCCCGCCCCGGGTGGGCCGGCACAGTCCGGACACGACGTTGAAGCAGGTCGACTTGCCCGCTCCGTTGGGTCCGATCAGCGCGTGCACGCTGCCGGGCGCCACGGTGAAGCCGACCGAGTCCAGCGCGGTGAGCCCGGCGAACCTGACCGTGACGTCCTCGACGTGCAGGGGCGGGGGCGGGCCGCTCATGGGGCACCCTGCCCTTCGGCAGCCGACGTGGCGGCGGAGGAGCCGTCGGCGGGCGGGGCGGAGCCCGCGGCGACCGAGGTCGATGCCGGGTCCTGGGCCGGGGCCGGAGTTGGGGCCGGAGTCGGGGCCGGGGCCGGGTCCTGGGCCGGGGCCGGGGCCGGGGCCGGAGTCGGGGCCGGGTCCTGGGCCGGGGCCGGAGTCGGGGCCGGAGTCGGGGCCGGAGTCGGGGCCGGGGCCTGGGCCGGAGTCGGGGCCGGGGTCGCCTCCTCGCCCAGGTAGAGGCGGCGTACCGCGTCGGTCCCGGCCAGTTCGGCGGCCGGGCCGGACAGCCGCACCTCGCCGACCTCCAGGACGTACGCCCGGTCGCACAGCGCCAGCGCCATCGCCGCGTTCTGCTCCACCAGCAGGACCGAGGTGCCCTGGGCGTTGATCTCCCGGATCACCTCGGCGATGCGCTCGACCATCAGCGGCGCCAGTCCGAGCGAGGGTTCGTCCAGGAGCAGCAGCCTGGGCGCGGCCATCAGCGCCCGCCCGATGGCGAGCATCTGCTGCTCGCCGCCGGACAGCAGTCCGGCGCGCTGCCTGCGGCGCTCCGCGAGCCGGGGGAAGAGGCCGAAGACCCGTTCCCTGGCGGCCTCGACGGCCGCCGGGGCCCGGCGGCCCAGGCCGAGTCCGCCGGAGCGCAGGTTCTCGTCCACCGTGAGTCCGGCGAACACCCGGCGACCTTCGGGGACTTGTACGACCCCGGCGCGCACCGCGGCCACCGGGTCCTGCCCGTCGAGGCGCAGACCGCCGTAGTGGGCGCTGCCCGCGGTGATCGCCCCGCGATGCAGGCGCAGGGTGCCGGACAGGGAACGCAACAGGGTGCTCTTTCCGGCGCCGTTGGCGCCGAGCAGGGCGACGGCGCCGCCCGCGGGCACCTCCAGGCTGACACCTCGCAACGCGGTCAGGGCACGCCCGTAGGCCACGTCGAGATCACGCACGCGCAGCACCGACGGCCCATCGGGGCGCGGGTCGCCGGGGGACGGTCCGCCCGGCGGGGACACGTCCCGCCGGGTACCGTCCGATGACAGAGAGGGCATCACAACTCCTCGGCTCCGCACGACGCGGACCTACGGGGGAAGTGGCCCTACGAGAGCACGCGCGCCGGACGGCGTACAGCGTGCGGCGGCGGCTCAGGACCCGCTCCCAGCGTCGGCGGCGGCGGGTTGTGCCGCTGCCCAGCGGGCCGCGCCGGCCGGGGTGTCCGGTCCGCCGCGGGCGCCGTCCGGGCCGTCGGTGCCGCGGCGTACCAGGGAGCCGAGCAGGCACAGCAGGAACCCGGCCGGGATGGTGACCGGACCCGGGGTCTGGAGCGGGAACCAGTGGAAGTCGTACTCCGGCAGCAGCGCCACGGGGGTGCCGGAGACCGCCGGCGAGAAGAACAGGAGCACGGCCGTCAGCGCGGGCGCCCCGTACAGGGCGCACAGCGCGCCGCGCGCGGTGCACCACGGCCCGAGGAACGCGCAGACCACCACGGGCAGCAGGGCGGACGCCGCGGTGGCGAAGGTGAAGGAGACGAGCACCTGCGGGTTGCGGTCGTGGGCGGGTATCGACAGCAGCACCGAGACGGCGCCGACCAGGGCCACCGCGCACCGGGCCCGCGTCACCTCGTGGGCGGCCGGGCCGCGTCCGCGCCGTGCGCCGCGGGCCGGGGACGGGAGGTCGTGGGCCAGCGAGGCGGCCGCGGCCAGGGTGATGCCGGCCACGGCGGCGAGCGCGGTGGCGAAGACGGCACAGGCCACGAGCGCGAACAGGACGCTGTCGCCGGCCAGGGCGGGCCCGGGGTCCAGCGCGGTGGTCACCATGAGCAGCGCGGTGCCGCCGGACGGGTCCGCCGCGCGCAGCGCCCCCGGTCCTACGAGGGCGCAGGCGCCGAGGCCGACGACGGCGAGGGCGGCGCAGATCAGGACGACGGACCCGACGGCCCAGCGCAGCGAGACGCGCAACTGCGTCGCGCTGCGCACCGGGTGGAAGCGCATCGTGACGTGCGGCAGACAGGCGGCGCCCAGCACCAGGGTGAGCGAGAAGCCCACGAGGTCGAGCCGGCCCGCGAGGGAGTCGCCGAACTGGAGTCCGGGGCGGGTGAAACCGGGTCCGCCGCGCCGCGCGGCCGCGTCCAGCAGCCCGCCCGGGTCACCGCCGAACCGGCGCAGGACGAGGACGGCGAGCAGGACCACCACGGGTACGACGACGAGGGTCTTCAGGATCTGGACGAACCCGGTGCCCCGCATCCCGCCGAACGCCGAGTAGCAGACCATGAGCGCTCCCGTGGCGACGGTGCAGCCGGTGAGCGCTCCCGCGGGCAGGCCCAGCATCACGGTGGTGATCCGCCCGGCGGCGGAGAGCTGGACCAGGAGCAGCGGGATCAGCACCACGAGGGTGACCACGCCCAGGGCCCGGCGCACGGCGGGCCGCCCGAGCCGCTCGGCCAGCACGTCGCCGAGGGTGTAGCGGCCTGGTCCGCGCAGGGGCTCGGCGAGGATCCGGCCGAACAGCAGCAGGGAGAGCACGGTGGCGCAGGCGAAGAGGACGCCGTCGGCGCCGGTGAGCGCGATGGACCCGGTGGTGCTCAGCAGGGTGGCCGCCGAGAGGTAGTCGCCGGCCACGGCGAGCCCGTTCTGCACCGGGCCGAGGGATGAACTGCCCGTGTAGAACTGCTCCGGCTCGTCCTGGTCGGCCGCCGCGAGACCGCACAGGAGCAGCGAGACGGTGACGAAGGCGAGGAAGAGCACGATCGCGAGCGAGCCGCCGTCGAGGGCGCCGCCGCGGCTCACCTGGTTCTCCCCGGTCCCGCCGCGACCCGACCGCCGGCACGGGCGCCGGGGTCGGTACGGGGATCGGCCGCCCGGCCGGTGGCACGGGCGCGGCGCGGGCAGGACACGGGCGCGGCAGGGCACGGGCCAGACACGGGCGCGGCAGGGCACGGGCCGGACACGGGCGCGGCAGGGCACGGGACGGACGCGAACACGGCAGAGACCGCGCGGCCGGACACGGACACGACGGGACCCGGGACGGACACGAACACGGCAGAGACCGCGCGGCCGGACACGGGCGCGGCGGAGCGGTGCGGGAGGGCGAGTGACATGCCGGTCACGCCACCACGGGGGCGGCCGGTACCCCACCCGCTCACCCCCGACGTGTGCGCGAGCCGTGGCCCGCCGGGCCCGGACTGTGCACCGCCACAGCCCGCTCGCCGCTCGCCCGGGGCGCGGGCAGCCCCGCAGGAACGCCGGACCGTAGGCCTACGCTTCCGCCGGGCCGTCAACCACCGGGTGGAGGACCGACGTTCAGTCTCCGAGGAGGCGGCGGGCGGTCAGCGCGAGCGAGGTGTCGACGACGTCCGCGGGCCGGGTGAGCGAGCGCCCGGTGAGCTGTTCGAAACGGCGCAGCCGGTTGAGGACCGTGTTGCGGTGGCAGTACAGCCGGGTCGCCGCGCGCTGCGCGGAGCCGTCGCTGTCGAGCCACACGCACACGGTGTCCAGCAGCAGGTCCCGGTCGCCCGGGTCGAGGCTCAGCAGCGGACCCAGGACCCGGTGGACCAGCGCCGCGCCCAGGGCGGGCGCGGACACCAGCAGGGCCGCCGGCAGGTGCTCGTCGAGCAGGACCGTGCCGCCGGTCTCCGGACAGGCGCGCAGCGCGGTCTCGGAGAGCCGGCGCGCGTCCCCGACCGCCGCGAGGCCCTCCACGGCACGACTGATGCCGACCCGTGCCCCGACGGGCGCGGTCACCCGGTCGACCAGGTCGGCCGGCTCGCTCTCACCGAGGTGCACGATGGCGTGTTCCGCCTCCGCCCCGGCGTGCCAGTGCGCCCGCATCCCGGGCGGCACCGACAGCAGCGGGGTGCCGGTGTGGGCGGCGGGGTGGGCCGCGGCCACGCTCACCACCGCGTACCTGCCGTGCTCGGGCAGGTCCAGCGCGGCGGCGACGTCCGGCAGGTCGGCGATGCGGGTGGTGCCGTCGAGGAGGGCGGTGGTCATCAGCCGCAGCCGGTTCTCCCGGCGCCAGGCGAGCTGCCGTTCCACCTGCCGGTAGGCGTCGGCGACCAGGGTGCAGTGCTCGTCGACGAAGTTCCACACGTCGGCGGCCACATGCACGAGCAGGCGTACGTCGTCGGGGTCGCGCCGCGCGGCCTCCTCGACGAGACCGCGCCACACCAGGGCGCCGCCGAGCCGGAAGGCGTGCAGCAACGCGTCCAGCGGCAGTCCCTGTTCCGCCCGTTCGGCGCCGATCCGCCACGAACAGCGCCGGGCGGCGTCCCGGGACTCCCTGGGGCGCAGCAGGGAGCCGACGTTGTGGCGCAGGGAGCGGTGCGCCTCCTGCCAGACGCCCGAGGGGTCGGCTTCGAGGGCCGCCCGGTAGGCGGGCTCCTGTTCCCGGAGCACGGTGAGCAGCCGGTCGGTGAGTTCGGGGAGGTCGTCCATCAGGACGGCGGCCGCGCGGTGCAGCACGGCGACGGCGTCCGCGTCGACGCTGGAACGCAGGGGCGGAGAGGGGGGCGGCGGCTCGGGCACCGCCCGGACACGGGCTCGTACGGCGTTCGGCATCGCAGTCCTCCACCGGGTCGGTTCGCACCGGTGCGCAGCTCGGCGTTCGTCCCCCGCCGGCGGCTCCGGAGCAGTCCTTGGTCCCGAAGGATGGCATACCGTCCGGTCGGTCCCCAGGGTGTCGGGCCAAATTCCCCGCCACCCCGGGAATCCCCGCCTCCGACCGCGGGCGGCAGGTGGCGGGTGGCGTACGGCTGCGGAGGCGGCCACCGAGCCGCCCCCGTCCGCCGGATCACCCGCCCCGGCAGGTCACTCGCGCGGCGGGAATCCGTACCGCGCCGGGGCGGGCTCCCCGGGGCGGCGATCGGACACGTCCTCCCGGTCGACGAACCTCGCCAGCTCGATCCGCGAGCGCACCCCGAGCAGCGCGAACACATTGCGCAGATGGTGGTCGACCGTGCGCGGGCTCACCGACAGCCGCATCGCCACCTCACGGTTGGTGGCCCCCTCCGCGACGAACCGGGCGATCCGCAGCTGCTGCGGTGTCAGCCGGACCAGCGGTCCCCGGGGTTCGGCCGCCGGGGCGTCACCGGTGGCGCGCAGTTCGGCCCGTGCCTGCTGGGCCCACGCACCGGCTCCGCAGCGTTCGAACGCGACCAGGGCGTCGCGCAGCCGTCCCCGTGCCTCGCCCGGCCGCCGTCTGCGCCGCAGCCAGTTGCCGAACAACAGCTGGGTACGGGCGCGTTCGAAGTCGCCGCCCACCAGGTCGTGGCGGGCCAGCGCCTCGGCGTAGTGGACCTCCGCCGGGTGGGGGCCGGTGCGGTCGTCGTCGTGGGGCGGGGTGCCGTCGCGGGCCGCGGGCTCCCTCTTGCCCTCGACGGTCTCCAGCAGGGCGCGGCAGCGGGCGAGCAGGGCCGGGGCGGCGGCGTCGATGCCCTGCTCCGCCCAGACGGCGAACTCCTCGACGACCGCGGGCGCGGCCTGCGGCGCGCCGGCCAGTACGGCGGCCTCGACGTAGCACGGCACGGCGAGCATCCGTACCGCGAAGTGGCCGCCGCAGGGGCCGGGGCGCACCAGGGGGCCGAGCCGGGCCGCCGCCTCGGGGGCCCGGCCCCGGCTCAGGTCGCTGCGCGCCAGCGCCCACTGGGCGAGCGACGCGGCCAGGGCGAGGCCGTGCGCGTCGGCGACGGCCGAGCAGGCGGCGGCGTGCTCGGCCACGGTGTCGGCGTCGCCCGCCAGGGAGGCGACCAGGGCCAGGACGGCGTGCTGGTGGGCGGCGATGTTGCGCTGCCCGGTGCGCAGGGCGGCGCGCAGTCCCTCCTCGGCGTGCACCCGGGCCCGCAGGTGCCGGCCGGCCCGCAGCTCGCCGTAGGCCAGCCGCTCCAGCACGAGGGGGACGAGGGTGGCGTGGCCGCGCGAGCGCGCGACCGCCAGCGCCCGCGCGTGCACCCGGCACGCGGCCGCGAGATCGCCCACGACCAGCGCCGCCGCACCGGCGCACACCAGCAGTTCGGGCTCCCCCGCGCGCTCGCCCCGCTCCACGAGCCGCCGCAGCGCCTGTCTGCCCCGCACGGTCCGCCCGCTCAACAGGTCCGTCATCCCGGCGCGGTACTCCGCCGCGAAGGTCTGGGCCGACCAGGCCGAGCCGGCCGCCCGCACGACCGGGAGGGTCTCGGCGGGGGCGGCGGGCAGAACTCTCGAAAGATCCTCGGGGAAGGCGTCGGGGAAAGCTCGGGGAAGGGCCCCGGGAAGGGCCTGGGAGGGGATGCCGGGCAGAGCCCCGGAAGGGGCGGGAAGGGCTCCGGAAGGGGCGGGCGATGCTCCGGAAAGGGCGGGCAGAGCCCCGGAAGGGGCGGGCGATGCTCCGGAAAGGGCGGGCAGAGCCCCGGTCGGGGTCAGGGCGGGCGTCGGCTGCGGCACGGACACCCCGTGGGGGACGGACGGGACGGAACCGCCGGTGATCCGCAGGTAGGACTCCGCGTCGCCCGCGGACCAGGCCGCCTCCATCCCGGCGAGCAGCGCCAGGTCGGTGCGCTGCGCGTCGTAGGGGGCCAGCAGCTCCGCCGCCAGCCGCAGCGCCTCGCAGGCGTCGGCCACGGGCCCGTCCTGGAGTTCGAGCAGCCCGCGGACGAGTTCCGCCCGGCCCCGGACCGCGTCGTGCGCCGGACAGGGCCGGGCCGCGGCCAGCAGTTCGCGGGCCCGCGCGGGACGGCCGGCCAGCCGGGCGTGGTCCGCGGCGGCGGCGAGCCGCGCGACCCTGGCCCCGTCGTGCTCCGTCAGGACGGCCGCGCGCTCCAGGGCCACGGACCGTTCGGCGTGGGGCCGGCCCACGTCGTCCTCCGCGACGGCCGCCAGTTCGGCGGCGAGCCGGGGGTCGGGGCCCGGGGCGGCCAGGGCCCGGTGCACCAGGCGCGGCAGCCGCCGTCGTTCACCGGCCAGCGCCAGCGCCAGCAGCGTGTGGGCCTGTCGGCGGCGGGCGGGTGACACCTCGTCACGGACCGCGCGACGCAGCGGCTCGTCGGCGAACACCACGCGTTCCCCGGCGACACGCAGCACACCGGCGTCCTCGGCCTCGGCCAGTTCCCCGTGCCCGGCCCCGGCGGCGCCCGCCGCGCGCAGGACGAGGAGGAGGTCCGCTCCGTGCCCGTACGGGTCCTGCTCCTGCGCGGCCGCGGCCAGCAGCAGGAGCAGCCGGGTCCCGGACGGCAGGTCGCCGGGGCCCGCTCCGCAGGCCCGTACCAGCACGTCGGGGGCGACGATCGGTCTCGGCAGCGGCAGTTCGCCGCCGAGCTGCCGTGGGCCGAGCCCGGCCAGGACGTCGGTCAGCAGTCGCGGGTTGCCGACCGTCTCGCGGACCAGTTCGCGGCGTACCGCGGGGTCCAGGGGGCACGCGGCGAGGTCGTCCGCCAGGGCCTCGGCCGCCGCCGGGTCGAGCGGGCCGAGGCGGACCAGGGGCAGACCGGCGAGTTCGCCGTCCGGGCGGCCGCGGGCCGCCGCGGACAGCAGCAGGCCGACGGGGCGCGTGGTGTCCAGCCGCCGGGCGACGAACCCGAGGGCCGCGCGGGACGGCCCGTCCCACAGATGTACGTCGTCCACGCACAGCAGCAGCGGCCGCCCCGAGGTCCGCTCGCCCAGCAGTTCCAGCAGCGCGGCCGGCTCCAGCCCGGCCCCGAGGATCCGCAGCGCCCGCAGCGGGGTGGCCACGGCCGCGGAGCTGAGCAGGGCGTGCAGGCCGCCGTACGGGATGCGGCTCTCGGCCCGGGTCGCCCCGGCGTGCCACACGGTGCCCTCGTCGAAGGTGCGGCGGACCTGCGCGAGCAGTGCGGTGCGTCCGAGTCCCGGGGTCCCGGTGAGGACGAGGGCGCCGCCGCGGTCGGCGCGCAGCCGGGCCAACAGCGCTTCTACGGCTTCCAGTTCCGCGCTCCGGCCGTGGAGCCTGGGCGGGCGGAGCGGACGTGGGGGGATCGTCTGTCCGGTCACGGCCGTCACGTTACGACCTCGCGACCGGCGGTGGAACCGGGTGCCCGAGGCCTTCGGCGAGGCCCTCAAGGGCCCTGCGACCTCGGAAAACGCGCCTGCCGGACGCCGCCGCACGCTGGGCGCGCTCCTACCGGACCGGAACCATCCTTGTGCGCCCGCACACCCGCACGCCCGGGATCGGAGCAGGATCAGAGCGGCAGTTGGGCGCGGCGCAGCGGGCCGCTGCACAGGACGACCACTCCGCCGAGGCCGCAGACCGCGGCGCTGGCGACGAAGACGGGGCCGGTGCCCCACCAGCCGATCGCGGCCGCGCTCAGCGGCATGCCGAGCGGGGCGAAGCCGAGGCTGACGATGCCCGCGACGGAGCTGACGCGGCCCAGGTAGGCGGGTTCGGACTGGGTCTGGATCAGGGCGCCGCACAACGCGCCGCTGAGTCCGGTGAGCAGGCCGACGAGGACGGCCACGCCGATGGCCGCGGTCAGGTCGGGTACGAAGGCGAGCGCGCCGACCGCGACCGAGCCGGTGATGATCGCGCCCGCCGCGACCCGGGCCGCGTGCGGCAGCCGCCCGCGTACGGCCAGCAGCAGCGCGGCGATTCCCGCGCCGCCCCCGAACCCGGCGAGCACCCCGCCCATGCCGGCGGCGCCCCAGCCGCGCCGGTCGGCCAGCAGGGTCAGCCCCACGTTGAGCGGTCCGACGAAGCCGAGGTCACCGAGGGCGATGGCGACCAGGAGCGGCGCGAGGACCCGGTGCCCGCGGATGTAGCGCAGGCCCTCGCGTAGATCCCGCCACGGGCTGCCCGCGGCGGCCTCCGCCACGCCGACGGGAGCCCCGGACGTCTCGGTCGCCCCGGCCGTGGCGGACGTCTCGGTCGCCCCGGCCGTGGCCACCGCCGACGCCTCCGGTATCGCAGCCACCGCCGGCACCGGCGTCACCGCGGCAGGCGCCGGGAGGTCCCGGGTCCGTACGGACACCAGCAGCGGGACGGAGAGCGCGATCAGCGCTCCGGCCAGGCCGAACGCGCCGGCGGCTCCGCCCAGGGCCACCCCCAGACCGCCGAGCGGCCCGCCCACGACACCGGCGAAGCGGATGGCGAGACCGCGCAGGCCCTGGACCCGGGCGAGCTGGTCCGGGCCGGTCAGCCGGGCGGGCAGCGCGCCCACCGCGGGCATGAAGACGGCGTCCACGACGCCGAAGACCACGGCGAGCACGACCAGCGGCCACAGCCCGGGACCGGAGACGAGGAGCAGCGCGGCGACCGCGAGCACCGCCGCGCAGCGCACGGCGTCGCTGCCGATGACGACCCGGCGCGGCCCGAACCGGTCGGCGACCACGCCCCCGCCGAGCATCAGCAGGGCGCGCGGCACCGCGCTGACGGCCATCACGAGACCGGCCTGTGAGGGCGTCCCTGCCTGGACGGCGGCCCAGGACAGCGCGAGGTAGTAGACGTTGTCCCCGACCATCGACGCGGTGTAGGCGCCGAGCCAGCGCAGGACGTTGCCGTCGCGGTGGGCCGGCCGGGCGGTGGCGTCGACCGGGGGTGCCAGGGTGGCGGTCAAGGGGGTTGTCCTCTCAGACACGGAACGGGAATCCGTACACATGGACGGCCACGTTCTCGCGGCCCTCGGTGTCGCCGGCCGCCGCAGCCACCCGGCTCCTCTCGTCATACCTGGTCAGCAGGGCGACCAACTCCTGGCGCAGGGCGTCCAGTTCCGTCGGCTTCAGCCGGAGCAGGGACTCGCTGTCGGGGGCGGCGGAGTTCCACTCGGGACCCCAGGTCGAGCGCTCGTCGAGGTAGCGGCGGTACATCTCGGCGCGCTGGTCATGGAAGAGCCGGGTGGCCGCCAAGTGCGCCGCGGCCCGTTCGGGCGCGTCCCGGAAGTCCTGGTCGCGGATGCTCACCCCCTCCGAGGCGGGCTGCCACCACCGCTCCCGGCCGTCCGCGCTCTGCGGCACGGCCTCTTCGATCAGGCCGTGCTCGGCGAGTTTTCGCAGGTGGTAGCTGACCAACGAGACGGCCTCGTCGACCTGCTCGGCCAGCTGCGACGCGGTCGCCCTGTCGGCCACACACAGGCCCCGGTACAGCTTCATGCGCAGCGGATGCGCCAGCGCCTTGAGTGTGCCCACGTCCGTGATGGCACGGTTCTCCTGCCCTGTCATGTACGCCACCGTAGACAGGAAGGAAAAGTTGCGCAATGTTTGTTGCGCAACTTTTCCTTCCTGTCTTGGCGAAGCGAAGCCCCGGCCGCCTCGGCGACCGGGGCCCGAGCCGGACGCTCACGCCGGACGCGGTGTCACCGCACCGGGCGGCCCGCCTCCCGCAGTGCCTGCTTGACCTCGGCGATCCGCAGATCGCCGAAGTGGAAGACGGAGGCGGCCAGCACGGCGTCCGCGCCCGCCTCGACGGCCGGCGGGAAGTCGCCGAGGCGGCCCGCGCCGCCGGAGGCGATCACCGGGACCGTCACGTGCTTGCGGACGGCGGCGATCATCTCCAGGTCGTAGCCGTCCTTGGTGCCGTCCGCGTCCATGGAGTTCAGCAGGATCTCGCCGGCGCCCAGCTCGGCGGCCCGGTGCGCCCACTCGACCGCGTCGATGCCGGTGCCCCTGCGGCCCCCGTGCGTGGTCACCTCGAAACCCCCGGACGGCGTCCGCCGGGCGTCGACCGAGAGCACCAGGACCTGGCGGCCGAAGCGCTCGGCGATCTCCCGGATCAGGTCGGGCCGGGCGATGGCGGCCGTGTTCACGCCCACCTTGTCGGCGCCCGCCCGCAGCAGCTTGTCCACGTCCTCCGCGGCACGCACCCCGCCGCCGACGGTCAGCGGGATGAACACCTGCTCGGCGGTGCGGCGCACCACGTCGTACGTGGTCTCGCGGTTGCCCGACGAGGCGGTGATGTCCAGGAACGTCAGCTCGTCGGCGCCCTCGGCGTCGTACACCTTCGCCATCTCGACGGGGTCGCCCGCGTCGCGCAGGTTCTGGAAGTTGACGCCCTTGACGACCCGCCCGTCGTCCACGTCCAGGCAGGGGATGACTCGGACCGCCAGGGTCATGAATCCACGGCTCCTCTGAATGCTTCTATTTCCACTTCGACCAGGATGCGCGGGTCGACGAAGCCCTCCACGACCAGCAGGGTCGAGACCGGGCGCACCGAGTCGAACAGCTCCTTGTGGGCGCGCCCCACGGCCTCCACGTCCCGCACATGGCTCAGGTACATCCGCGTGCGGATCACCGCGTCGATACCGAGCCCGAACTCGCCGATCGCCTCGACCGCGCCGGTGAAGGCGACCTTGGCCTGCTCGTACGGGTCGCCCTCCCCGTACAGCACGCGGCCTTTGAAGGACGTCGTGCCCGCCACCAGGACGCGGTCGCCCGCCGCGACGGCGCGCGCGAAGCCGAGGGACTCCTCCCAGGGGCTCCCGCTCTGCACCCGCCGCACGGCCTCGGACGTCATGACACGGTGTCCAGATTCACGATGTGGCCTCCAGGGCCTCTTCCAGGGTGAACGCCTTGGCGTACAGGGCCTTGCCGACGATGGCGCCCTCGACTCCGAGGGGTACCAGCTCGGCGATGGCCCGCAGGTCGTCCAGCGACGACACGCCGCCGGACGCCACGACCGGGCGATCCGTGGCGGCGCAGACGTTGCGCAGCAGTTCCAGGTTGGGGCCCTGGAGGGTGCCGTCCTTGGCGATGTCGGTGACGACGTACCGCGCGCAGCCCTCCTTGTCGAGCCGGGCCAGCGTCTCGTACAGGTCGCCGCCGTCGCGGGTCCAGCCGCGGCCGCGCAGGGTCGTGCCGCGGACGTCGAGGCCCACCGCGATCTTGTCGCCGTGCCGGGCGATGACCTCGGCGACCCACTCGGGGGTCTCCAGCGCGGCCGTGCCGAGGTTGACCCGGGTGCAGCCGGTGGCGAGCGCGGCGGCGAGGGTGTCGTCGTCGCGGATGCCGCCGGACAGCTCCACCTTGATGTCCATCGCGCGCGCGACCTCGCCGATCAGGGCACGGTTGTCGCCGGTGCCGAACGCGGCGTCCAGGTCGACCAGGTGCAGCCACTCGGCACCCGAGCGCTGCCAGGCGAGGGCGGCCTCCAGGGGAGAGCCGTACGAGGTCTCCGACCCGGACTCGCCGTGCACGAGGCGGACGGCCTGGCCGTCACGGACGTCGACGGCGGGGAGGAGTTCGAGCTTCGAGGCCATCAGAGGGTTCCGATCCAGTTGTTCAGCAGCTGGGCTCCGGCGTCGCCGGACTTCTCGGGGTGGAACTGCGTGGCCCACAGGGCCCCGTTCTCCACGGCGGCCACGAACGGCTCGCCGTGCGTCGACCAGGTCACCTTGGGCGCGTTCATGGCCGGGTTGTGCGTCTCCAGGGCCCAGTCGTGGACCGCGTAGGAGTGCACGAAGTAGAAGCGCGCCTCCGGGTCCAGGCCGGCGAACAGCTCGGAGCCGGCCGGCGCCTCGACGGTGTTCCAGCCCATGTGGGGCACGATCTCGGCCTGGAGCGGCTCGACCGAGCCGGGCCACTCGTCGAGGCCCTCGGTCTCCACCCCGTGCTCGATGCCCCGCGCGAACAGGATCTGCATGCCGACGCAGATGCCCATCACCGGGCGGCCGCCGGACAGCCGGCGGTCGATGATCCAGTCGCCGCGGGCGGCGCGCAGGCCGTTCATGCAGGCGGCGAAGGCGCCGACGCCCGGCACCAGCAGACCGTCGGCGTTCATGGCGGTGTCGAAGTCACGCGTGATCTCGACCTCGGCGCCGGTGCGCGCGAGGGCGCGCTCGGCGGAACGCACGTTCCCGAAGCCGTAGTCGAAGACCACGACCTTGCTGGGCTTGCTCAATTCCACACCTCCAGCCGTACGACACCGGCCACCAGGCACATGGCGGCGCCGATGGACAGCAGCACGATGAGGCTCTTGGGCATCTCCTGCTTCACGAAGGAGTAGATACCGCCGACGAGGAAGAGCCCGACGACGATCAGGATGGCGGACAGACCGGTCATGGGTTACAGCGCGCCCTTCGTGGAGGGAAGAATGCCGGCGGCGCGCGGGTCGCGCTCGCTCGCGTAGCGCAGCGCCCGCGCGAGCGCCTTGAACTGGCACTCGACGATGTGGTGGGCGTTGCGTCCGTACGGCACGTGCACGTGCAGCGCGATCTGTGCCTGGGCCACGAAGGACTCCAGGATGTGCCGGGTCATCGTGGTGTCGTACGCGCCGATCATCGGCGCCATGTTCTCGGGCTCGGTGTGCACGAGGTAGGGGCGGCCGGAGAGGTCGACGGTGACCTGGGCGAGGGACTCGTCCAGCGGGACCGTGCAGTTGCCGAAGCGGTAGATGCCCACCTTGTCGCCGAGCGCCTGCTTGAAGGCGGCGCCGAGCGCGAGGGCGGTGTCCTCGATGGTGTGGTGCGAGTCGATGTGCAGGTCGCCCTCGGTCTTCACGGTGAGGTCGAACAGACCGTGCCGGCCGAGCTGGTCGAGCATGTGGTCGTAGAAGCCGACACCGGTGGAGATGTCCGTCCTCCCGGTGCCGTCGAGGTCGATCTCGACCAGGACACCCGTCTCCTTGGTCGTCCGCTCCACGCGTCCCACGCGGTTCATGCGCTCTGCTCCTTCAAGGGTGTGGGGGTGGCCCCCACAAGACACTGCACTTCACGGACCGCGTCGAGGAACGCGTCGTTCTCCTGCGGGGTCCCGGCGGTGACCCGCAGCCACCCCGGTACGCCGTTGTCCCGGACCAGGACCCCCCGGTCGAGGATCTGCTGCCAGACGGCGTGGGCGTCCTCGAACCGCCCGAACTGCACGAAGTTCGCGTCCGACTCCGTGACCTCGTAGCCGATCGACCGGAGCTCGCGGACCAGCCGGTCCCGCTCCTCCTTCAGCCGCTCGACGTACTTCAGCAGGGTGCCGGTGTGCTCCAGGGCCGCCAGCGCGGTCGCCTGGGTGACGGCCGACAGGTGGTAGGGCAGCCGGACCAGCTGCACGGCGTCGACCACCGCCGGGTGCGCGGCGAGATAGCCCAGGCGCAGCCCCGCCGCGCCGAAGGCCTTCGACATGGTGCGCGAGACGACGAGGTGCGGCCGTCCTTCGAGCAGCGGCAGCAGCGAGGCGCCGTGGCTGAACTCTACGTACGCCTCGTCCACGACCACGATCGACGGCTTGGCCGCCTGCGCGGCCTCGTACAGCGCGAGGACCGTCTCGGGCGGGACCGCGTTGCCGGTGGGGTTGTTGGGGGTCGTGATGAACACGACGTCCGGCCGGTTCTCGGCGATCGCCCGCTCGGCGGCGGCGAGGTCGATCGTGAAGTCCTCGTTGCGCGGGCCGGAGATCCAGCCGGTGCCGGTGCCGCGCGCGATGAGCGCGTGCATCGAGTACGACGGCTCGAATCCGATCGCCGTACGGCCCGGTCCGCCGAAGGTCTGGAGCAGCTGCTGGATGACCTCGTTGGAGCCGTTGGCGGCCCAGACGTTCGCGAGGCCGACCCGGTGGCCGCCGGTCTCCGTCAGGTACTCGGCGAGCCTGGTGCGCAGCTCGACGGCGTCCCGGTCCGGGTAGCGGTTGAGGTCCCGGGCGGCCGCGCGCACCCGCTCGGTGATCCGCTCGACCAGCACCTCGGGCAGCGGGTAGGGGTTCTCGTTGGTGTTCAGCCGTACGGGCACGTCGAGCTGGGGCGCGCCGTAGGGGGACTGGCCGCGCAGCTCGTCGCGGACGGGGAGATCGTCGATTCCGAACGTCACTTTCCGGGCACCTTCCAACCGAACCTGGCCTTGACCGCCGCGCCGTGCGCGGGCAGGTCCTCCGCCTCCGCCAGCGTCACCACGTGATGCGCGACCTCGGCCAGCGCGTCCTTCGTGTAGTCGACGATGTGGATGCCGCGCAGGAACGACTGCACGGACAGGCCCGAGGAGTGGCAGGCGCAGCCGCCGGTCGGCAGCACGTGGTTGGAGCCGGCCGCGTAGTCGCCCAGCGACACCGGCGCCCAGGGGCCGACGAAGACCGCGCCGGCGTTGCGCACCCGGTCGGCCACGGCGGCGGCGTCGGCCGTCTGGATCTCCAGGTGCTCGGCGCCGTAGGCGTCGACCACCCGCAGGCCCTCCTCGACACCGTCGACGAGCACGATCGCCGACTGCCTGCCCTTGAGCGCCGGCAGGATCCGGTCGTCGATGTGCTTGGTGGCCTCGACCTGCGGCCGGAGCTCCCGCTCCACCGCGTCCGCCAGTTCGACCGAGTCGGTGACGAGGACGGCGGCCGCGAGCGGATCGTGCTCGGCCTGGCTGATCAGGTCGGCGGCGACGTGCGCCGGGTCGGCCGTGGCGTCCGCGAGGATCGCGATCTCGGTCGGTCCGGCCTCGGCGTCGATGCCGATCCTGCCCGTGAAGAAGCGCTTGGCCGCGGCCACCCAGATGTTGCCGGGGCCGGTGACCATGTTGGCGGGCGGGCAGGACTCGGTGCCGTACGCGAACATCGCGACGGCGGTGGCGCCGCCCGCCGCGTACACCTCGTCGACGCCGAGCAGGGCGCACGCGGCGAGGATCGTGGGGTGCGGCAGCCCGCCGAACTCGGCCTGGGCCGGCGAGGCGAGCGCGACCGAGGGGACGCCGGCCTCCTGCGCGGGCACCACGTTCATGATCACGGAGGAGGGGTAGACGGACCGGCCGCCGGGCGCGTACAGCCCGACCCGGTCGACCGGCACCCACTTCTCGGTCACCGAGCCGCCGGGCACCACCTGGGTCGTGTGCGTCGTACGGCGCTGGGCGCGGTGCACGAGCCGGGCGCGCCGGACGGACTCCTCCAGGGCCGCGCGCACGGCCGGGTCGAGCTGTTCCAGCGCGTCGGCCAGCGCCTGCGCCGGGACGCGCACGGACTCCAGGCGTACGCCGTCGAACTTCTCGGCGAAGTCGATCAGTGCCGCGTCGCCCCGATGATGCACGGCCTCGCAGATCGGACGCACCTTCTCCAGGGCGGCCGAGACGTCGAAGTCGGCTCGGGGCAGCAGGTCGCGCAGGGCGGGGCCCTCGGGGAGGGCGTCGCCGCGCAGATCGATTCGGGAGATCACGGACTCAATTCTCGCAGACCCGGATCGGACGCCGTCCGCGCGTATCAATGGCTGATACAGAGCGGCGGCCCGGGCAGGTGGCGCATTCCGCCCGAACCCGGAAGATCCCCTTCACGTCCTGCGTTCGGCGCGTCACTCAGCGGGCATCAACGCCTGGCGGCGAAGCGACCCGCGAGTAGCCGGGCAGGGAGTGAAGAACCGTGACCGAGGGGACCCAGACCCGCACCGGGGATCTGCCGGACGATCTGACCGCCGCCGAGGCCGGCATGTGGCAGTCGTTCCGCAACGGCACCGTGTACGACCTCAGCAGCGGGGACACGGCCGTCGACGATCCGCACGGGGGGCACCCCTGGGGACCCGAGCGGACCGTGCGGGCCCGGATACTGGCCTGGCTGCTGCTGGACGGGCCGCCCGCGCTGGCCGGGCGGGTCGCGTCGCTGAAACTGTCCGGGGTGCAGATCAGCGGCGTGCTGGATCTCGCCGGCGGCACGGTGGTGCCGTACATGGAGCTGAAGAACTGCCGCTTCGAGCGGGAGGTGCTGCTGCCGGAGGCCCGCTTCACGACCGTCCGCCTGGTGAACTGCGCGGTGCCGCGGCTGGAGGCGGCCCGGGTGCACACCGAGGGCGACCTGCATCTGCCGCGCTGCCGCTTCCACCAGGGGGTCCGGCTCACCGACGCGCACATCGGCACGGACCTGCTGCTCAACCAGGCCGTCGTCGACCGGGACCGCAGCGGCCGTTCGATCGCCGCCGACGGCATGTCGGTGGGGCAGGATTTCCAGGCCGAGCTCCTGGAGTCGCACGGCGAGCTGAGTCTGCGCGCCGCGACGGTGGGCGTGTCGCTGAGCCTGCGCGGCGCGCGGCTGGCCAACCCGTACACGCGGTTCGCCCTGAACGCGCCCCAGCTCACCGTCGGGCGCACGCTGTACCTGACCCCGGCGGGCGTGGGCGCCCAGGTGCCGGACGGCGCGACCCCGCCGCAGGGCACGCGGGTGCAGCGGTTCGAGTGCCGGGGCGGGATGCGGCTGGACGACGGGCGGTTCGGGGACGCGGTCGACCTGGAGCGGGCCCGGTTCCTGCTCACCGACGACCAGGCGCTGTCGCTGCTGCGGGTGCAGACGCCCGAGCTGCGCTTCCTCGGGGAGCGGCCGCAGCGCGGCACGGTGGTGCTGTCGGGGGCGCGGATCGTCAACCTCGTCGACCGGGCGGCGAGCTGGCCGGGCCCCGGGCGGCTGCACATGGGCGGTTTCTCGTACGAGAACCTCGTGCCGCACGGCCCCTTCCCGCTGACCGAGCGCCTGGAGTGGGTGGCCGCGGCGACCGCCGAGTACAACCCGGAGCCGTACGAGCGGCTCGCGGCCGTGCTGCGCGAGAGCGGCGAGGACGAGGACGCCCGCGAGGTGCTGCTCGCCAAGCAGCGGCACCGCCGGGAGACCCTGCCGCCGGCCGCGAAGCTCTGGGGGTACGCCCAGGACTGGACGGTCGCCTACGGCTACCGGCCGGGCCGGGCGGCGGTGTGGATGGCGGTGCTGTGGGCGGCCGGGACGCTCGCCTTCGCCCGTGCCGGGCGCCCGCCGGTCAACGGCGACGGGAACCCGGAGTGGGACCCGGCCCTGTTCGCCCTGGACCTGCTGCTGCCGGTCGTCGACCTGGGGCAGGTCGGCCTGTGGCAGCTCGACGGCAGCCGGCAGTGGCTGGCCGCGGCGATGGTCCTGCTCGGCTGGATCCTGGCCACGACGGTGGCGACGGGCGCCACCCGAATGCTCCGCCGCAGCTGAACCCGCCATGGCGGGGCGGCGCCCGGACCCGGGCACGGGGACCTCGGACACGGGGACCCCCGGACACGGGGACCTCAGACACGGGGATCCCCGGGCACAGGGACCCCGGGGCCCGACGGCCGCAAGACGCGCGCGGGGGGCGCGAAGCGGGCCGGGTGGCGGGGGTCGCCCGGTCCCCCGTACGGCCCACCGGGGCGTGGTGGAGCCGGCGGGTGGCGGGGCTCGCCCGGGATCGCCCGGTCCCCCGTACGGCCCACCGGGGCGTGGTGGAGCCGGCGGGTGGCGGGGCTCGCCCACGGCAGGCCCACAGGTTCTCCACAGATGCTCCACCATCACGTTTTACCGGTCCTTGACCCGACGGCGTACAACTTTCCATTTGTTCCGCTTAGCCTCTGGCGCGGCTGCGACCTGCGGCTTTTCAATGGGCGGCACCATGGCTCTGCTGCCCCCCTTCATCCGGGCGTCACGGATGAGAACCGCTGCCCCCCGCCCTGTCGCCGGCCCCCCCGCCGACGACGAGGTGTTCCTCGACGCGCCCGACGAACGCGTGGCCCCGACGCTGGTCGCGGCCGCGCGAGGCGAGTACGGGCCGGCCGCCGAGCTGCTCGCCGCCACCCGCCGCCATGCCGACTGGGAGAGCCGCGACCGGTACGTGATACGCCTCGCGTCCTTCGCCCGCTCCCGCGACGAGTGGTTCGAGAACTGGCGCGCCGCCGCCCCCGGCGACCCGGACGTACTACTGGTCGGAGCCCAGCTCGCGGTGCGCCGCGTATGGGACTCCCCGGCCCGGGCGGAGCTGCTGCGCTCCACCAGCCCGCTGATCACGGCCGCCGCGCGCAGCGACGACCGCGACCCGGTGCCGTGGCGGCTGGCGCTGGACCACGCGCGCGGTGCGCGCGCCGGGCACCGCTACTTCGGGGAGCTGTGGGAGGCGGCGGTCCGCCGCTCACCGCACCACCACGGCTGCCACGTGGCGGCCCTGAAGTACCTCGCGGGCGCCTGGCACGGCTCGCACCGCGAGTGCTTCGACTTCGCCGAGCGGGCCGCGCAGGACGCGCCGACCGGCTCGCTCGTCCAGGCGCTGCCGCTGCGCGCGGCCTTCGCCTACCTCACCGACGGCTGCGGCCCCGAGGTGCCGCGCGAGCGGCTGGACGCCGCGGCCGACCGGGCGATCGGGCTGTCCGCCGGACACCCGGCGGCCGACCCCTGGCCCGCGGAGATCCGCAACCTCGCGGTCTACGTCCTGGTCCGCCTCGGACGCCACACGGACGCCCGGGAACAGCTCCGGCTGACCGGCCCGTACGTCACCTCCTTCCCCTGGGACCGGGTCTCCGACGACCCGCTCGGGCGGTTCCTGGAGGTGCGCGAGAGCGTCCTGTGGACGCCCGCCGCGCAGGCCGGGCGGCGTCCACGGAGCGGGCGCGGCGACCGCGCCCGCTCCGTCGAGCATTAGGCTTCTGCGCCGTGACCACCGTCCGGCTTCCACTCTTCCCCCTGAACTCGGTGCTCTTCCCGGGTCTCGTCCTGCCGCTCAGCGTCTTCGAGGAGCGTTATCGCGCCATGATGCGCGAGCTGCTCAAGACGCCCGAGGACGAGCCGCGCCGGTTCGCCGTCGTGACCATCCGCGACGGCCATGAAGTGGCGCCCAGCGCGCCCGGCATGCCGGACCCGACCGCCGTGCCCGAGCGCGGCCCGGCCGCGGGCTTCGGCACGGACCCGGCGAAGGCGTTCCACGGCATCGGCTGCATCGCCGACGCGGCGACGATCCGGGAGCGGGAGAACGGCACCTTCGAGGTGCTGGCGACCGGTACGACCCGGGTGCGCCTGGTCTCCGTGGACGCGTCGGGGCCTTTCCTGACGGCCGAGCTGGAGGAGCTCCCGGAGGAGCCGGGCGACGGGGCCGGGGCGCTGGCCGAGGGCGTGCTGCGGGCGTTCAAGCAGTACCAGAAGCGGCTGGCGGGCGCCCGGGAGCGGTCCCTGACGACGGGCGCGGAGCTGCCCGACGAACCGTCCGTGGTGTCGTACCTGGTGGCGGCCGCGATCATGCTCGACACGCCCGCCAAGCAGCGTCTGCTCCAGGCCCCCGACACCGCGTCCCGGCTCCGTGAGGAGCTGAAGCTGCTGCGCTCCGAGACGGCCATCATCCGCAACCTGCCGTCGCTGCCCGCGTCGGAGCTGACGCGCACCCCGACCAGCCTGAACTGACGTACGAACGCACCCCGAGGAGCCGGCCGGCATGGCGAAGAAGGCGAAGAAGCAGCAGCCGGGCGGCACGCCCGCGACGGTGGCGCTGACCGCGGCGGGCGTGGACTACACGGTCCACGCCTACGAGCACGACCCCGCCCACCCGTCCTACGGCGAGGAGGCCGCCGAGGCCATGGGCGTCTCCCCCGAGCGGGTCTTCAAGACGCTGGTGGCGGACGTGGACGGCGCCCTGACGGTGGCGGTGGTCCCGGTGGCGGGCCAGCTCGATCTGAAGGCCCTGGCGTCGGCGGTCGGCGGCAAGCGGGCGGTCATGGCGGACCCGGCCCTGGCGGAGCGCACCACGGGGTACGTCCGCGGCGGCATCTCCCCGCTCGGCCAGCGCAAGAAGCTCCGTACCGTCCTGGACGACTCGGCGACCGGCCACGCCACCATCTGCGTCTCGGCGGGACGCCGCGGCCTGGAGGTGGAACTCTCCCCCACCGACCTCGCCGGCCTCACGGCCGCGACCCTGGCGTCCATCGGACGCGCCTAGCCCCTCGACGGCGGCGGCTTCCTCGGTTAAGTACGAGGGACATGTCGAAGCGAACACGCAAGCGCAAGTGGCGCGTCAGGAAGGGCCATTCGAACCACGGCAGGCGTCCGGCATAGAGCCCGGGGTGCCGACAAGGGGCGATGGAAGCCCCCGGTGAAGACAACGGGCGGCGGAGGCGAGGGGAACACCTCGCCGCACCCGCCGCCCACGACCTCGGCCTACTCCTTCGGCGCCCCGTACTGCTGCTGGTGCGGATACGCGTACGGATCGGGGTCCCGCGGTCCGAACAGGCCCATCAGCCCCATGTGGACCACCAGCCCCGCCAGCGGCCACGCCAGCAGCGCGCCCTTCGCCCCCAGCTTCAGCGGCGCGGAGAACGTCACGCCCGCGCCCACGGCCTTGGCGTGCGCGAGCACGTCCGAGGTGGGGCCCAGCCACACCCCGACCCGCCACGCCAGCAGCGCCCCGAGCAGCCCTCCGACGCCGAGCGCCACCACCAGCGGCACCCCGCCGCGCCTGCGCCACAGGAACACCCCGAGCGCGCTCACGGCCCCGAAGGCCAGCGCCAGCAGCGTGAACGTTCCGTCGACGCCGATCGCCTGCTCGCCCTCGGTGTCGTTGAGGTAGACGTTCCAGCGGCCTTCGACCACGACCCCGACGAGCGGCACGTGCGGCGCCAGCCACCACCACACCAGCCCGAGCAGCGCACCGGCCACCGCGACCACCAGCGTGACGACGACGGCCTCGATCACCTCGGCCTTCATGCCGGGGCCGTCCTGTCCGTACAGGCCGTCCTGCGGCGCGGGAGCCGGCCCGCCGTGCCCGCCGGGCGAAGGCGGCCACGCGTCGTGCGAGGGCTGTTCGTGCGGCGGCGGAGGCGGCGTCAGTGGTGCGGTCACCCTGACATCGTGCCAGGCCCGCCCGCGCGGCGCGTCACCGGACCGCGGCCCGGCGGTACGCCCGGGTCGCCACGGCCAGCGAGACGACGCCGACCAGCGCGCACACGGCCAGGTCACCGAGGACGAGGGCCCAGTCGGGGTGCGCCGAGAAGGTCCGCGCGCAGGCCTCCACGCCGTACGTCGACGGCAGCAGGTCCCGGGCGAACCGGACGGCCTCGGGCATCCGCTCGGGCGGCAGCACCCCGAGCAGCAGCGCCGCCGACATGCCGAGCTGGCCGAGCACGGTGGCCAGCTCGGGCCGCGGCGCCAGCAGTCCGAGCGCGGCGCCGAGCCCGGCGAGCGCGGCACCGGCGAGCGGGATCACCGCGGCGAGGATCCACAGGTTGCCCATGGGAAGCCCGAACAGCACACAGCCGAACACGGCGGTGACCACGGTCCCCGGCACGGTGAACGACGCGTAGGCGCCCGCCGCGCCGAGCACGACCGCGGCCGGGGGCACCGGCAGGGTCGCGTAGTGGTCGAGGCCGCCGCTGGAGCGCAGCTGCCCGAAGTACTGGGCGAGCAGGTTCAGCGCGACGAAGGCGAGGACGAGGACCGACGAACCGGCCACCACGGACTCGGCCTCGCTGCCGCCGTCGACGACGCCCCGCATCATGATCAGGATGCCGATGGACTGGAAGGTCGCCACGAACAGCAGCGGGATCCTGGCCACCCGGGCCCGGGACAGCTGGGCCCGGTACACGGCCGCCAGCGCCGGCCACAGCCGCGCGCGCGGCCCGAGTTCGGCGGCCTGCGGCGCCGCCTCCTGCACGGCCAGGACGCCACCCGGAAGAACCTCGGCGGGTACGACACTCATGTCGCGCTGCTCCCCTTCACTCTGGTTCACTGCGGTGCTCGCCCCGTCGGGTACGGACGCGGCCGTGGGTGTGCTCACGCCCTCACCAGCCCCTGCCGCGCGGCGCCGCCCAGCGCCAGGTACACGTCCTCCAGGCTGGGCGTGGCGAGGGTGAAGTCGTCCAGGGCGGCGAAGGCGGCCCCGCCGGTGACGGTGGCGACGACCGCGCGGGCCTCCTCGGGCGCCAGCCGCAGCGTCCAGCGGCGCCCGGACTCCGTGACCCGGTCGCGCAGCGCGGCCACCTCGGGCACCTCCAGCGGCGGGCGTTCGCGCCACACCAGCTCGACCCGCACCTCGCCCGCGACCTGCTCCTTGAGCCCGGCCGGGCTGTCGCAGGCGATCACCCGTCCCTTGTCGAGGACGGCGACCCGGTCGAGGACGGTCTCGGCCTCGATGACGTTGTGGGTGACCAGCAGGACGGTGGTGCCGCGTTCGGCCCGCCGCCGGTCGACGGCGCCCCACACGGCCCGCCGGGCCACCGGGTCCATGCCGGTGGTGGGCTCGTCGAGCACGAGCAGCGGCCGCTCCCCGACGAGGGCGGTGGCGAAGCAGGCGAGCCTGCGCTGCCCGCCGGACAGCTTCTTCAGCGGCCGCCCGGCGATCGGCGCGAGCCCGAGTTCGTCGAGCACGGCGTCGCGTTCGGCCCGCGCCCGGTGCGCGTCGAGGCCGCGCAGTCGTCCGGTGGTCTCGGCGGCGAGCGAGACGGTGAGCTCGTCGAGGGCGGTGGACTCCTGGCCGAGGTAGGCGAGCAGCCGGGCGGCGCGCTCCGGGTGGCGCACGATGTCGTGGCCGAGGATCTCGACGGTGCCGCCGTCGGGCCGCATCAGCCCCGTGAGCTGTCGTACGAGCGAGGTCTTCCCGGCGCCGTTGGGGCCGAGCAGGCCGAAGATCTCACCGCGCCGCACCTCCAGGTGCACGTCGTCGGTGGCCCGCACCTCGGGTGTGCCGGGTGTGCCGCGTCTGCCCCGCAGCGCCGGATAGGTCTTGGTCAGCCCGCGCACGGCGCACACGACCCCACCACTGTCTGGAAGGTCCGTTGTCGCGCGCGTACTCACAAGGGACGAGACTACGGGGTCCGGGACGCCGACCGGCGCTCGGGGCGGGTTCGCCGCCCCCGTTCACTCCCCGGCCGGGGCGTGTTCCGCGCCGGTGCGGACGTCGATCTCCCGCCAGAAACCCGCCCGGATGGCGTACCGGTCGTGCTCGTCGATCTGGTCGTCCTTGTGGGCCAGCAGTCCGAACCGGGCCGCGTAGCGCAGCAGCTCGCCGTCGATGCGGTGCGGGATCCGCGGGTACATCCCGGACAGCTTCTGCCGGTGGCCGCCCTGGTCGCCGAGGCGCTCCATCCACCGGCGGGCGAAGACCTGCCCCACCTCGTAGGGGTCGCCGCCGACGGTGGTGATGTCCTCCTCGCGGTCGGCCCAGCGCTGTTCGGCCGTCGTGAGCTGGGCGAGCGTCGGCATCGAGGCGACCTCGGGAGGTTCGGCGGCGGTGCCGCCGGGGCGGTCGACCCAGCCCTTGTCGGAGG
The DNA here is from genome assembly GCF_053597355.1 of Streptomyces sp. NPDC001443. NCBI lineage: Bacteria > Bacillati > Actinomycetota > Actinomycetes > Kitasatosporales > Streptomycetaceae > Streptomyces > Streptomyces sp. NPDC001443. Next base: position 165,145 of record NZ_JBSFIA010000013.1, read on the forward strand.
ACCAGCGCAGGGTGGCGGTCGTGGGGTGCTGGGCGGCGTGCGCGCCGGGGGCGCGCAGCGCGGCCAGGTCCTTGGGGGTGGGAACGCCCTTGGACGCGGTCGCCGGTTCCTGGGCGCCGTTCTGCGCGGCGGCCGCCGCGTGCTCCGGGGCCTCGGCGGAGGGCTCGGACGCGGCCGCCAGGCCCGAGTCGGGCAGCGGCGCGGAGAGGATCGCGGCGATCTCGGGGCGCGGCACGGGCGGCGGCGCGCAGACTCCGCCGAGGTCCTTGGCGCGGACGGCCTTGGTGATCCAGGTGCGGTCCAGGACGCGGCGCTCGTCGGCCTCGGCGACGAGGTCCTCGGACTGGTTGTAGTCGCCGTCGGCGGCCTGCACCGCCCACAGGTGGACGGCGACGCCGTGCTCCTTGGCGGCCATCATGCCCGGCAGCAGGTCGCCGTCGCCGGTGACGAGGACGATGTCGGAGCAGGCGCGGTTGCGGGCCAGTTCGGTGAGTTCGGCGTGCATCGCGGCGTCCACGCCCTTCTGGGCCCAGCGTCCGTCGCTGCGGGTCAGCGCGCCCAGCCGGACCGTGACCCGGGGCATCACCCGCAGTCTGCGGTGCTCGGGCTGGGGGACGCGGTCGGGGGCGCCGTCGAACCAGTAGATGCGCAGCAGCTGCCGTTCCGTGTCGGACTCGGCGCGCTCGCGCAGCCCCTGGATGAGGGCGGCGTGGTCGACGGTGATCCGGGATCGCGAGGGTTCGCCTGCGAGCAGACTGGCCGCGGCCCCCAGGAGATACCCGGCGTCCACCAGGACGATGCAGCGATCCACGCGACTCACCCTCTTCCCGGGAGGTTTGCTTCGGGCTTCCTTCGAGTCTGCCCGACCACGCGGAGGTTAACGGCTCGAACTCGATCTTCGGCGTGGCGTTTCGGGACATCACGGGCCGGGGTGGCTCTCCGACCACCCGCGTCACACACGGTAATTATCCAAAATGCGCTTGATGTCAGCTTATGTGAATCTGGTCCCGGCCCTGGCCCCTAGATCCCCCTCAGGAGGCAGAGCACCATGGCCAAGAACAAGAACCGTGAGCGAAAGCAGCCGCAGACCGAGCGCAGTCAGCAGGCCGCGCACCAGTCGTCGATGGAGTCGCAGGCCGAACAGCGGGCCTCGCAACAGATCACTCCCGGCGACATGGCGCGCAAGGGCAAGCAGAAGCGATTCGGCCACAACTGACATCTTCATAAAGGGCTGTTGGTCCATCGGACCACTTGAGCCCGAGCACGAAACCGAGGGGCGCATCCGTGCACGGATGCGCCCCTCGTTCGTCGGACGTGGGAAGTCGGACCTCCGCTCAGCCGGCCAGACAGGCCGGGCCGAGCAGCACCTTCAGATCGCCGAACAGGGCCGGATCCGGCTTCACCCGGTGCCGGTCGAGGCGCAGCACCGTGGTCCTGGTCGGCCCCTGGAGCTTGATGCGGACCTCGCTGTCGCCCTTGTGGTGGGTGAGGATCTCGCCGAGCCTGCTGACCATCGGCGGGGTGACCCGGGTGGCCGGGATGGTGAGGATCACCGGCGCGTTGGTGCCCGCGTTGGACAGGTCGGGGACCTGGAGCTCCATCGCGACCAGCCGGGGGACGTCCTCGCGCTTGTCGAGCCGGCCCTTGACGAACACCACGGCGTCCTCGACGAGTTGGGTCGACACCAACTGGTAGGTGGCCGGGAAGAACATGCACTCGATGGAGCCCGCGAGGTCCTCCACGGTGGCGATGGCCCAGGCGTTGCCCTGCTTGGTCATCTTGCGCTGGAGGCCCGAGATGATGCCGCCGATGGTGACGACCGCGCCGTCCGCGTGCTCGCCCCCGGTGAGCTGGGCGATGCCCGCGTCGGCCTTGTCGGACAGCACGTGCTCCAGTCCGAACAGCGGGTGGTCGGAGACGTACAGACCGAGCATCTCCCGTTCCTGGGCGAGCAGATACGTCTTGTCCCACTCGTCGGTGGTGAACTCGACGTCGAGTCCGAAGCCCGGCTCGCTGCTGTCGTCCTCGCCCATCCCGCCGAACAGGTCGAACTGCCCCTCGGCCTCCTTGCGCTTGACCGCGACCACGTTGTCGATCATCGGCTCGTACTGCGCGGTGAGGCCCTTGCGGGTGTGCCCCATGGTGTCGAAGGCGCCCGCCTTGATCAGCGACTCCGTGGTGCGCTTGTTGCACGCGACCGCCTCGACCTTGTCGAGGTAGTCGGGGAAGGAGGCGTACCTGCCCTTGGCCTTGCGGCTGCGGATGATCGACTCGACCACGTTGGTGCCGACGTTGCGCACGGCCTCCAGGCCGAAGAGGATCACGTCGTCGCCCTGGGCGGCGAAGTTGTGCACCGACTCGTTGACGTTCGGCGGGAGCACCTTGATGCCCATGCGCCGGCACTCGTTGAGGTAGACGGCCGACTTGTCCTTGTCGTCCTTGACCGAGGTCAGCAGTCCGGCCATGTACTCGGCGGGGTGGTTCGCCTTGAGGTAGGCGGTCCAGTACGACACCAGTCCGTACGCGGCCGAGTGCGCCTTGTTGAACGCGTAGCCGGCGAACGGGACCAGCACGTCCCACAGGGCCTGGATGGCCTCGTCGCTGTAGCCGTTCTTCTTGGCGCCGGCCTGGAAGATGGTGAAGTTCTTCGCCAGTTCCTCGGGCTTCTTCTTGCCCATCACACGGCGCAGGATGTCGGCCTCGCCGAGCGAGTACCCGGCGATGATCTGGGCGGCCTTCTGCACCTGCTCCTGGTAGACGATCAGGCCGTAGGTGACCGCGAGGACCTCTTCGAGGGGCGCCTCCAGCTCCTTGTGGATCGGGGTGATCTCCTGGAGCTTGTTCTTGCGCAGCGCGTAGTTGGTGTGCGAGTCCATGCCCATCGGGCCGGGACGGTAGAGCGCGGAGACGGCGGAGATGTCCTCGAAGTTGTCGGGCTTCATCAGGCGCAGCAGCGAGCGCATGGGGCCGCCGTCGAACTGGAAGACGCCGAGGGTCTCGCCGCGCTGGAGCAGTTCGAAGGTCTTCGGGTCGTCGAGCGGCAGAGCCAGCAGGTCGAGTTCGATCCCCTTGTTGGACTTCACCATCTTGACGGCGTCGTCCATGATCGTGAGGTTGCGCAGGCCGAGGAAGTCCATCTTCAGCAGGCCGAGCGACTCGCACTGCGGATAGTCCCACTGGGTGATGGTCACGCCGTCGGTGTGCCGCACCCAGATCGGCGCGTGGTCGACGATCGGCTCGCTGGACATGATCACGCCGGCCGCGTGCACGCCCATCTGCCGGACCAGGCCCTCGACGCCCTTGGCGGTGTCGATGACCTTCTTGACGTCCGGCTCGTTCTCGTACATCCCGCGGATCTCGCCCGCCTCGCTGTAGCGCGGGTGCGAGGGGTCGGTGATGCCGTTGAGGTCGATGCCCTTGCCGAGGACGTCGGCGGGCATCGCCTTGGTGAGCCGGTCGCCCATCGCGTACGGGTAGCCCAGCACGCGCGCGGAGTCCTTGATCGCGTTCTTGGCCTTGATCTTGCCGTAGGTGCCGATCATGGCGACCTTGTCGGAGCCGTACTTCTCCGTCACGTACCGGATCACCTCGACGCGCCGACGCTCGTCGAAGTCGATGTCGACGTCGGGCATCGAGATGCGCTCGGGGTTGAGGAACCGCTCGAAGATCAGTCCGTGCGGGATCGGGTCGAGGTCGGTGATGCCCATGGCGTACGCGACGATCGAACCGGCCGCGGAACCACGGCCGGGGCCGACCGCGATGCCCTGCTTCTTGGCCCACATGATGAAGTCGGCGACGACGAGGAAGTAGCCCGGGAACCCCATCGAGATGATGGTGTCCATCTCGTACTCGACCTGCTTCATCCGGTCGTCCGGGATGCCGTCGGGGAAGCGGCGCGCCATGCCGCGCATGGTCTCCTCCCGGAACCAGGTGACCTCGGTGTAGCCCTCGGGGATGTCGAACTTCGGCATGAGGTTCTTCGCCTCGAACATGCCGGAGGTGTCGATCTGCTCGGCGACCAGGAGGGTGTTGCGGCAGCCCTCCTGCCAGGCGTCCGAGGAGTCGATGGCGTACATCTCGTCCGTGGACTTCAGGTAGTAGCCGGTGCCGTCGAACTTGAAGCGGTCGGGGTCGGAGAGGTTCTTGCCGGTCTGGATGCACAGCAGGGCGTCGTGGGCGGTCGCCTCGTGCGCGTACGTGTAGTGCGAGTCGTTGGTGACCAGCGGGGGGATGCCGAGCTTCTTGCCGATGTCGAGCAGTCCCTCGCGGACCCGGTGCTCGATCTCGATCCCGTGGTCCATCAGCTCCAGGAAGTAGCGGTCCTTGCCGAAGATGTCCTGGTAGTCGGCGGCCGCCTTCAGTGCCTCGTCGTACTGACCCAGGCGCAGCCGGGTCTGGAGCTCGCCGGAGGGGCAGCCGGTGGAGGCGATGAGCCCCTCCGACCACTGGGAGATCGTCTCCTTGTCCATCCGGGGCCACTTCTGCAGCCAGCCCTCGGCGTAGGCGTCCGAGGACAGCCGGAAGAGGTTGTGCAGACCGGTCGCGTTCGCCGCCCAGATCGTCTTGTGCGTGTAACCGCCCGAACCGGAGACGTCGTCGCGCTTCTGGTGCGGCTGGCCCCACTGGATCTTGCGCTTGTTGCGCCGCGACTCGGGCGCGACGTACGCCTCGATGCCGATGATCGGGGTGACCCCGGCCTTCTTCGCGGAGTGGAAGAAGTCGTACGCCCCGTGCAGGTTGCCGTGGTCGGACATGGCGATGTGCGTCATGCCCATCTCGTTGCACGCCTCGAACATGTCCTTGAGCCGCGCGGCACCGTCCAGCAGCGAGTACTGGGTGTGGACGTGCAGGTGCGTGAACGGCGGCTTTGACACGGCTGCGGCCTCCAGGGCGAACAAACAGGGACGGGGGTCCGACAGGCTGCGGACAGTCTGGGGGACAGCGTCGAAGTCTATGCCTCGGCACTGACACCCGGCGGGCTCCCGCGCGTACCTTCAGGCGGAGGAACACGGGCACTCCCGTGTTCCCTCGCGCGTTGGGCAGGGCGGACGGTCCGCGCCCCGCGTGCGATGAGATCCGTCCCACACGTCAGGCATCACCCGCACCAGGAGGCACCCAGCGATGTCGGTCCCGCAGCTCAGCGCCGAGCAACGCGGCGAGGAGATCCTCGCCGTCTTCGACACCGCCTTCGGCCGGCTCCTGGCCGCCGACCCGGCCGCGTTCCGCGTGAAGTTCCGGAAGATGGCGGCCTCGGCCTTCGCGTTCTACCGCGGCACGGCGAGCCTCTTCTACCACGACCTCGCCGCCGAGCGGCGCGGCGGCCCGTACCTGGACGAGCGCACCTCGCGCGTGTGGATCCACGGCGACCTGCACGCGGAGAACTTCGGCACGTACATGGACGCCAACGGCCGGCTGATCTTCAACGTCAACGACTTCGACGAGGCCTACGTCGGCCCGTTCACCTGGGACATCAAGCGGTTCGCCGCCTCGGTGGCGCTCATCGGGTACGCCAAGGCGCTCGGCGACGACCAGATCACCGAACTGGTGGAGGTGTACGCGGGCGCGTACCGCGAGCGGATCCACGCCCTGGCGACCGGCGCCAAGCGCGACGAGGTGCCGCCGTTCACCCTGGACACCGCCCAGGGCCCGCTGCTGGACGCGCTGCGCGACGCCCGCTCGCTGACCCGCTTCGAGCTGCTGGACTCGATGACCGAGATCCGTGACTTCGAGCGCCGCTTCGCGCCCGGCGGCGGCTCCATCGAGCTGGACGCCGCCACCCGCTACAAGGTGCTCGCGGCCTTCGACGGCTATCTGGAGACCCTGCCGGAGTCGTCCCTGGCCCGCCCCGACTCCTACCGCGTCAAGGACGTCGTCGGCCGCCGCGGCATCGGCATCGGCTCGGCCGGTCTGCCGTCGTACAACATCCTTCTGGAGGGCAACAGCGACGCCCTGGAGAACGATGTCGTGATCTACATCAAGCAGGCCCAGACCCCGGCCGTCTCCCGCCACATCACGGACCCGGCGATCCGCGACTACTTCCGGCACGAGGGCCACCGCACGGTGATCTCCCAGCGCGCCCTCCAGGCGCACGCCGACCCGTGGCTGGGCTGGACCGAGCTGGACGGCGCCGGCCAGCTCGTCGCCGAGGTCTCGCCGTACGCGGTCGACCTGGACTGGAGCGACATCGACGACCCCGAGGAGATCGCCGCGGTCGTGGCCGACCTCGGCCGGGCGACCGCGACCATGCACGGGGCGGCGGACGACCAGTCCGGGGAGTCCCTGGTGCCCTTCTCCACGGAGCGGGCCATCGACGCGGCGATCGCGGCCGACGAGGACGGCTTCGCCGGTCTGCTGGTCGACTTCGCGCACGACTACGGCGCCCGCGCACGCCGGGACCACCAGATCTTCGTGGACCTCTTCCGCAACGGACGGATCCCGGGTCTGTGACCGTGCGGCCGCTCACAGGGGACCTTTAGGGGTCTCTTACCGCGGCGCATGACACACTCTCCTCCGCCATGGACATATCCGGGACCCACCTCAGAACCGCGCGCGCGGCGCTGTTCACGGCCGTCGTCGTGACGCTCGGTGCCGCGTCGCACGTGCTGCTGTCGCGGGTCCCGCTGCCGGTGAACACGGTGGCCGCGGTCGCGGTCGCCGTGTTCGCCGTGGCGTACGCGCTGGCGGGCCGCGAGCGGGGCTTCGGGCGGATCGCCGCCCTGCTGGTCCCGCTGGAACTGACCGCCGACACCGTCTTCACCACCGGCCAGCACCTCTGCTACGGCCGCGCGGGCGGCCCGGTCGCCGGGCCGCTGCGCTCGGTCGGCCTCGACGTGCTGTGCGGCGGCTCCGACCTCGGCGCCCCGCTGGCCGGCGCCTCCGGCGCGGACACCGACCGGGTGGCGGCGCTGCTCACCCACGCCGACCCGGCCACGGCCTGGCTGCTGCTCGGCACGCACATCGGCATCGGCCTGCTCGCGACCGCCTGGCTGCGCCGCGGCGAGAAGGCCCTGGAACAACTGCTGCGGGCCGTGACCGCGACCACGTTCCGCCCGCTGCTGCTGGCCGCCGCCGCGGTGACCGTGCGGCGCGCCCCGGCGCCCGGCCGTCCGCCGCGCCCGGTCCGTCGTACGGCCGCCGTCCGCGGCCTGCTCCTCGCGCACTCCCTGGGACGGCGTGGACCGCCGCGCTCGGCCGCTCTCGCCTGAGCACGACCCCGTCCCCACACGTATCCCGCGTACGACACGTGCGCGTTCCACATGGAGATCAGCATGAGCAATCGCAACAGCCAGGCGGCGAAGACGGCGGCCCGGGAGCGGCTGCGCCTGGAGCGTGAGCGCCAGGCCAAGAAGGCCAAGATCAAGCGGCAGGTCATCGTGGCCTGCACGGTCGTCGGCGTACTGGCCGCGGCGGGCGGCATAGGTTACGCCGTCGTCCAGGCCAACAAGCCCGGCCACTGGGAGGCCGTGCTGGACGAGAAGGTCGTCGCACCGGCCAACACCACGGGCACGAACGGCACGACCGTGGTCCTCGGCGACAGCAAGGCGACGAAGACGCTGAAGCTGTACGAGGACCCGCGCTGCCCGATCTGCGCCCAGTTCGAGCAGACCGTCGGCTCGACGGTCAAGAAGGACTACGACGACGGCAAGTTCAAGATCGAGTACATCGGCGGCACCTTCCTCGACGGCGACACCGACGGCGACGGCCAGGTGAAGATCGGCTCCCGCGGCGAGGGCTCCAAGAACGCGATGAGCGCCCTGGGCGCCGCGCTGAACGTGAGCCCCGAGGCGTTCCTGGAGTACAAGACGGCGCTCTACTCGGCGAAGTACCACCCGGACGAGTCCGACGACAAGTTCAAGAGCGACGACTACCTGATCAAGGTGGCGGACACGGTCTCCGCGCTGAAGGGCAACGCCAAGTTCCAGGACGCCGTCAAGAACGGCACGTACGACGCGTGGGCGCTGGCCATGTCGCAGACGTTCAACACCAACAAGGACGGCGTCGACGGCACGCCGAGCCTGGTCATGGACGGCAAGAAGCTGACGGGTTCGGACGGTCAGAACGCCCCCATGACGGTGGCCGAGTTCAACACGGCGATCGAGGCGGCCCTCAAGGCCTGATCCATCGCGCGGACCCCTTCTCCCGGGGTCCGATCCGACCGGCACGCGAAGAGCGGGCGAACTTTTGCGAGTTCGCCCGCTCTCGTCCATACCGATCAGTAACCTGATCGGTCGTGACCAGTCGATACAGAGCTCCCGAGGGCGTCAACTCCCTTACGCCCCGCCGCCGCACGGTCGTCAAGGCCGCGGCGGCCGCCGCCGCCCTGGCCGGCCCGCTCGCCGCGGCGCTGCCCGCGCGCGCCGCCGACGAGGCCCCCTCCTTCCTGCACGGCGTCGCCTCCGGCGACCCGCTGCCCGACGGCGTCCTGCTGTGGACGCGCGTGACGCCGACCGCCGAGGCGATACCCGGATCCGGGCTGGGCCCGGACACCGAGGTCGGCTGGACCGTGGCCAGGGACAAGGCGCTGACGAACATCGTCGCCAAGGGCTCCCTGACCGCGACCGCCGCCTCCGACCACACCGTCAAGGCCGACATCCGCGGCCTTGAACCCGCCACCGACTACTGGTTCCGGTTCTCGGCCGGCGGCACCGACTCCCCCGTGGCCCGCACCCGCACCGCCCCGGCCGCCGACGCCGCGGTCACGGGCCTGCGCTTCGGTGTGGTCTCCTGCGCCAACTGGGAGGCGGGTTACTTCTCCTCGTACCGCCACCTCGCGGCGCGCGGCGACCTCGACGCCTGGCTGCACCTGGGCGACTACATCTACGAGTACGGCACCGGTGAGTACGGCACGCGCGGGACCGTCGTACGGCAGACCTCGCCCACGCACGAGATACTCACCCTCGCCGACTACCGCACCCGGCACGGCAAGTACAAGACCGACCCGGACCTCCAGGCCCTGCACCTCAAGGCGCCGGTCGTCGCGATCTGGGACGACCACGAGTTCGCCAACGACGCCTGGTCGGGCGGCGCCGAGAACCACACCGAGGGCGCCGAGGGCACCTGGGCGGCACGTCAGGCGGCCGCCCGGCAGGCCTACTTCGAGTGGATGCCGGTCCGCCCGGCGCTGGCGGGCACCACCTACCGCCGGCTGCGCTTCGGCAAGCTCGCCGACCTCTCCCTGCTCGACCTGCGGTCCTTCCGTTCCCAGCAGGCCTCCACGGCCAGCGGTTCGGTGGACGACCCCGACCGCACGATCACCGGGCGCGCCCAGCTCGACTGGCTGAAGGCGAACCTGAAGTCGTCCGACACCGCCTGGCGGCTGGTCGGCAACTCGGTGATGATCTCGCCCTTCGCGATCGGCTCGCTCTCCGCGGACCTGTTCAAGCCGCTGGCCAAGCTGCTGGGCCTGCCGGAGGAGGGCATCGCCCTCAACACCGACCAGTGGGACGGCTACACCGACGACCGCCGCGAACTGCTGGCCCATCTGCGGACGAACGCGATCCGCAACACGGTCTTCCTCACCGGCGACATCCACATGGCGTGGGCCAACGACGTGCCGGTGGACGCCGGCACCTACCCGCTGTCCGCGTCGGCCGCCACGGAGTTCGTCGTCACCTCGGTGACCTCCGACAACCTCGACGACATCGTGAAGGTCCCCGAGGGCACCGTCTCCGCGGTCGCCGCGCCGGTCATCCGCGCCGCCAACCGGCACGTCCACTGGGTCGACACCGACCGGCACGGCTACGGCGTCCTGGACATCACCGCCGAGCGCGCGCAGATGGACTACTACGTCGTCTCCGACCGCACGAACGCGAACGCGACCTCCTCCTGGACCCGTTCGTACCGCACGCGCACCGGCACCCAGAAGGTCGAGCGGACGTACGACCCCGTCTAGGACCGCAGCAGGTTCCTAGAGCGTCGTGAGGAAGCCGAGCGCCACCTGCCAGGTGGCCTCGGCGGCCTCCTCGTCGTAGTCCGGCAGATCGGGGTCGGTGTAGAGGTGGCCCGCCCCGGCGTACCGGTACACCTCGACGTCGGCGCCCGCCCGGCGCATCCCGAGGTACCAGGCGCTCAACCAGTCGTCCGTCTCGAACGGATCCGGCTCGGCCACGTGCAGCTGCACGGGCAGCTCGTCCACGTGCGCGTTGGGCGCGATGTCCGACGTGCCGTGCAGAAGCAGCAGCCCGCGCGCCTTCTCGTCGCCGAGGGCCAGCGTCTGCGCGATGGAGGCGCCGAGCGAGAAGCCCGCGTACACGAGCCCGCGCTCGGAGTAGGGCGCGGCGGCCAGGACGGCCCGCTTGAGCAGCTCGTCCTTGCCGAGCTCCGTGCTGAAGGCCATGCTCTCCTCGGCCGTGTCGAAGGTACGTCCGTCGAAGAGGTCCGGCGTCCACACCTCGTGCCCGGCCGCGCGCAGCCGGTCCGCCGCCGCGCGCACCGCGGGGCGCGGCCCGTAGGTCGAGTGAAAGAGCATGATGTTCATGAGGCCATGGTGCCAGCCGGGATCACCGGGACCCGCGCACCCGTACCCAGGAAGACCTGGAACACACATGTTCATGGTCGGCCGGGCCCGGTTAGGTTCGAAGGCATGGAGAACGTACTCCGCCCGCTGATCGTGATCGGTGGCTCGGTCTTCCTCACCCTGGCCCTGGGCTGGGCGACGGACCGGCTGCTGCGCAAGGCCGACGGACGGCACGGTGAGACCCCGCTGTGGGGTCTGCTGCGCCGTGCCCGCGTCCCCTACCAACTCGTGCTCTGCGCCGCCCTGCTCAGAGGGTCGTACGACGCGGCGAAACTGCTCGAGGAGCACCGCGTCGGGATCGGCCGGACGCTGACCCTGGTGCTCATCGGGTCCACGGCCTGGCTGATCATCCGGATCGCGGCCGCGATCGTCGAGACCTCGTACAGCCGCTACGCGCGCGCCCAGAGCGATCCCGCCCGGGTGCGCCGGGTACGCACCCAGGTCGAGCTGATCATGCGCGTGGTGGCGGCGGTCGTCGGCGTGGTCGCCGCCGCCTCGATGCTGCTGACCTTCCCCGCGATGCGCGCGGCCGGCGCCTCCCTGCTGGCCTCGGCCGGCATCCTCGGCATCGTCGCCGGTGTGGCCGCCCAGTCCACCCTCAGCAACCTGTTCGCAGGACTCCAGATCGCCTTCGGCGACATGGTGCGCATCGGCGACACGGTCGTGGTGGACGGCGAGTGGGGCACGGTCGAGGAGATCACGCTGACCTTCCTGACCGTACGGACCTGGGACGAGCGCCGGATCACCATGCCGGTGTCGTACTTCACGTCCAAGCCGTTCGAGAACTGGTCGCGCGGCACCCCGCAGATGACCGGCATCGTCTACTGGCACCTCGACCACGCGGCGCCCGTCGAGGCGATGCGCGACAAGCTCCGCGACATCCTGCGGGAGTGCCCGGCCTGGGACGGCCGCGACTACGGCGTCGCGGTCACCGACTCGACCCCGAACACCCTCCAGGTGCGCGCCCTGGTCACGGCCAAGGACGCGAGCGACATCTGGACGGTACGGGTCGCGGTCCGCGAGGAGATGATCCGCTGGCTGTGCGCGGAGCATCCGTACGCGCTGCCGCGGGTCAACACGGCGGACGCCATGCTGCCGCCGAGCCGCCGTGCCCCGGACGGGGATTCCCCCGACGGGGAGACCCGCGGCGGCACCCCGCGCGCGGGCGGTCGGCGCCACGGCGGCGACCCGCTCGCCGACGGCTCCCGCACCGGTGATCCCCGCGACGGCGCGTCCCGCGACGACGCATCCGAGGACAGGTCGCTGCAACACACTCCCGAACCGCCCCGGACGGGCCGCGGCTGACACCGGACGGCCCCGGCGACCACCGGACGGCTGCCAAGGCCCTGGCGAGGCGCCCGGCGGGCGGTTCCGGTGGGCCGGGGCGCCGGAGGACCCCGAAGGGCGCCGGAGCCGGAGGGCGCCAGAGCCGGAGGGCGCCAGAGCCGGAGGGCGCCAGAGCCGGAGGGCGCCAGAGCCGGAGGGCGCCAGAGCCGGAGGGCGCCGGAGCCGGAGGGCGCCGGAGCCGGAGGGCGCCGGAGCCGGAGGGCGCCGGAAGGCGTCCCTGGCGTGGTCATCGGAGGCTGCGTACGTCCAGGTGCCGCAGGACCCGGTCCACCACCTCCGGGTCCGCGCCCGGCTCGCTGCGCGCCGCCAGCACCTCGTGCCGCGCGGCGCTCAGCATCTCGCCCTGGATCCGCCGCACCCGCCTGAGCCGGCGCGCCCGCTGCAGGTGCGCCTCGCGCCGTTCCTCCTCGCCCAGGTCCGGGCTGATCCGCACCCCGATGTCGAACGCCCGCCGCAGCATCTGCTCGGACAGTTCCTCCGGGAGTTCCTCGACCTCCTCGATCTCCCGCAGCCGCCGCTTCGCCGCCTTCGCCGCGCGGACCGCCAGATCCCGTTCGAACTCCTTCTCCCGGTCCGTGTCGGCGCGCACCCCGAGCCGTCTCACCAGCCACGGCAGCGTCAGCCCCTGGAGCACCAGCGTCGCCATGATCACCCCGAACGCGATGAACACGATCTCGTCCCGGTCGGGAAACGGCGACCCGTCCTCGGTGCGCAGCGGCACGGCCAGCGCCAGCGCCACCGAGGCCACCCCGCGCATACCCGCCCACCACATGACGACCGTCTCCCGCCAGCTCATCGGGATCTCCTCGTCGTAGTCCCGCTTGGCGTGCAGCCGCTTGGTCAGCCAGGTGGCGGGCAGCAGCCACACCAGCCGCACCAGCACCACCACGACCACGACGGCCGCCGCCCAGCCGAGCAGCTCGCCCCACCGCCCGGCCGCCGTCCGGATCGCGTTGTGCAGTTCGAGGCCGATGAGCCCGAAGGCGACACCGGTGACGAGGGTGTCGACGATGTCCCAGAACGTGTGCCCGGCGAGCCGGGTCAGCACGTCGTCGGGGTCGGCCGCGTACTCGGAGATGAAGAGCGCGGTGGTGAGCACGGCCAGCACCCCGGACCCGTGCAGCTCCTCCGCGAGCACGTAGGAGGCGTACGGCACCAGCAGGGTCATGCCGATCTGGAGGGTCGGGTCCTCCAGCAGGTCCATCAGCCGGTTGGCGCCCCAGCCGAGCACGAGCCCCACGGCGACCGCGACGACCGCGGACAGCACCAGGTCGAGCCCGGCCTTCCACGGGGAGAAGGTCCCGCTGACGACGGCGGCGATCGCCACGTGGTAGAGCACGATGGCCGTGACGTCGTTGAACAGGCCCTCGCCCTCCAGGATCGACACCAGCCGGCGCGGCAGCCCGAGCTGTCCGGCGACCGCGGTCGCGGCCACCGGGTCGGGCGGGGCGATCAGCGCGCCCAGCGCCACGGCGGCGGCGGCCGGCAGGCCGGGGACGATCGAGTGGGCGACGGCCGCGACACACACGGTGGTGACGAACACCAGCGCCACGGCCAGCAGGAAGATCGGCCGCTTGTTGGCCGCGAACTGCCGCCAAGAGGTCCGCCGCACCGCCGCGTACAACAGCGGCGGCAGCAGCGCGGGCAGGATCAGATCGGGCTGGATGTCGACGTTCGGCACGAAGGGCAGCACCGCGAGGACGATCCCGACGAGCGTCATCAGCACCGGGGCCGGCAGCCCGAACCGGTCCCCGACGGGAACGCTCACCACGGCCCCGAGCAGCAGTACGAACAGCAGGGCCAACTGATCCACGGTCAGCTCTCCGGGAGTCGACGTTCACACAGCAGACCTTCAGCCTGCCATGCGCCCCTGCCACCGGCCCGTTCGCGGACTTCCGCTACAGCGCGCGCCGCATCGCCCGGTGCGGGATGCCGGCGTCGGGGAACTCCGGGCCGTACGCCTCGTACCCCAGCCGCTCGTAGAACCCCAGCGCGTGCGTCTGCGCGTGCAGGTCCACCGCCGCCAGGCCGCGCGCGCGTGCGGCCTCCTCGATGCCCCGCACCAGCGCGGCCCCGACACCCAGCCCGCGCGCCGCCTGGGCGACGGCGAGCCGCCCCAGCGATCCCACCGACGGGTCGCCGCCGGTCTTCGCCGCGGCCTCCTCGCCGTACAGCAGCCGTCCGGTGCCGAGCGGCACCCCGTCCGCCCGGATCGCCAGCACGTGCAGCGCCACGGCGTCGTAGGCGTCGTACTCGATGTCCTCGGGCACGCCCTGCTCGCGGACGAAGACCTCCTTGCGCACCGTGAAGCAGGCCTCGCGGTCGGCGGCGTCCTCGGCCACCCGCACGTCGTAGGAGACGACCGACAGGCTCATGCGTAGGTCTCCTCGCGCACCTGGTCCAGGGCGAGCTGGAGGTCCTCGGGGTAGTCGCAGCCGAACTCGACCCACTGCCCGTCGCCGGGGTGCTCGAAGCCCAGCCGCACCGCGTGCAGCCACTGGCGGGTCAGCCGCAGCCGCTTGGCGAGCGTCGGGTCGGCGCCGTACGTCAGGTCGCCCACGCACGGATGCCGGTGGGCGGCCATGTGGACGCGGATCTGGTGGGTGCGCCCGGTCTCCAGCTTCACGTCGAGCAGGGAGGCCGCGCGGAACGCCTCGATGAGGTCGTAGTGGGTGACGGAGGGCTTGCCCTCGGCGGTGACCGCCCACTTGTAGTCGTGGTTCGGGTGCCGGCCGATGGGCGCGTCGATGGTGCCGCTGGTCGGGTCCGGGTGGCCCTGGACCAGCGTGTGGTAGCGCTTGTCGACCGTGCGCTCCTTGAACTGGCGCTTGAGCGACGTGTACGCGTACTCCGACTTGGCGACCACCATCAGGCCGGAGGTGCCGACGTCGAGGCGGTGCACGATGCCCTGGCGCTCGGCGGCGCCGGAGGTCGAGATGCGGTACCCGGCGGCCGCGAGCCCGCCGATGACCGTCGGGCCGGTCCAGCCGGGGCTCGGGTGCGCGGCGACACCGACCGGCTTGACGATCACGACCACGTCGTCGTCGTCGTGCACGATCTCCATGCCCTCGACCGGCTCGGCGACGATCTGCACCGGCGCGGGCGCCTGCGGCATCTCGACCTCCAGCCAGGCCCCGCCGTGCACGCGCTCGGACTTGCCGACCACCGAGCCGTCGACCGAGACCTTCCCCGCCGCGGCCAGCTCCGCGGCCTTGGTACGGGAGAAGCCGAACATGCGGGAGATGGCGGCGTCGACGCGCTCGCCCTCCAGGCCGTCGGGCACGGGCAGGGTACGGATATCGGGAATCGTGCTCACCCGTCGAGTATGCCGGACGGGTGAGACAGTCCCGAACGCGTGCTCAGTCCTTGTGGACGGTCCCGTCCGGATCGAGACCGCGGAAGGACAGCAGCACGATCAGGATGCCGCCGCACACGATCGCCGAGTCGGCGAGGTTGAAGACGGCGAAGTGCTTGGGCGCGACGAAGTCGACGACCGCCCCCTCGAAGACGCCCGGCGAACGGAAGATCCGGTCGGTGAGGTTGCCGAGCGCGCCGCCGAGCAGCAGACCGAGGGCGATCGCCCACGGCAGGCTGTACAGCTTGCGGGCGAGCCGGGCGATCACCACGATCACCGCCGCCGCGATCACCGTGAAGATCACGGTGAAGGCCTCGCCGAAACCGAAGGCGGCGCCCGCGTTGCGGACGGCCTCGAACTTCAGCCAGTCACCGACGATCTCGATCGGGGCGTGGTGTTCGAGCTTGGCCACCACGAGGAGCTTGCTGACCAGGTCGATGAGGTAGGCGAACGCGGCCACCCCGAACAGCACGGCGATGCGCCGCTTGCCCCGGGGGCGCTCGCCGGAGGCCTGTGCCGCCTCCGGCCCCGCCGTCCCCGGACCTTCCGTACCCTCGGTGCCGGACCCGCCGGCCGGGGCCGTGGCCCCCTCGGGACCGGAGTTCTCGCCCGCCGTCGCGCGCTCGCCGGGCTCGTCCCGCCCGGCCCGCGCCACGTCCGGGATGTCCGGCGTACCGATGATCCGCTCCGCCTCTGCCACGTGAGTCCCTCAACCTAGGTGCCTGACTGAGCACGAGAGTACGGCACACCTCGTAGGAGCACAGTGCGCAGGAGGCGTACGACGGGTCACCCGACGCCGGTCAGGACCGGCGCTCCTGCTTCTGCTTGCACTCCACGCACAGGGTGGCCCGCGGAAAGGCCTGCATACGGGCCTTCCCGATGGGGTCGCCGCAGGTCTCGCACAGGCCGTACGTGCCCGTGTCCAGCCGTTGCAGGGCGCGCTCGGTCTGCACCAGCATCTCGCGCGCGTTGGCGGCCAGCGCCATCTCGTGCTCCCGCGTGATGTTCTTGGTGCCGGTGTCCGCCTGGTCGTCGCCCGCGCCGTCCCCGGAGTCCCGCATCAGGCCCACCAGCGACTCCTCGGACGAGTGGATCTCGGCCCGCAGCCGCTCCGCCTCGGAGAGCAGCTCCGCGCGGGCCTCCTCCACCTCCTCCGGCGTCCAGGGGTCCTCGCCGGGGCGCACGGCCAGCTCGCCGGGCTCCACCGCGGAGAGCCGCGCCTTGGGGACGGCTGTCGTCGCCGCAGTGGCCGTGCCAGGAGTCTTCTTCGCAACCACTGTCGTGGCTCCCGTCTGCTCCGCGGCCTGCGCCGCGCCCGCCTTCTTGGCCGTCCTCTTCCCGCCCGCGCCCTTCACGGCGGCCGCGGTCCTACGGGTCGTGCTGTTCGTGGCGGCCCCGACACTGTCCTCCGCGCCGTTCGCCGCCGTCGTCCTGCGGGCCGTGTCGTTCGCGGCAGCCGCCTTCCGGGCCGTGTCGTTCGCGGCCGACGCCGTCTTGCGGGCCGTGTTGTTGGCAGCGGCCGTGGTCCGGCGTGCGGCCGCCCCCTGGGCGGTGGCCCGGCTCCTGGCGGCTCTCGCCTCCTCGGCCACGTCCCCGGCGGGCGCCGCGGCCGCCGGGGACGCAGCGCCCGGCGTCCGCTTCCCGGCACCGGCCTTCTTCGAGCCCGCCTTCCCGGTCCCCGCCTTCGCCGCGCCCGCCTTCCCGGTGCCCGACCGCTCGGCGCCCGCCTTCCCGGTGCCCGACCGCTCGGCGCCCGCCTTCTTCGACGAGGCGGTCCGCGACACGGGCGCCGTCCCCGACGACGCCTTCGCGACCGAGACCGTCGTCTTCCTGGTCACCTTCTCCTTCGCCCGGACGCTCTTCTTCCCGTCCACGTCCTTGGCCGCGCCGGAGGCCGTCGCGCTCGTGGACCTGCGGGACGACGGCTGCTGTACGGCGGTCTTCTTCGCCACCATGGTCGCGGCCCCTTCACATATTGTGATCTTGCTCGCGAATCGTGCTGGGACGATAAATCGACCCGAGTCCCGCGGCAACGGGGCACGCCGCCCGATTCGCCCGCCCCGCGAGTGCCGCGCGGCCGACATGCAAGCGTTGTGCCCAGCTCCCCGCCGGGTAATCCGCCGAGCCCGCCGTCGCGGAATCCGAACACGCGCACCTCGCTATTCGGGTCATCCCGGACACCGGCCGACACGGCGCCCGGGGCCCGGAAAACCGGTCGGCCGCTGTCCGCGTCGCGCCGTACACTGGGCGCAGCGAAAAGCATGGATGGGGACGAGTAGCGACGTACGCAGCCCAGAGCGACCCGGGGACGGTGGAAGCCCGGGGGCGAGCGCGACGCGAAGATCACCCCGGAGCCGCCGGAAGAAAGCCGCAGCCCACGCGCAGCGGTCGGTAGAACCGGCTCGCGACCCCAATGAGGGGGCTCACCGGCGCACAAAGCGCTCCGGAGGGCCAAGGAGGGTGGTACCGCGGGAGCGCGCCGCACACGGCGTAGACAGCCAAGAAGGCTCTCGTCCCTCCGACGGAAGGCAGCACGTCCGCCGGAGGAAGTTCGATGACGTCGTACCGCCAGGTGCCCGCCCAGGTAGACCTGCCCGCGCTCGAGCACGCGGTGCTCGATTTCTGGCGCGAGCAGAAGATCTTCGCCAAGAGCCT
This sequence comes from Streptomyces sp. NPDC001443, assembly GCF_053597355.1. Taxonomy (NCBI): domain Bacteria; kingdom Bacillati; phylum Actinomycetota; class Actinomycetes; order Kitasatosporales; family Streptomycetaceae; genus Streptomyces; species Streptomyces sp. NPDC001443. The sequence continues at coordinate 183,018 of NZ_JBSFIA010000013.1, forward strand.
GGACCAGTCCGAGGGCCGCCCCGAGTGGGTGTTCTACGAGGGCCCGCCCACCGCCAACGGCATGCCGGGCGCCCACCACATCGAGGCACGCGTCTTCAAGGACGTCTTCCCGCGCTTTCGCACCATGCGCGGCTACCACGTGGCCCGCAAGGCCGGCTGGGACTGCCACGGCCTGCCGGTGGAGCTGGCGGTGGAGAAGGAACTGGGCTTCAGCGGCAAGCAGGACATCGAGGCGTTCGGCATCGCCGAGTTCAACGCCCGCTGCCGCGAGTCCGTGACCCGCCACACCGACGCGTTCACCGAGCTCACCACCCGCATGGGGTACTGGGTCGACCTGGACGACGCGTACCGGACCATGGACCCGGAGTACGTCGAGTCGGTCTGGTGGTCGCTCAAGCAGATCTTCGACAAGGGCCTGCTGGTCCAGGACCACCGCGTCGCCCCCTGGTGCCCGCGCTGCGGCACGGGCCTGTCCGACCACGAGCTGGCCCAGGGCTACGAGACGGTCGTCGACCCGTCCGTGTACGTCCGTTTCCCGCTCACCTCCGGTCCGCTGGCCGGCGAGGCCGCGCTCCTCGTCTGGACGACGACCCCCTGGACACTGGTCTCCAACACGGCCGTCGCCGCGCACCCCGAGGTGACGTACGTCGTCGCGACCGACGGCGAGGAGAAGATCGTCGTCGCCGAGCCGCTCGTCGCCAAGGCGCTCGGCGAGGGCTGGGAGACCACGGGACAGACCTTCACCGGCGCCGAGATGGAGCGCTGGACCTATCAACGTCCGTTCGAGCTGGTGGAGTTCCCGGAGCCCGCCCACTACGTGGTCAACGCCGAGTACGTCACCACCGAGGACGGCACGGGTCTGGTCCACCAGTCCCCCGCCTTCGGTGAGGACGACCTCAAGGTCTGCCGCTCCTACGGCCTGCCGGTCGTCAACCCGGTGCGCCCCGACGGCACGTTCGAGGAGAGCGTCCCGCTGGTGGGCGGCGTCTTCTTCAAGAAGGCGGACGAACGGCTCACCGAGGACCTCAAGGACCGCGGTCTGCTCTTCCGCCACCTGCCGTACGAGCACAGCTACCCGCACTGCTGGCGCTGCCACACCGCGCTGCTGTACTACGCGCAGCCGTCCTGGTACATCCGCACCACTGCGATCAAGGACCGGCTCCTCCAGGAGAACGAGAAGACCAACTGGTTCCCGGAGACGGTCAAGCACGGCCGCTTCGGCGACTGGCTGAACAACAACATCGACTGGGCGCTGTCCCGCAGCCGTTACTGGGGCACCCCGCTGCCGATCTGGCGCTGCGAGGACGACCACCTCACCGTGGCCGGCTCCCGCGCCGAGCTCACCGAGCTGACCGGCACCGACCAGTCGGAGCTCGACCCGCACCGCCCGTACATCGACGAGGTCACCTTCGCCTGCCCGCAGTGCGCGAAGACGGCCACGCGCGTGCCCGAGGTCATCGACGCCTGGTACGACTCGGGTGCGATGCCGTTCGCGCAGTGGGGCTACCCGTACAAGAACAAGGAACTGTTCGAGTCCCGTTACCCGGCGCAGTTCATCAGCGAGGCCATCGACCAGACCCGTGGCTGGTTCTACACGCTGATGGCGGTCGGCACGCTGGTCTTCGACAAGTCCTCGTACGAGAACGTCGTCTGCCTCGGCCACATCCTCGCCGAGGACGGCCGCAAGATGTCCAAGCACCTCGGCAACATCCTCCAGCCGATCCCGCTGATGGACCAGCACGGCGCGGACGCGGTCCGCTGGTTCATGGCGGCCGGCGGCTCCCCCTGGGCGGCCCGCCGGGTGGGCCACGGCACCATCCAGGAGGTCGTCCGCAAGACGCTCCTGACGTACTGGAACACGGTCGCCTTCCAGGCCCTGTACGCCCGTACGACCGGCTGGGCTCCGAGCGCGGCCGACCCGGCCCCGGCCGACCGTCCCGTGCTCGACCGCTGGCTGCTGTCCGAACTCCACGCGCTCACCGACCAGGTGACGCAGGCCCTGGAGGCCTACGACACCCAGCGCGCCGGCAAGCTCCTGTCCGCGTTCGTCGACGACCTGTCCAACTGGTACGTACGCCGCTCCCGTCGCCGCTTCTGGCAGGGCGACAAGGCGGCGCTGCGCACCCTGCACGAGGTCGTCGAGACGGTCACCAGGCTGATGGCCCCGCTGACCCCGTTCATCACCGAGCGGGTCTGGCAGGACCTGGTGGTGCCGGTGACCCCGGGCGCCCCGGAGTCGGTGCACCTGTCGTCCTGGCCGGAGGCGGACCTGTCCGCGATCGACCCGGAGCTGTCGCGCCAGATGGTCCTGGTACGGCGCCTGGTGGAGCTGGGCCGCGCCACGCGCGCGGAGTCGGGCGTGAAGACCCGTCAGCCGCTGTCGCGCGCCCTGGTGGCCGCGACGGGCTTCGACACCCTCGACCGCGAACTGCACGCGCAGATCACGGAGGAGCTGAACGTGGCCGCGCTCGCGTCGCTCTCCGAGGTCGGCGGCTCGCTGGTGGACACCACCGCGAAGGCCAACTTCCGCGCCCTGGGCAAGCGGTTCGGCAAGCGCGTCCAGGACGTGGCGAAGGCCGTCGCGAACGCGGACGCGGCCGCGCTGTCCCTGGCCCTGCGCGAGGGCACGGCGTCGGTGGAGGTCGACGGCGAGACGGTCGCCCTCGCCCCGGACGAGGTGATCATCACCGAGACCCCGCGCGAGGGCTGGTCGGTGGCCTCCGACGCGGGCGCCACGGTCGCGCTGGACCTGGAGATCACCGAGGAGCTGCGGCAGGCGGGCCTGGCCCGGGACGCGATCCGGCTGATCCAGGAGGCCCGCAAGAACAGCGGCCTCGACGTGGCCGACCGGATCGCGCTGCGCTGGACCGCCACGGACCCGGCGGTCGTCGCGGCGCTCGGCGAGCACGCGGCCCTGATCTCCGACGAGGTCCTGGCCACGGACTTCGCCCAGGGTGAGGCGGACGACACCTACGGTGAGCCGTTCACGGACGAGGGACTGTCCCTGACGTTCCGCCTGCGCAAGGCGTAAGTCACCATGGACGAGGGCCCGGCCTCCCCTGGGGAGGCCGGGCCCTCGTCCATGCGGCACGGCACCCCTGGCCGACACCGACAGCCCCTCTTCGCCCCCTCGCCCCCTCGCGCCGGCCGCACGCGCCGCGCAGCCGCCCCCGTGGCCAACACCCCCGCGCGCCCTCGTACCCCACGCGAGCCCGCCGGCGCCGTACGGCCGCCGCCCCTCGGCACGCCGTCCCGACCGCCCTCGCAGCCGCCCCCCCTGGACACGCACCCCCGCGCGCCCCCCTCGTGCCCCACACAGGCCCCACGCGAGCCCGTCCGCGCCGCACCGGCCGGCCATCACTCGGCGTGCCGTCCGGCCGCCCGCGCAGCCCGCCCCCCCCCGTTACCTTTTTCATGGCTCCGCAATGGGGCCTCCGGCCTTCGGGTCCGGCATGACTTCCCCCTCCTGTTGTTGATGATCCGGGGGGTGG
>NZ_JBSFIA010000014.1:0-177849 GCF_053597355.1 Streptomyces sp. NPDC001443
CTGGTAGCTCCGCTACAAGGACCTTCCGGCGCCTTGCGATCGCACGCACCGGACACCGCCCGCTGATCGGACCCCACTTTTGTTCGGAGCTCTTAGGGTCGTCCCATGACAGAGTCGCCTCTCACCGAAGTCGAGATCGTCGAGGCCGAACAGGAACTCGGTGTGTCTTTTCCGGAGGCATACCGGGCGTACCTGCGCGAGGTGAGCGCAGGCGGGGCGCTTTTCAGCCTTGAGCGGACCGGGCGCGGTTGGTGGTGGGCCGGGAACGATGCGTGGCGACGCGAGCTGTTGGCCGTTCCCTTTCCGCATCCTGACTCCTATGCCGGGGCCGACGACGAACTGATGGCGCGTGAGCCACAGGCTGAGGCGTTCGAGGACGATGCCGCGTATCGGACGGCTCGGCGTGCCTGGGCTGACGAGACCGAAGAATTCGAGGATCTGAAGACGGCCGGTGCGGTCGTCCTCCAGGAGCACGGTTGCGGCTTCTCCACCCTGTTGGCCCTGACCGGTCCGCTGGCCGGCACGGTTTGGTGGGACGGACGGGCTACCTGTGACTTGATCGTCCCGCTGTCCTTGGACCACGCCGGTGGCGCCCGGCCCATCCGATTCGAGGAGTGGTTGGATCACGGTTCGTGGGCTCTGCTGCCGCCGGGCTGGGGGCCATCCTTTCCGCCAGACCCTGTTGTCCACCGATAGGTTCTGCTGTCTGGTCGGCTTCGGGTCCGGACGAGGATGCCTGCGACTGCACGGATGCCCCCGACGCCGCAGGTGGCCGCGGATGGCACGTGAGGAATGGGCGCGGTCGGCCAGAACGGCGAAGGGCCGCGTCCGGGGCCTGCCCGGGTCCTTGCGGGGCACGATCCGGACGGGTTGCCGCTTGGACAGGTTGCCGGCGTCAAGTCGCACAGACATGCCGGTGGCGCACCTCCTCGTTGTGGGCACTCGGCTGCCGAGCGCGGTTCCGGCGGAGTGTCTGGGTACTCGGCGAGCACTGCCACCACCCCGTCCCGGACGATGCCCCGGTGATATCGACGCTCGTCCGAGCCGGCCGAGGAGAGGCATGACGATGTCTGCGCAGTCTGGGTCCGGGGCCGCTGGTGAGGAGCACGGCGCCGTGGAGGGGACGGGCGGGCACGCCCCTGAGACAGACCCCGCGGCGGGCGTACCGGCGTTCTGGTCCGATTTCCCTCAGCCCTCGCGTCGGGATTCGCATGGACGGCGTCGGCGGTCGTGGGTGGGCGTGGGGTTCGCCCTGGGCCTGGGTGCGAGCTTGGCGTGGCTGGCGGTCCAGACGGTTCTGCGGGTCAGTTCGGTGCTGACCTTGCTGCTGCTGGCCGTGTTCATCGCGATCAGCCTGGAACCGCTCGTCGTGTGGTTCACGCGCCGGGGTCTGCGGCGCGGCTGGGCCGTTGTGATCGTGCTGACGGGATTCCTGCTGGTGCTCGGCGGTTTCCTGGCTCTGGTCATCCCGCCGGTGACCAGGGAGATCTCTGCACTGGTCGATGCCGTGCCGGGCTGGTTGCAACAGCTCCACAACCACCACTCGGCGATCGGGCGCCTGGAGGACCGCTATCACCTGGTCGAGAAGGCCAAGCGGGAGATCGCCTCGGACGGCGGAGCGACCGGCCTGGCCGATGGAGTCCTGGGCGCAGGCCACATGGTCCTGAGCGCTCTCACCGCCGGGGCGATCGTGATCATGGTGACCCTCTACTGCATGGCGGCGCTGCCGGCCGTCAAACAGTTCTGCTTCCGCTTCGTGGCGGCCAGCCGCCGCGAGCGGGTCGAGGGCGTGACCGAAGAGATCATGAGCCGGATAGGCAAGTTCATGCTCGGCAACCTCGTCACCTCGGGGATCGCCGGAGTGGCGACCTACGGCTGGTGCGCGGCCCTCGGTGTCCCGTATCCCGCTGCCCTGGGCATCTTCACCGCCCTGATGGACCTGATTCCGATCGTCGGCTCCACCCTCGCCGGCATCGTCGTCAGCCTCGTCGCGCTGTCGGTGTCCCTTCCGATAGCGATCGCGACAGCCGTCTTCTACATCGTCTTCCGCCTCGCCGAGGACTATCTCATCGTGCCGAAGGCCATGAAGTTCGCCGTCGACGTCCACCCCCTGGTCACCATCCTCGCCGTGCTGGTCGGCGGCGCGCTCCTGGGCATCATCGGCGCCCTTGTCGCCATCCCGGCGGCCGCTGCCGTCGGCCTGGTCCTCGACGAGTACGTCTTTCCCAAGAGAGAACGGACATGACGCGAAATCCACGGACGGCGCCGCCCAGGCCGATGCGCGGAAGAAGCCCCTACGACTCCGACCCGTTTCCCTGGACGGGCCGGTGGGGTACACGTCGGACGCCATGGCCACCAGCCGAGCGCCGATCGTCGTGCATCCTCTTTCCCGTTCGGGCGGCCGGAGGGTGACGGTGCACTCCCACGGCCGGGACGAGATCCTCGGCACCGCCTACAGCGACCGCGACCTCGTCGTCCTCCTCCAGAATGCAGGCATCGACGACCCTGATCCTGTGATGGACGACGACCACTGGACCGAATGGCGCGGCGCCCGCCCCCACCAGTGGAACGCCGCCTGATCGCGGGGCCCTCCTGCGACCGTTCTGGACGCCTGAACGCCGCACCTGTGCTCTGGCCCGAACGTGCCACGGCCGCCCCGGACATCCGTGGCGGCCGTGGCACGTTCGGGCGGCTGCCAACGCATGTTGAGTGCGTCCAGATCGGCCCGGCGCTGCTGGCTCAGCTCTCCTGCCCCGCGGCGGGTGTTGTCCACCCAGGCGCCGAGCTTCACGACTTCTTCCCGGCCGCCGTCACCCGCGTCGCCCATGATCGTTTCAAGGTGCTTGCGGGGCACCAGGAGATGGCCTTCGCGGGCGTGGAACTGCCGGGCGGCGGTGAGGTTCGCGGCCCAGCGGGCATCCTGCGACCGCGGAACGCCAGGTACCGGCTCGCCTTCCGCGGAGGGTTCGATGCCGACGGATTCCAGGAGCCACTGCCGGGCGGGCATGAGCTTGTACCACCCGGTCTGCTGTCCGGCGATCCAGACGCCCAGGCCCTCGCCCTGCATGATCAATTGCCCCGGCCGGGTCGGGAGCGAGCCGCCCGCTTTCCTGTGGGCGAGGGCCAGCCGGTACGAGCGCTGCCAGCCGATGTCCAATGCCGGGCACCACCCTGGGTCGAGGTCGGCGAGCGCCTCGGCCCGCGACTCGGGCAGTTCCCCCACGGAGGAGACGGTGCTCTCCCCGTTCCCCCGCCGCTGAGCGTTCTCGGCCGCCTTGCGGGCGGCGGCGCGGGCGTTCTTCATGAACGTGCAGATGGGGAAGTCGTCGAAGACGGCCGTGGTGGGCGGGAGCAGGTGCCCGTGTGCGTCGGTGCAGGCGCGGGCGACGGCGAGGCCGGCCTCCCACGCGGACGCCTGCACCGACCACACCATCCCGAGCGTCTCCAGCTGCTCCACGCGGGCGGCTTCCAGGGTATGGGCCGCGTAGTAGCGGCGTTGATCCGCCGGCCGCACCCCCAGCGGATGAGAGCCGGGAAGACGGAGCGTGCTGCCGGTCCGGTCTCGTGTGCCGCAACGCATCATCCGAGATAGTCGTTGGTCCAGTCGGACAGGGTGATTTTGGCGCCTGGGGGCAGCGCGTCCAGTTCGCTGACGAACTTGAATGTTCTCCTCCAGGTCTCGGCCTGCATGTGGGCGAAGAGGGGCCATTGGACTTCTTTGACGCTGGCCGCCACCACGGAGACGGGGACACCCGGTAAGACTTCCTCGGCCACCCGTATGGTCTGGGGGTCGTCCGCGTGCTTCTCCAGATAGGCGATCCCCTCCCGTACCGCTGCCATGAACTTCGAAACGGTGTCGGAGTTCTTGTCGGCGTAGTTCCTGCGGGTGACCACCACCTGCTCGTATCCGGCGTAGAAGCCGCCCCATTCGGGCACGATCAGGGAATTGGCCACCACCGTGCCGTCACCGTCATGCTGGATCTGCAGCGGCAGCGGCAGCGGTTCCGAGGTGACGAACCAGTCGATCCGGTCGTTGACCAGCGCGTCTTTGTCCGCGCTGGGGCTCGGCAGCGACACCCACTTGATGCTGTGCAGGTCGACCTTGCCGTTCTTGAGGAACATCTCCGCCTCGGCCCTGGTGTTGGCCGAGCTCGACCCTCCGGTGGAACCTGCCAGTGCCTTCGCCGCCTCGTCAGGCGACGATCGGCTGGTCAATCCGTGTTGCTGGGCGAAGGACTTGCTTACGACCAGACCGAGCGGGTTGCCGAGCCCATCGGCCCCGACGGCGACCTCCGGCATGCCCTTGGCTATGGCGCCCAGAAAGCTGGTGGGACTCGAGTTGAGGAACTGCAGAGAGCCTGATTCCAAAGAGGGCGTGCCTGTTGCGGAGGTGACGGTCACGAACTTCACCCTCAGACCGTGCTGGGCGAAGTAGCCACGCGCGTCCGCAACGCGCAGGGGAACATCGAACACGTTGCCGGCCACCCCGATCGACACCTCACGGGGACTGTCCGAACCCGCGGTGCCTGCCTGTCCGCACGCCGTCAGCAACGTCGAGCCCAGCATCAAGGCGGTGACGCCGGCCGTCGTCCTTCGGGCAGCGTGGCCGACGGCTGCCGGGGACGGTCTGAGGGGGAGGACGCCCATGTCGTTCTCTTCTCCTTGTCGCTGATCACGTACGTGGCTTCGGTGGCCCGGCGAGAGCTTCTGGTGCGCGCAGCGGCATCTCCCGGCGACCTGCGGGCACACAAGGGTGCGCACCTTCACGGGCCGCTGATTGTCAGACAAGCTTTGCGGCTGGAACGTAGCAGGGCCGCCACTGGGCGGCAAGAATAAGGACACAAGTACTTCATTTGATCGCGTACATCGCGGATGTCATTTGGATTGTCTGACAATGAGAGGCTGTGCCTGTCCGCATATATGCACCGGATCCCGGCTGGCCGTGCCGGAGCTAGGCCGCCTCCTCTCGCGAACCCGCAACTGATGTCTCGCGACCGCGGCGGCGGGTGCCTGTCGTGGTCGCAGTCGTCCCGGGCCTGCTGCCCCGGGCCGCACGGTTCGATGGCAGGACGCGCTCCGGCGGAGGCCGGATCCGGTGCGCAGTCAGGGTGCCGCCGGCCGGAGGGGTGCAGGGGGCGGTCGCGGCGGCCCGGAATCGGCGGCGGCCGACGCCTGCCGGTGCGCTGGCGATGAACCCGCCCGTTTGCCGTGGCTGGGCCGAGTGTTTCTTCGAGGCCGCCGTTCTCGTCCCCTCCCCAGCTCGCCGACCGGGGCGCAGCACCGCCGGCTTCACCGATGACCTGCTTCTTTCCGGCCGGGACCCCGCGCTCGCACTCGGTGGTCCCGTGCCGGGGCGAACGTGCCCGGCGATGCCGACACGAGGTGTCCGGTCGGCCTGCGGCCGCATCGCCCAGCTGTCGACTGAAGCAGCTTCACGCTGTGTTTTGTCCAACAATCCAAAGGGTAATTGCCGCCGTGCCGGGCCTGTCGAGGCTATTTCTCGCGCAACTGCCTTGTCGGTGGCCCGTGCCGCTGTTACGGTCGCTCGCTAGTTGTACGACAATCCACACGACGGACGCGTGTGACCGCACCAGCGCGCACCCCCACCCGGACGTCAGCGAAGCCGAGCCGCAGTCGATCAGCCGACTGAGCGGGACTCGCTGACGGACCGACACACCCAGCCGACCGAGCCGACTGGCGGATGAGCCGACATCCCGCCGGACAGGGCCGGCTGGCATCGACCGCCCGGGCCACGGCCGCCTCCGGCCGACGGCTGCCTTTCTGCGGTTGCGTGTCCGCCACCAGCGAAGGGACTCGACACCGATGTCACCTCAGCTCAATCGCAGAGCATTCCTGGCCACCGGCTTAGCAGTCGGAGCCGCCGCAGCGACAGCGGCTCTGCCCACCTCCTTCGCCGTGACCGCCGCGACCACCGGCAAGAAGGGCGTGATGCTGATGAACCGCATCGGGCCCTCGGCATCGACCCTGTACATCGCGAACATCGACGGATCCGGTGAGCGCCCCCTGCTGGACAGTGCCAGCGCGGCCTACGACCGCCACGCCAGCTATGCCCCGGACGGCAAGACGGTGTACTTCACGTCGGAGCGGACGGGTGACGGAAACTCCAACATCTACTGGGGCAGCCTGAACGGGTCGGTACAGCTGGTCGGCGTCCAGTCCCTGGTGAGCGGTTCCTCGGTGAACGACAGCGCCTCGCTCTCGCCGGACAAGAACACGCTGGCCTTCTCCTCGACACGCTCGGCGGACCATTTGTCCCGCATCTGGCTGCGGAACATGAAGACCGGCGCCCTGACCAGCCTCACAGGCGCCGCCGCTCTCGCCGGAGACCCCGCGAGCCCCGACGGCCACTTCCGGCCGGTCTGGTCGCCCGACGGGCAGTGGATCGCCTTCTCCAGCGACCGCAACACCGCCTGGCGCGGTCACAACGACGGCAGGGGCTGGGAGCACACCCAGGAACTGAGCATCTACCTCATCCGGCCGGACGGCAGCGGCTTCCGCCAGCTGGCGACCAAACCCGGATACTGCCTGGGCTCACCGAAGTGGTCACCGGACGGCCGGCGGATCGTCTACTACGAGATCACCACCGAAGGAACCTGGGGCGCCCACCGTCCCGAGGACATCGGGATCGTCGAGTCGCAGATCGTCTCCGTCGACGTCGCGACCGGCACCGACCGCATCGAGCACACCTCTGGGCCGAACCTGAAGGTCTCGCCCCAGTACGTGACCAGCACTGAGATCGGCTACCTCGTCAAGGGTGGAGCCGACGAGGGCCTTGCGTACACATCCGGCAGGACCCCGGTCAAGGGGCCGCTGCGGTCCCCGGTGTGGTCGCCTGACGGGAAGTCGGTGATCTACGAGAAGCAGGACTTCACCAACCGCACGCTCGACGACACGCTCTACAGCTGGGACGCGAACTGGGACTACCGCTTCTGCGACGTCTTCCCCGTCCTGTCGCGGCAGGGCCGCCTCGCGATCACGGAGAAGCAGACGGGACCCGCCAACTCCTCCATCGTCACCCTGAAACCGGACGGCTCCGACCTCAAGGTCGTCTTCAGCACCGCGACCAGCGGCCTGGATCCCGCCTTGCTCGCCGAAGGACTGGCAGGCGCCTTCCGGCCCGCCTGGTCGCCCGACGGGACATGGCTCGCCTTCGGCCTGGGCGGCTGGTTCCAGGAGCGCGCCACCATGACAGCCGCCGTCTGGCGCGTACGCAGCAACGGCTCCGGCGCGGAAGCCCTCACGGACAACTCCACCAACGCGGGCTTCCCGAGCTACTCGGCCGACGGAACCAGGATCGTCTACCGGGTGTGGGGGCAGGAGAACGGCCTGCGGATCCTCGACCTCACCACCAAGACGACCACCGTGCTCACCACCGGGTCGGACAACCTGCCGGACTGGTCCGCGGACGGCACGCTCATCCTGTTCACCCGCAAGACCAGCGCCACGAACTTCGACGTGTGCACCATCCAGCCCGACGGCAGCAACCTCCAGATCCTGACCAGCAGCGGCGCCAACGACGGCCACGCCGTGTGGAACTACGACGGGCGGATCCTCTACAACAGCGGCATGTACGGCTTCCGGGAAGAAGCCGCCCTGTACGACAACACCTTCCAGCCCTACGGCCAGATCATGGCCATGAATGCCGACGGCTCCGGCAAGCAGCTGCTGACCGACAGCCAGTGGGAGGACTCGATGCCGCTCTACCTGCCGCAGAGCATGCTGTCCCAGTGAACTGATGCGATGAGGCCCGCGGCAGCCGACTGCGTATGCCGGCAGCGGCCATCGGCGCACACCTGCGGGTCGCCGGGCCGGCATCAGGGAGGGAACGCTAGGCGGTCACCGCCCGCGGAAAGTTCGGCAGGTTCGCTGCGAACCACCCGTCCGCCAGCTCCAGCACCCGGTCAACATGCGCGGCATCGAAATACTCGGAGCCCATCACCGGTCGGACGCCCTGGCCGGCCAAGCAGTCCAGGACATGCCGCTCGACATCGCGAGCTGCACCGACGGGCAAGTCGGTTATGAGCCTGCGGACTTGACCCAGCCCGTGCTGGCTGCGGTGGGTATCAAGCCGCCCTCGCCCGTCACCCGAGGAGATTCCGGGCTTCACCATGACCCCATCGGTCACCACGTAGTACACGGTCGGTTCGGGGCGGACGCCCGCTCCGTTGCATCGGGCGCACTGGCTTTGTTCGCGAGTTGCGTCGTCAGTTGGCCATGGGTTTGGGAGGTACCCGGATCAACGGTCGGGTGATGTTTGCGAGTTTTGGTTCTGGCTCACATTCCGTGGAGTGATTACGGAGAGTCAGATCTTCGGGGCCATGCGATGACTGTCTGGATGGGCACGAAGTCGAGGTGAGGTGAGTTCCAGGGCCCGGTTGTCGCGTCCAGCACTCATGTGGTTGAGCCAGCGTTCGTACCAGTCGAGGAAGTCGGTGGCGGAGGAGACGTTGGGGCCCCAGAACCCGTCGCCGTTGCCTATGAGGACGCGGCCGGTGAGGGGACCGGTCACCGCGATGACGCATACGTCGGTGCAGCCCATTTCGATGACGTGAAGGAAGCGGTCGCGTTCGTGGGTCTCAGATCCTGTGCCGCTGAAGCCGCGGGGAGCCCCTGGTTCCCCGCGCGGGTTCATGACCAGCAAAGAACACCGCTCCAGCGGCATGAGGCCATAGAACGGCGCCGCGCCTGAGCCGCCGATGTGCGTGAGGAACTGCCGGTAGGCGTCGGGCAGGACGATGTCGTGCTCGGCCTCGAACGCAGCGACGCGTGCTTCTGCCAGCTTCGGACCGAGGCGGAACTTGTGTTGCTCTTCTCCGAAGGAGTGGCTGCGCAGGGGTTGGAACGGGATCGCGGCCAGCTTGCGACGCAGGCGGGGTATGCGGGGATCCATGGTGCATCTTCTCTCGTCCCCGTCACCTTATGGGTGGCTGTGGTCAGCTGGCCAGAAGAACCCTCTTCCTCAGGAGAGCGAAGCCGGCGCGGCCGAACATCTGGCGTTTGAGCATCTTGATCCGGTTGACGTGTCCTTCGACGACGCCTGAGTTCCAGGGCAGGGTGAGCCCGGCGATGACGGCATCACGGTCACGTTCGATGCCTGCGGCGAGGGTGTGGAGGCTGGGGAGGTCGTCGCGCCGGACGGCGTCGAGCCACTCCGCCAGCCTTTCACCTTGGCGCTCGGTGAGCATCTGGGCGAAGGACCGGACGTGAGTGGTGAGGGCGTCGAGTTCGGGGCAGTGGACCAGGACGGCCTTGAGCCGAAGGTGGTCGATCTCTGAGAGGGTCTCGGGGCGCCGGAGGATCCAGCCGACGACGACGCGGGGTGATGGTGGCCGAGCTGTGATTGGGTTGGGAGAGGTCCGCTTTTCCCGGAAGTAGGCGCGAACCCGCTGGTAGCTGCCCTGATAGCCGAGCGGCACGATCTCCTCCCACACGGTCCAGGCGTTCGTGCAGCCTTGGTTCCAGCGGTCATCCAGGTAGGGCTTGAACGCGTCCAGCTTGGACGGCCGGCCTTGCCACTGCCCGCGGAAGAGGTCCTCCGGGGTGGCTGCGTCGGCGAAGAGTTTGACGGTACGCGAGGTCATGCGGAGTTGCCGGACAATCGCCCTCCGACTGAGTCCGGCGGTCAGCAATTCGTGGACAGTCGCGTGGTTGGCTCGGGTTCGGTCGGCGAAGCGGTGTCCCCTTGGCCAGGGCGAGCCGGACGGGTCTTCGAACTTCTCCAGCTCGGGGGCAGGCTGGGCTGGACCTGGCGCAAGCACCCGCAGGCATCCGCGGTGGTTTGCGACACAACGCTCGGCGGCTTCGCTCAGGTTGTGCCAGAGATGCCACCTATCCGCCACCTGCACCGCCTGGGGCGCCCCGGCGGTAGCGCCTTCTGCGAAGAACGGTGCCCGATCACGGCAGACCACTTCTACCCCTGGCCGCTTCGCAAGCCAAGCGGCCAGGCTGGAGGCGTCCCGGTCGGGCAACAGGTCCACCGGGCGTCGGCTTTCGACGTCGACCAGGACGGTCCCGTAGTGGCGGCCTTTGCGAGTCGCGTACTCATCGACGCCGACGACGCGTGGGGCGGGAACTTCCGGGTCGGGCAAGGATTCGACCAGCCGCAGCATGGTGCTGCGGCTGACGGACAAACCAAAGACTCTCGCCATGCGGGCCCCGGGCCGACCGGCGAGCGCGAGGCCGACAGCGGCCAGTGTCGACCGAAGGCGCTCGGTCCGCCGGCCGTATCGACGAGTCAGCCCCGGCATCTGCTCGGCGAAGGTCTGGCGCCCGCATGAGATGACCGGGCAGAGGAACCTGCGGACACGCAGGCAGAGGACGACCCGTCTGCCACCGCTGGGCACATCAGCGGGAAACCGCAGGTAGGAGCTGTGAATCCGCCGCGACCAGCCTCCACAGTCAGGGCAATCGGACCCGGCCACCGTGCTCTGGGCCTCGATGCGTACCGCCTCGTCGTTCACGTCGACCGACAGCACAGCCACGTCCGCGATCGACGGGAACAGTAACTCCTCCAACCGGAGCACTACTTCTTCCACGGGCCGAACTGTCAGCCACGCAGCATTGGCGACGGATCATTTTCAGGCAGCTTCCCAAGAACCCGCCCGCCCGACGAACGTCACTTTCCGTGGTGATCCACGGAAAGTGAGCCAGAACCCGAGTTGACGGCGCTGGGGTGCTTGCCACGGGAGCATTGAGGTGTTTCAGATGAAAGGCCCTGGCCATGCCGCGCCATCGTTGACCAGCTCGCTTTCAACGGCACGATCATCGAGTCCGGCACCGACTCCCACCGCCTGGCCAGCACCCGAGCCCGGGCCGAACACACAGAAGCGGGCTGATCAACCGCTCCAATGCCTGGTCGACAACGGCTGAGTGCCGGTCAGGCCAACGTCATCCGAGCGGGACACGCTCTGGAACCAGGAGCCCGGCGTCCAGATGAGCTGCGATGCGCGTGATGGTCCGGGCGTTGTCCTCAAACAGATGCCCCTGCATGCCCGCCGCTTGGGCGGCTTCAATGTTGACTGCGACATCGTCGATGAAGAGACAGTTCCCTGGACGCACGTCCAAGCTGGCGCATGCGGCCTCGTAGGCTCGCAGGTCGGGCTTGCCGATGCCAATCTCGTGCGAGTAGACGATCTGCTCGACCAGTTCGTCGAAGTGATACAGCGCCGTCTCCCGTTCCCGGGCACCGACGAAGCTGTTACTCAGGATGCCCAGCCTGCAGCTCCCCCGCAGCCCTCGTACATAGGCGATGAGTTCCTCGTTCGGCGTCCCCAGGTATTCCGTCCAGAGATCAGCCATGAAGGCTTCGACCTGGGGCGCGTCGAGATCCAGGCGGGTTGCCACCTGTTCGTGCACGTCTCGTTCGCTGATGCTCCCGACGCTTCCAGCCCGCCACACGTCGCGCATCCGCTGATTCACAGTGCCCACCGGCAGCTCCAGCTGCTCTTCCCATCGTTGCCCCCATCCCGTCTTCGGCGTGATCTCCAGCACGCCGCCGATGTCGAGAATGACGCAGGTCGCGGTCACACGAACTCCCCTCTTCGTTCTGCCTGGTTGACGAGTACAAACCGCCCGCTCATGTGATCTACGAAGACACTGTTGACCATCCCTCTGGGGCAAGGTCAAGCGATCTTGGAACCTTGTGACAGCCCTGTCGCTGCCCGCCGACCCGACTCGACTGAACAGCAGGTGCCTTCAAATTTCGTGACGATCCGCGAAGCCCTCGACCGGTGTCGTTTCCCATCCAGCAGGCGCGCCGGCTGCGCGAGCGTTTGGCCGAGGCTGAGGCTCGCACGGGGCACTGACAGCGGGCGCAGGTGCTCGCCCGGTCGGTGGAGGCGGCCGACGTGCGGACCGCATGGAGGGCTCACCCCGGATCGGCAACGGGCTGTGGTCGGACTCCTTGCCGCGTTGACGATCCTGCGGAGTCCGAAGAGTCGAAGCCCTGCGGACGGTGTCGCTGCAGATGGTCCGCGTCACGGCGGCCGGGCCGAGACGGTGGCGAGCGCGTGGTCTTCCCGCTGCTCCGTAACCGGCAGCGGTACCAGGGCGCCGAAGCCGCCCTTCCGTATCCGTGATCCTGGCCCTCATCTGCAGAGTTGACCATCCGACCGCGCGTCGGATTGTCCAACAGTCCAAAGTTCAGCGGTGGTTGACCTGAGTCTGCGATCCAGGTTTTTCTTGCAGACACCTTGCCGGAGTGGATCCAGCGCGTTACGTTCCCTGCAGTTCTTGTCGGACAATCCATATGCAGGACGTGCTCAACTGAGCCTGCCGACAGCCGGTTTCAGCCGACCGCGCACGCAGGCTCCCTGCCGAAGAGCCGCCGGGGCCGACCGCGCCGGCCATCCATCCACCGCACGACCGACGGGCCAGGCCGCCCCCTTTCGAAGGGGACGGGCCGAGGAGACGAAGATGTCGACCAAACAGCGCGCCCCGCACCCCGAAGCACTCCGCTTCGAGAACGTGACCCTGGAGTTCCCGGGCAGTCACCGACCCGCCATCACGGACGTGTCGTTCCAGATCGAACGCGGCAAGTGCGTCGCCGTGATCGGTCCCAGCGGCTGCGGGAAGAGCACCCTTCTCAATCTGGCCGCCGGCCTGCTCTCCCCGACCAAGGGCCGGGTCCACTTCGCAGGCGAGGAGGTCAGGGCCGTCAACTCCGAGGCGGCGTATGTGACACAGCAGACCGACCTGCTGCCCTGGCTGAGCGTGAAGGCCAACATCGGCCTGGCCCTGAAGTTCCGCAAGGTTCCCAGGGCAGAGCGCGAGGAGCGCATCGCGCACTGGATCGACGTCGTGGGGCTGGGCGGATTCGAGAACCACTACCCCCGCGAGCTGTCCGGCGGCATGCGCAAGCGCTGCGCGATCGCCCGGGCACTGATCTACGACCCCTCCATCGTGCTGATGGACGAGCCCTTCGGCCCCCTCGACGCCATCACCCGGCTCAAGCTCCAGCAGGAACTGCTCAACCTGTGGCAGGAGCAGAAGGGCACCCTCGTCTTCGTCACCCATGACCTCAACGAGGCCCTCTACCTCGCTGACGAGGTCGTCGTGATGTCGGAGGGGCCAGGCACCGTCCGACGCATCCTTCCCGTCCCCTTCGGACGGCCCCGCACCATCGGCTCCCTCATCGAGTCGCCCGAGTTCTCGGAGCTCTACAACGACCTGTGGAGCCTGTTCACGTCAGACGCGAAGGCGACCGACGCCGCCTAGCGTGCAGAGAGGTCCGCACCCTTGATATCCATCGCTGAGAAGATCGACGTGCCGAGCCCGCCGGCACGGGTCTGGGAGATCATCTCCGACCCCTCGGCCGTCGTGTCCTGCATCGGCGGCGCGGAGCTGGGCGAGTCCCACGACGACGGTTCCTTCGACGGTGTCCTCGTCGTCCGATTCGGCGGCATCCGGGTCAAGTTCGCCGCCCGCATCATGCTGGAACTGGACCAGGACGAGCGCGAAGGCCGCCTGACCGCACGCGGCAGGGACGGCCAGGGCGCCACCCGGTTCAACGGGGGCGCCGTCTTCCAGGTGACCGAAGACCCCTCCACCGGCGGCACCCAGGTGGCGATGACCGGCGAGATGAACCTCTCCGGCAAACTCGCCCCGCTCATCGAGTCGGGCGCAGGCGTCGTGGTCTCCAAGATGACCCGCGAGTTCTCGGCAGCCCTCGTCGAACGCTGCGCGCTCCCCGACAGCGCCGCACCCGGGCCCGCCGAAGACGCCTCCCACACCGTTACCGCCGCCCACACGGAGCGCCCCGGACCGTGGCGGCGCATCCGCGACCGGCTCGCCCGCCTTTTCGGCCGCGGCCGCTCCCGCCCGCCGGCCGGCACCGGATCCGCAGGCAAGCCCGCATCCGACCCCTCCCGAGGAGTCCGTCCGTGACAGCCCGACTCAACCAGGTCATCGCCTATCTCGCCGAGGGCCGGCACGTCTTCGCCTCCTTCTCTCCCGCCGAGCCCGCCGCGGCGCTCGACTTCGCCACCACCTCCTACGACGCGCTCGTCTTCGAGACGGAACACAAACCGTGGGACGCCGTCGCACTGCGCGACAGCTTCCAGTACCTCCTCGACCGGCGTCAGATCCGCACCCGCGACGAACCAGGTCCCGCGATCACCCCGATCGTGCGGATCCCCGTCAACGGGACCGAAAAGGGTCAGTGGCACGCCAAGCAGGCCCTCGACCTCGGCGCGTTCGGCATCGTGTGGCCGCACATCTCCACCGTGGAGGAGGCCCGCAACGCAGTCGCCGCCTGCCGGTACCCGTCCCTGCCGGGAGAGCCCCGCCACGAGCCGGCCGGACTGCGCGGCGACAGCCCGAGCGCAGCCGCCCGCTTCTGGGGCATCTCCAACCAGGAGTACTACAAGCGCAGCGACGTCTGGCCGCTGGACCCGGACGGAGAGGTCCTCGTGGCCCTCATGATCGAGGACCAGCAGGGCATCGAGAACCTGCCGCGCATCCTCGACGAGGTACCGGGGATCGGGCTCGTCATCGTCGGCGAGGGCGACATGAGCCAGGAGCTCGGCATCCCACGCCAGTACGACCACCCCCGCATGCTCACCTGCAAGCGGCGCGTCCTCGACACCTGCAACGCGCGGGGAGTCCCGGTGGGCCACCCGCACGTCACCGCCGACAACGTCAAGCAGGTCCTCGACGACGGCTACCGCTTCCTGATGACCGCCCCCGTGCGCACCTACCCCGGCCTGGACCTGGCCCGTTCCCTCACCGGCCGCGCCTGACCCCCGGCCCCGCCCCGGTCGCTTCGACCGCCGGCCGGCCCGCAACGTCTCCCGGGCGCCGCTCCCCAGGCACGTCGGGCAGCCGCCCGACGCCGGGATCCCCGGGCCGGCCGGCCTTCCAGCCCGGCGCGGCCGCGCACCCACCGCCTGGGCCCGCCGCCACGACCGGCGCCCCTGTCTGCCGCCATCCCAGCAAGGAGCCCCCATGCTCATCGACTGTCACGGTCACTTCACCACCGCCCCACCCGCACTCGGCCGATGGCGGGACAAACAGATCCGCGCCTTCGAAGACACCGGTGCCCGGATCTCACCCGACGAACTCGACATCGGCGACGACGACATCCGGGCCGCCATCGAACAGGGGCAGCTCAAGCTCCAGAACGAACGCGGCACCGACGTCACCCTCTTCTCGCCCGGCGCCGGCAAGATGGCCCACCACTACGGCGACGCACGCACCAGCCTCGACTGGTCCCACGTCACCAACGACCTGATCGCCCGGGTGTGCGGCCTGTTCCCCGGCCGCTTCGTCGGCGTCTGCCAGCTGCCCCAGTCGCCCGGCGAAGCGCTGGAGGCGTCCGTCCGCAACAGCGCCGCCGAACTGGAACGCTGCGTGACCCGGCTGGGATTCGTCGGCGCGCTGCTCAACCCGGACCCCTCCGACGGCCATTGGCAGGCACCGCCGGTCACCGACAAGGTGTACTACCCGCTGTACGAGAAGATGGTCGAGCTGGGCGTCCCGGCCATGCTGCACGTCGCGATGTCACGCAACCCCGCCCTCCAGGGCACCTGCGCCCACTACCTGGCCGGCGACACCGCCGTGTTCATGCAGCTGTGCCAGTCGGACCTGTTCCGGGACTTCCCCGACCTGAAGGTGATCATCCCGCACGGCGGCGGCGCCGTCCCCTACCACTGGGGCCGCTACCGCGGCGTCATGCAGGACCAGGGCCGTCCTCCGCTGGATGAACTGGTCCTGGACAACGTCTACTTCGACACCTGCGTGTACCACCCGCGCGGAATGCAGCTGCTGACGGACGTCATCCCCGCGGCGAACATCCTGTTCGCCTCCGAGATGATCGGCGCCGTCCGCGGCATCGACCCCGAGACCGGACACGCCTTCGACGACACCAAGAGCATCCTCGACTCCGTCACCGGCCTGTCCGACGAGGACCGCCGGCTCATCGAGTCCGGCAACGCGCTGCGGGTCTTCCCCCGCCTCGGCGACCACACCAACCTCGAGAACCCGGAGGCGACGACCCGATGAAGGTCTACGAGGCCATGGCCGAGGCGTTCCTCGAGGAGGGCACCCGCGACGTCTTCGGCATGATGGGCGACGCCAACATGCACTGGATGAACGCCCTCGCCGAGCGCGGCGTGCGGCTGTTCGAGGTGCGCCACGAAGGCTCCGGCCTCGGCATGGCCGACGGCTGGGCGCGGGCGGCCGGACAGCCCGGCGTCATCACCACCACCAGCGGACCAGGCGTCTCCCAGCTCGCCACCTCGATGATCGTCGCGGCCCGGGCGCGGACCCCGCTGGTCGCCTTCTGCGGCGAGACCGCCTGGGGCGACAAGGCCGCAGCCCAATACCTCGACCAGGCCCGCTTCGCCGCCGCGATCGAGTGCGCCTACCTCCACCTCGACCGCGCCGACCAGGCGCAGGAGGTCGTGCAGAGCGCCTTCCACCTGGCCCGGACCGAGTCCCGCCCGGTCATGATCAGCGCCCCGATGGACATCCAGACGCACGAGTTCGGCGACCTGCTCGACACGCCGTACGTGCCCTCGACCCGACTGATCGACCGGCAGCGGCCACTGCCCGACCCCGAGCGGATCACCCGCGCGGCCGACGTGGTGCAGGCGAGCAAGCGGGTCGTCATCATCGTGGGCCGCGGGGCCCGTCAGGCGGACGCCGGCCAGGGCGTGCTACGGCTGCAGGAGCGCACCGGCGCGCTGATCGCCACCACCCTCCAGGCGAAGAACTGGCTGCGCGAACGGACCGAGCACCACGTCGGCATCTCCGGCCTGTTCGGCAACCGGGTGGCCATGGAACTGCTCCAGGAGGCCGACTGCGTGATCGCGGTCGGGGCCAGCCTCAACCACTACACCACCGAGGCCGGGTACCTCTTCCCCGAGGCGAAGTACGTCCAGATCGACTCCGCCGAACACCTGATCATGGGCAACGGCGCCGCCGCCGACGTCTACGTCCGCTCCGACGCCGTGACCGCGCTGGCCGCCCTCGAAGAGGAGCTCGCGAACCGGTCCGTGCGCATCGAGGGCTTCCACACCGCGGCGGTCCGCAGCCGGCTGTCCGCTCCGCTGGTCGACCCCGCCGACTTCGTCCGGGAGCCGGGCCTGATCGACCCTCGCGAGGCGATCACGGTGCTGGACGAGCAGCTTCCCGGCGAGATCGACCTGGTCCTCGGCAGCGGCCACCAGACGGACTTCGGGACCATGCTGTTCCAGCGCTCCCGCGAGATCGTCTCCAACTACGGCATGTTCGGCGCCATCGGCCAGGCACCGATGCTGACCATCGGGAAGATCGTCGCGGACGGCGGCCGGCCCTCCTTCGTGGTCGAGGGCGACGCCAGCTTCCTCATGCACCTGCCGGAGTTCGAGACCGCCTGCCGCTACGACCTGCCGCTGCTGGCCGTCGTCATGAACGACGAGGGCCTCGGCGCCGAGTACCACAAGTCGGCGGCGAAGAACCTCGACCCCGAACTCGCCGTCATCCCCACACCGGAACTCGGCCCCGTCGCCGTGGCGCTGGGCGGATCGGGCGCGACCGTCCGCACCACCGACGAACTGCGCGCAGCTCTCGCCGAGTACGTCCGCGAACCCCGCCCGACCGTCATCGACGTCCGCATCTCGCGCAAGGTGCTCAGCCCGCCCTACCGGCGCCTGTGGTACGGCGAGGACGTGTGACCGGGGCCGAGGGCGAGGAGACCGCGACCGTGAACACCCCTTCTGTGAAAACCTCTTCCGCGGACGGCGGGACGCTGGACATCCTGCTCGGCGACTACCCGCACACCCGCGTGCTCAGGGACGGCACCATCCCCGTCGAGGGCGCCGAGTGCCGCTTCCTGTCGGCCTCCCCGCTGCACTCCGCGTTCCCGCGAATGGTCCGCGCCCTCGAGTTCGACATCTGCGAGATGCCCGTCGCCACCTACCTGCTGGCCCGCGACGCGGGCGTGCCCATCACCCTGCTCCCCGCCGTGCTGATCGGCGCCACCCACCACCGCTCGCTGACCCGGCTGCCCGACGGACCCCCGCTGGACGTACGCCGTCTCGCAGGCCACCGCATCGGGGTGCGCTCGTACGGCCAGACCACCGGCCTGTGGGTGCGGGGAATCCTGCGCGAGGACTACGGCGTCGACGCCTGCGACGTCACCTGGGTCACCACCGAGGACGCCCACGTCGACAGTTACGTGAACCCGCCCAACGTCGAGCGGTCCTCGAGCGGCGGCGTCGCCGCCCTGCTGCGCGCCGGGGACGTGGACGCGGCGGTCCTCGGGCCACGCGCCATCGGTGTCCAGGACGTGCCTCTGGTCCCGGTCGTCGAGGACGCGGAGGAAGCGGCCGCGGCGTGGGTCGAGCGGCACGGGACCGTGCCCGCGAACCATCTGCTGGTCGTCCGCGACGACGTCCTGCGCACCCGGCCCGACGCGGTCACCGCCGTGTTCCGGGCGCTCGCCCAAGGCATCGACGAAACCGCCGGCGAGCGCGACCTCACCACCCCGCAGGGCCGGGCGGTCACCGCCGGCTGGAGCGACTCGCTCGCCCGCTGCCTGGAGACCGCCGCCCGCTACGCCCTGGAACAGCAACTCGTCCGCACCCCCGTCGACCTGGCCCGCCTCCACAAGGACGCGGCGTTCCTCGACGCTTGAGCGGCCCGGCGAGTCACCACCACGAGAAAGGAGGGAGAAGCGATGGAAAGCATGGACGACGCCGAGCTGCGGGTACGGCCCTCGGCCCCCACCCGCGAACCGGAACTCTGGACGCCGGAACTGCTCGCCAAGGTCGACTGGCGCCGTGAGGCGGCCGACGAACCGCTGCGCGGGGTGGTCACGTCCGACGGACCGATCCCCGGCCTCTACCCGCTGACCGGTACCGGTGTCGACACCACCCGCATCCGCGAGGCGACCGCCGCCTACCTGCGCGCACTCACCCCGAACGAACTGCACGACGCGCGCTTCCCGATGCGGGACGTCACCTGGCGCCACTGGAACAACGGCGCACGCTACTTCCTGCGCCACGGTCTGCTCCTGGAGCAACTCGAACCCAAGAAAAGGCAGTTGGCCCTCGATGTGCTGCGGGTCAGCCTCAGTGAGGCCGGCTACCGGCAGGTGATCGACCTGATGCGGCTCAACCTGACCATCGGGGAGATCCGCGACGAGACCGACATGCTCAACGAGTGGCTGTACTGGTTCAGCGTCTACGGCGACCCGCTCGGCGACGGCCCGTTCGGCTGGCAGCTCGACGGCCACCACGTGAACGTCAACTGCGCCTTCGTCGAGGACCACATGGTCCTCACCCCGACCTTCCTCGGTGCCGAGCCGGTGATCGCCCACGGCGGCAAGTACGCCGGTACGACCGCGTTCCGCGCCGAAGAGGCCGCCGGGCAGGAGCTGTTCAGGGGACTGTCCGCGCCCCAGCGGCAACGGGCCACGATCGCCGACGAGTTGCCCGGCGAGCTGTTCGCGGGCGCCTTCCGGGACAACTGGGAGCTGGACTTCGCGGGCCTCGCGCTGAGCGAGCTGACCGGCGACCAGCGGCACACGGCCCTCGAACTGATCGCCCTGTACACCGACCGCGCCAACCCCGCTCACGCCAAGGTCCGCACGGACGAGGTCCTGGCCCACGAGGGCGACACCTGGTTCGGCTGGATCGGCGACCCGGACGGCGTCTTCTACTACCGCCTGCACAGCCCGGTCATCCTCGTCGAGTTCGAGCACATGGCCGGGGTGATGTACGCCAACGACCACCCCACCCGCCGGCACATCCACACCATCGTGCGCACCCCCAACGGGGGCGACTACGGCACCGACCTGCTGCGCCAGCACCACGCACGGCACCCCCACAACGGACCGAGGAGGAAATGATGAGGGTGGTACTGGGCCGCGACGACCTGGCCACGGCGGCCGGGACGGCGATCGAGGAGACCGGGACGCCGTTCGAACGGCTGAGCGTCAAACCGGTCCACAAGGCCTCCCGCGCCTTCGTCGACGGCACCGGCGCCGACCTGTGCGAACTCGCCGTCGTGACCCTGCTGCAGGCGATCGCCCAGGGCCGCGACGTGCTCCTGCTGCCGGTCACCGCCCTCGGCCGCGACCAGCACCACACCCTGGTCACCCTCGGACGGCTGACGGTGCAGGACATCGAGGGCCGCAGCGTCGGCGTCCGCGCCTGGAGCCAGACCACCGGCGTGTGGGTACGAGGCTTTCTCACCGAGAGTTACGGCGTCGACCTGCGCAAGATCGACTGGCGCACCTACGAGGGCGCCCACGTCGACGGCTACGAGGACCCTGCCTGGGTCACCCGCGCACCCGAGGGCGCCAAACTCCCGGCCGACTTCCTCGACGGACGCCTCGACTTCGGGATCATGGGCAACGAACTGCCCGCCGACGACCGCATCCGCACCGCGATCGCCGACGCCCGCGAGGCGGCCGCCACGTGGGCGGCGAGCACCGGATTCACCCCCGTCAACCACGTCCTCGGCATCACCGGCACCGCGGCCCGCCAGCACGCGCCTGCGATCCTCGCCGCCTTCGACGCCCTGCGCGCCGCGGCAGCCGCCGCGCCCACCGCCGCGATCGACCCGGCCGGCTTCGACGGCCTGCGCGCCCCCTTCACCCGGGCCGCCGCCTACGCCCTGGAGCAGGAAGTCGTCCCGCGGGCCGTGGAGTTCGACGAGCTCGTCGACCGCACCTGCGCGGCCCTGGGTGTCCCGGCGTCCCGCCTCGGCGGCTGACCGCCGCGCCCGAGCCGCACGACGGACCCCGCCCCGGCGGCCTGACACGCCGGGGCGGCCCCCCGATGAGAGACGAAAGGCAGGAAATCAGGAAATGGAGAAGCTCTCCACCGTCCTCGGCGACTACCCGCATGTGCGGGCGCTGCTCGACAACAGTGCCGCCGTGACCGGCCACCGGGTCGAGGAGGTGAAGGTCAGGCCGGTGATCGGCGCCTACCGGCGGATGATCCGCGACCTCGAGTTCGACGTGTGCGAACTGGCGCCGGTGTCCTACCTGATGGCCCGCCAGGCCGGTGTCCCCCTCACCGCGATCCCGGTCTTCCTCAACCGCCGTTTCCACCACGGCGACATCCAGTGCGGAGCCCGCTCCGGCATCCGGGTCCCGCGCGACCTGGAGGGCCGCCGGGTCGGCGTGCGCGCCTACTCGGTCAGCACCGGCGTGTGGGCGCGCGGCGTCCTCACCGAGGAGTACGGCGTCGACATCGACAAGATCACCTGGGTGGTCGACGACGACGACCACGTCGAGGGCTGGGTGCCCGCCAACGTGGAACGCGTCACCGACGGCCGATCCCTCGGCGACCTGCTGCGCGCGGGAGAGATCGACGCCGCGTTCACCGGCAACGCCGGCACCGGCCGGGCGGGCGCCCCGCGCAGCGGCTGGACCGCGACGGCCGAGCCGCAGGCGGACGACGCGGACACGCCCTACCCGCTGTTCCCCGAGGCCGACGTGCTCGCGTCCGACCACTACCTGCGCTCGGGCGTCTACCCGCTGCACTCCCTGATCGCGCTGCGCGGCGACCTCGTCGCCCGCGATCCGGGCCTGCCCACCGCGCTGTACGCCGCGTTCGCCGAGGCCAAGCGGCAGCAGACGACCGCCGACCCGGCCTGGGCCGACCTGCCCAGGTTCGCCCGCCAGGCCGCCCAGACCGGCCAGGACCCCGTCCCCTACGGCATCGCGGCCAACGAACCCAGCCTCGCCGCCCTCGTCCGCTACGCGCACGACCAGGGCCTGATGGACGGAGACATCCCCGACGACTCGCACGCGCTGTTCGCCGCCGGCGACTACCCCGACGCCTGACAGGAGCATCCACCGTGGACATCATCGACACCCACTGCCACGTCATCGCCGCCGACCAGGACCGCTACCCCTGGTCGCCCATCGGCGGGAAGGCGTCCGCCTGGGCCACCTCCCGTCCGGTCACCGCCGAGGACATGGCCGAGCGGATGGACCAGGCGGGCATCCAGCGGTCCGTCCTCGTCCAGGCCACCACCGCCTACGGCTACAACAACTCCTACGTCCTCGACAGCCGTGCCGCGCGTCCGGACCGGTTCATCGCGGTCGGCACCTTCGACCCGCTCGCCCCCGACGCTCCGGCCCGGCTGGCCACCGCCGTCACCGGTCAGGGTCTCGCGGGCGTGCGCCTGTTCACCAGCGGCAGCACGGTCCCCACCCAGGGCGAGTGGTTCGCCGCCCCGGAGTCGTACGACTTCTGGGAGGCGGCGGGCGAACTCGACGTCACGGTATGCCTCCAGATGCGCCTGGGCCCGGCCAGCCGACAACTCGCCGAGGTGCTGGAACGCTTCCCCGGCGTACGGGTGTTCCTGGACCACATCGGCTACCCCGACATCGCCTCCTCGCCCGCCCGGGCCGGCAAGGAGGTGGCCCAGCTGGCCGCCCACCCCAACCTGTACCTGAAGCTCACCCACCGCAACCTCGAACCCCTGCATGCCGCGGGGGAGGAGGCGATCGAGTTCCTCACCCCGGTCATCGACGCGTTCGGCGCCGGCCGCATCGCCTGGGGCTCGAACCTCCCGGCAGCCGAGCAGTCCCTGACCGGCCTCGTCGACCTGGCGCGCACGGTGCTGGCCCCCCTGCCCGACCCGGTCAAGGAGGAAATCCTCGCCGGGACCGCGCAGCGCCTCTACCCCTCCCTGGCCGGCTAGGAGCTGACCTGCCATGCAGTCGGTTAAGGTTCCCGCCTCGGACTCCAACCCCACAGACAGACAAGGCGGTCACGGTGGACCACGACAGCGACAGTGCCCCCGCCGAGGCGAGAGCGCCAGGCACCAGGGAGAGCCACGCCTACGAGGGGCTTCGCTCGCTGCTGGTGTCGGGGAGCATTGCGCCCGGCACCCGGCTGACCGAGGCGGACCTGACCCGGATGTTCGACGTGTCGCGCTCCACCATGCGCTCCGCGCTGGGCCGCCTGACCCAGGAGGGCTACGTCACCAGCGAGGTCAACCGCGGGGTGCGTACGCGCAGCTTCTCCGTGGAGGAGGCCGCGGACATCCTGGAGGCCCGCGAGACGCTGGAATCGGCACTGGCCGGCAAGGCGGCCGAACGGGCCACCGCCGAGGAGATCGAGGACATGCGCCGCACCCTCCAGGAGATGGAGGAGGCGAAGGCACGTGGGGACCAGGCGGCCTACTCGCAGGGCAACCGGAGCTTCCACCAGCAGGTGAAGCACGCGGCACACCAGACGACCCTGGCCCGCGCCTACGACACCCTGCTCTACCCGATGGTGATGCGGCAGTACCGCAACCTCACCGCGCAGCACCCGAGAACCGGGTCGCTGGAGGAGCACCAGGCCATCTTCCTCGCCATCCTCACCCGCAACCCCGACGCCGCCGTCGCGGCGATGCGCCACCACGTCGGCTCCGCCCGCAGGGCGCTGCTGCTGGACAAGTCCCCGGAGCCGCCCGTCGCCTGACGAACGGCCGGGGCGGAAAGGACCTCATGCCCCAGGCCGTACAGACCGAGGCGGGCCCCATCGAGGGCGTACTGTGCCGGGACCGCTCCGTCACCGTCTTCCGCGGCATCCCCTACGCCGCCCCGCCCGTCGGTGACCAGCGCTGGCGGGCACCGCAGCCCCCGCCGCGCTGGGAGGGCGTGCGGCGGGCCGACCGGTTCGGGCCGATGTGCCCGCAGGCACCGGCCGACGCGGCGGCGACCGGGGTCGACGTCCCCATGAGCGAGGACTGCCTGAGCCTGAACATCTGGACGGGCGCTACCTCCACCACGGAACTCCGCCCGGTCCTGGTGTGGGTCTACGGCGGCGGCTTCCGCGAGGGCACGGGTGCGCATCCCCGCTACGACGGCGAGAACCTGGCACGCCAAGGACTGGTCGTCGTCACGTTCAACTACCGTCTGGGTGCCTTCGGGTTCCTCGCCACCGCGGAACTGAGCGAGGAGTCCGGACACGGATCCTCCGGCAACTACGGGCTGCTCGACTGCGTCGCCGCCCTGCGCTGGGTGCGCGACAACATCGCGCGCTTCGGCGGGGACCCCGCGAAAGTCACCGTGGCCGGTCAGTCCGCCGGGGCGGGCATGGTCAACTTCCTGGCCATCTCCCCGCTCGCCGAGGGGCTTTTCCACCGGGCGATCGCACAGAGCCACGCACGCTATGCGCGGGATCCCGAACTGCGCTACCTCTCCACCTCCTACCGCCTGCCCCCGGCTGCCGAGGCGGCAGGAGAGCGCTACACCCGGGCGCACGGCGCCCAAAGCGTGCGCGAACTGCGCAGCCTGCACTGGAGGAAGCTGGTCGACGGGCACCATCCCCTCGACACCGCCGTCGAGACCGGCGGCCCCGCCGGCCCGCCCCTCTTCCGTCCCGTCGTCGACGGCTGGGCGATCCCCGCCGGCTACGACGAGACGTACGCCAAGGGCGCCCAGAACGACGTCGACTACCTCACCGGGAACAACCTCGACGAGAGCGGCGCCGTCCCCGAGACGCTGGTCGCCTCGCTACGCACCGGGCGACGCACCGTCCGCCCCGGATCACCGCCGGTCCACGTGACGCTGGAGCAGCATGCCGCCGCGGCCCGCCGCAAGTTCGGGCCGCTGGCCGAGGAGTTCCTGCGGCTGTACCCGGCCGCGACGGACGACGAGGCCGCCGCAGCCGCCGGCCGGGCCGCCCGTGACAACTCCCGCCTGTCCACCTACCTGTGGGGCACGGACTGGACCCGCCACACCACCGGCCGGCTGCACACCTACTTCTGGACCCACCGCACCCAGGTGCCGGGCGGCGGACCGCGCCAGGCCTCGCACGGCACCGAGATCGACTACGTCTTCGGCAACCCGGCCGGCGGCACCGTGTCGTGGACCGAGACGGACCACCACATCGCCCGGACCCTCACCTCCTACTGGGTCAACTTCGCCGCCAGCGGCGACCCCAACGGCAGGGGCCTGCCCCACTGGCCGGTGTTCGACCCCGACGCCGGCTCCGTCATGGAGCTCGGCGCCCGGTTCGGGCCCATCCGTGTCGCCGACCCCGTGCGCACCGACTTCTGGATCCGCTTCTTCAGCACCCAACAGGCCTGGTGAACAGGTGAACAAAGGAGTTCCCATGAGACGCCGTAACACCACCCGCAGCCTCGCCCCGGTCACCGCCGCGATCCTCGGCGCCGCACTGCTCACCGCGTGCGGCAACGATGGCTCCGCCACCACGAGTTCGGACGGCACCACCACCGTCTCGGTGGGCATCAGCGGCAACGTCTTCGACCTCTCCATCCGACTGGCCGACGCGAACGGCTACTTCACCGAGCAGAAGATAAAGATCAAGTACGTGACGCTGACCGCGGCCACGGGCACCTCGGCCTTGGAGTCCGGCTCGGTGCAGTTCCTCAACTCCAGCCCGACCGGATTCCTCGCCGCCCTCTCCAAGAAGCTCCCCGAGATCTCGGTAGCCACCAACGGTGGCGGCAACCCGCTCGGCGTGGTCGTCAGCGACGAGTTCGCCAAGGAGCACAACCTGACCGCCGACACCCCGGCAGACCAGGTCGCCAAGGCCCTGGCAGGCTCGACGGCGGGGGTCAGCTCCGCCAACACCAAGGCCGAGGCCGGCATCTTCCTCAAGGCCCACGACGTCGACCCGGGCAAGGTGAAGTGGGTGACCCTGCCGAGCCCGGCCGCCGACAAGGCCGCCCTCACCAAGGGCGAGGTCGACTGGTTCATCACCTCCGAGCCGATCCCGCTCCAGGTCCAGCACCAGGGCGACGGCGTCGTGGTGGCCGACCCGACCAAGGTCCCCGAATGGGCCTACGAACAGGCCGGATACGGGCAGGTCGTGGTGGCGAAGCAGAACTACGCGAAGTCCAATGAGAAGGTGACGAAGGGATTCGCCACCGCGGTGCAGCAGGCAACGGAATACCTCAGCTCGCACGACTCCGGTGACGCGAAGGTCCTCGCCGCCGCGCGTACGACCCTGCCCGGTACGCCCGACGACGTGCTGAGCGCCGCCGTGAGCCAGGTGAAGTGGCCCGCCAGCGCCAAGCAGGACGACGAGGGGTGGAAGAAGACCCTCGCCTTCGTCAAGGACGGGATCGGCGCGGTGCCCGACGCGTCCATCTCCGCCGACAACTGGACCAACACCTACCTGCCGTGACACGGCGTCACCCCCGTGGAAGGGAGCAGACCATGGCAACCGTCACCGACAAGGCCGTGACCCGGCCCGATCCCGACACCGCGGCTACTGCCCGCAGGACGGCACGCATCCGTCTGGAGAGCACCGGCTCCATCATCGCGCTGCGCGTCCTGGTGATCCTCATCGCCCTGGTCCTGTGGCAGGTGATGAGCGGGCCCGTCGTACCCGAATACGCGGTCAGCAAGCCCACCGACGTCTACCGCGCGCTCACCGACATGCTCGGCTCCACGAGCGGCTGGACCGACATCAAGGTCACCACCGTCGAGGTGCTGGCCGGGTTCGGCCTCGGCGTCCTCGCGGGCACCGTGATGGGCCTGGTGCTCGGCTCCTTCCCCGTCCTGGGCAAGGTGCTCGAACCGCTCGTCGCCGCCGTCAACGGCATACCCAAGATCGCGCTCGCCCCGCTGTTCCTGCTGTTCTTCGGCATCGGCCAGTGGTCGAAGATCACCATCGCCATGACCGGCGTCGCCTTCGTCGTCTTCTACAACATCTACCTCGGCCTCAGGCTCCGGGAGCGCGAACTCGTCGAGGTCGTCCAGGTGATGGGCGGCCGCAAGCACCACGTCCTCGGCTACGTCACCCTCCCCACCCTGGCCGCACCGTTCTTCGCCGCGCTCAAGACGGGCGGGCCACTGGCCATCCTCGGCGTCATCGGCGGCGAGTTCATCGCTTCCTCCGAAGGGGTCGGGCACGAACTGTTCACCGCCGCCCAGAACCTCGACGCGGCCGCCGAGTTCGCCGGCCTGATCGTCCTGGTCGCCATCACCCTCGCCCTCAACGGAGTTCTGACCGCCCTCGACTCCTACGCGCTCAAGAGCCTCGGCCTGGCGGCCCGCCGCCGCCCGCAGCCCAAGAGCTGACACCCGGGACCTCCTGAACAGAAGGAAGCAACGCCGATGAACGCATCACCGGCCCCACCACCGCGCGCAGAGCACGGGCCCTCCCGAAGAACCGTCCTCGGCGCCGTTCTCGCCCTGTCCACCGCGACGGCCGCGCCACTGCTGTCCGCAGGCACGGCCGCCGCAGCCACCTGCCCGGACGGCGACCTGCTGTACATCGGCACCTGGAACCAGAACCAGGTGCACGCGGTGCGGTTCGACGCCGCCGACGGCACCATGACACCGCTCGGAGCGGTCGCGACGATCAGCTCCAGCTGGGTCACCGTGCATCCGCACCGGCCGGTCCTCTACGTCGGCGGCGCCGAGCAGGGCGGATTCATCCGCTCCTTCGCCATCGACGACAGCACCGGAGCACTGCGGCAGACCGGGGAGACAGAGACGGAGCCCGTCCCGACCGGCAGCGGCGGACTGTCGTACCTCGCGCCCACCACGGACGGCGACGCCCTGCTGGTCGCCGACTTCGCGGCGGGCACAGCGGTGACCGTCTCGCTCACCGCGGACGGTGAACTCGGCGAAGTGACCTCCAGCGTGCAGGACACCGGCTCCGGCCCCAATCCGCGACAGACAGGACCCCACCCGCACCACGTGGTCATCGACCCGAGCCGCAGATTCGCCCTGGTCGCGGACTTCGGCGCGGACCGGGTGTTCGTCTACGACTACGACGCGGCGACACACCAACTGTCGGCCGGCCCGGACGGCCCCGCCTCCTTCGCCACGACACCGGGGTCGGGCCCCAGGCGCCTGGTCTTCCACCCTGACGGCCGGACGGTCTACCTCCTCAGCGAACTGACCGCCGACCTCCGCGTCCTCGACTGGGAGTTGCATCAGGGCACCTTGACGGAGCGTCAACTATTGACCACGAACGCACCGGCTCACACCGGCTCCACGAGCGCCGCAGAACTCGCCCTCAGCCGCGACGGTCGGTACGTCTACGTCTCCAACCGCGGCGACAACGCTCTCGTCGTCTTCTCGGCCGCCCACGGCACCGGCCTGCTCACCGAGATCCAGCGGGTCCCCTGCGCAGGCATCACCCCCTGGACCATGACCCTGCACCCGGGCGGCCGCTGGCTGTTCGTCGCGAACGAGGCGAGCAGCACCCTCAACCTCTTCGGCGTCGAGCCGCACTCGGGCCTGCTCACCGACACCGGCACGTCCGTGGCAGTCCCCAACCCCGCCAGCATCAGCCTTCGCCACGCTCACGCGGGCACCGCAGGTGCCACCCACTTCTGATCACCACAACGTGCAGGCGCTGCCGGTCGCTACGGCAGCGCCTGGGCGGAAACGGCGGGAGTGTAAATCTAACGGCGGATCCGACGATCATGGGAGAGACGTCAAGTGACTCATGCCGCCGTGAAGTTGGAGACCATGGACCCTGTCGAGAGTGCCCAGCCCGGGCTGCCTGCGTCCGTGTCCGACGAGCAACTGGTCGCGATGCTGGTCGAACGGGCCCGGTCGGAGGGGCTGCAGCTGACCGGGCAGGGCGGGCTGCTGCAGCAGCTGACCAAGCGGGTCCTGGAGTCTGCGCTGGAAGGTGAGATCACCGATCACCTCGGCTACGAGAAGCATGACGCGGCCGGGCGGGGCAGTGGCAACTCCCGCAACGGGGGCCGGGCCAAGACCGTGCTGACCGACGTCGGGCCGGTCGAGGTCAAGATCCCGCGTGACACCTCGGGCACGTTCGAGCCGCAGATCATCAAGAAGCGGCAGCGCCGGCTGACCGGGGTCGACGAGATGGTTCTGTCGCTGTCCGCGAAGGGCCTCACGCACGGCGAGATCGCTGCCCACCTGGCCGAGGTCTACGGGGCCGAGGTGTCCAAGCAGACCATCTCCTCCATCACCGACAAGGTGATGGAGGGCATGGCGGAATGGCAGAGCCGTCCCCTGGACCGCATTTACCCCGTTTTGTTCGTCGATGCGATCAACGTCAAGATCAGGGACGGGCAGGTCGCGAACCGTCCCGTCTACGTGGTGATGGCGGTGACCGTGGACGGCACCCGCGACATCCTCGGCATCTGGGCCGGCGACGGCGGTGAGGGCGCGAAGTACTGGCTGCACGTGTTCACCGAGCTGAAGAACCGCGGCCTGGACGACGTGCTGATGCTGGTCTGCGACGGGCTCAAGGGGCTTCCGGATGCCGTGGAGACCGTCTGGCCCCGCACGATCGTCCAGACATGTGTGGTGCATCTGCTGCGGAACTCGTTCCGTTACGCCGCCCGGCAGGACTGGGACAAGATCGCCAAAGCCCTCAAGCCCGTCTACACCGCACCCGGCGAGGACGCGGCGACCGAGCGGTTCCTGGAGTTCCAGGAGTCCTGGGGCCGGAAGTATCCGGCAATCGTGAAGCTGTGGTCGGACGCCTGGGCCGAGTTCGTGCCCTTCCTCTCCTTCGACGTCGAGATCCGCAAGGTCATCTGCAGCACCAACGCGATCGAGAGCGTCAACGCACGCATCCGCAGGGCTGTTCGCGCCCGCGGCCACTTCCCCAACGAGGCCGCCGCCCTCAAGTGCATCTACATGGCCCTGATGAGCCTGGATCCGACCGGCAAGGGCCGCAGGCGATGGACCATGCGCTGGAAAGCACCCCTCAACGCATTCCAGATCGCCTTCGAGGGCCGCCTGACCCCGAGCAGCAACTGACCTCAACAACCAGGATCAGCCGTTAAATTGACACACCCGGGTGTCTGCTGTTCGGCGCGGACGCGGAGTTGCAGGTCACGGAGCTCGCGCGGGGGAAAGCCCACGGTGCGGGCGCTGTCGGCGGTGCTGGTGCACTGCGTGCGTGTCGGGCAGGGACGGCACTGGCTCTTGGTGAACCGTGCCACGATCAGCGGGGCCGCGGTGGGCGAGGAGGTCGGGTAGGGGCCGTGCCAGCCCGCGCTGACCTGCCCCTGGGGACAGATGACCTGCCGGCGGTCGAAGTCGATATGGAAGTCGTCCCGGGCGAAGCCCTCGCCTCGGCGGTGCTGGTGCGTGGGGTTGCTTTTCAGCGGTCCGGAGACGGTGACCTGGTGTTCACGGGCAGCTTGTTCCAGGTGGGGCAGGGAGGTGTAGCCGGCGTCGACCAGGTGCTCGGCGGGTAGCAGCCCGCGACGAGCCAGGCGGGTGTGGATGCCGGACAGGACCTGACTGTCGTGGGTGGTGGCCGCGGTGGTGGCGACATCCGTGATCACGTTGGGGCTGTCGGCAGCACAGGTCTCGGTCAGATGAGCGGCGAACCCCTTCCAGCTGATGATGTGCCCGTGCCGTGCATAGCGGGCCGAGGTGTCGTAGGGGGAGACGATCGCCCTCGACGACGGCGGCAGACCCGCCCCGCCTTCCTTCTCGGCGGTGCGCCGGTGAAGGTGCCCAGCAGCATCACGGTGATAGTTCTGCATCATGATCTGCCGCAGAGCCTGAACACGAGGACCGGACATGCGGTCCGCTCCGTACCGGTAGAGGTGTTCCAGGAGCCGGACGGCGTCGTTTCCGGTGGCAAGGATCCTGGTCATGGGCTTGGTGGGGTTCTTCCCCAGGCGGACCGGCCGACCGTAGCGCAGCCCCCGGCCTCGTCGGCCAGCTCGTCGAGCAGATGAGGGGAGATGCCTGCGACCTCTTCGAGTGCGGCGCGAACCGCCTCGGTGATCAGCTCCAGGCGGGTCAGGTCACGCACCGCGGCCAGGACGTGGGTGGAGTCGGTGCGCTGCGTGGTGCGCTCGCGCACCAGGCCGGCCTCCTTGAGGCGGGCCAGTGCCAGGTCGAGGAGGCGGTCGGCACGGCCGTCTTCAGCGAGACGATCGCGGAAGTCGGCCAGCGTGCTGTGGTGGAATCCGGGATCGTCCAGCTCCATGGCCATCGCGTATTTGAAGTCGATGCGGCAGCGGACCGCCTCGGCAGCCTGCCTGTCCGACAGGCCGAGCAGGAACTGCAGCACACAGACGGTGGCCAGCTGAGCGGGCGAGAGCCCCGGACGTCCGTCCCTGGGGTACCAGTCCGCGAAGTCCTCGTCGCCCCACAGTCCGTCCAGCCGGTCCCGCACCCATATCGCCGTCGTGCCAGCTGGGTTGCTCACCCGCGCGACCCGCGCGGTCAGAGGCGGAACGTGCTCAATGGAACGGGGGCGCAGGGACAACGGGCACCTCGACGGCTGCATCGGTCGGCGGAACCACCCGAGCATGCCCGTCGACCATGCTGCCGCACCGGAGAACTCCAAGATCCCCGACAGAGTCAAGCTCAGTCTCAGAGGGTCAATCGTGGCCGCCATGCGGCTGTCGGTCGGCCTTGCGGGTGCCTCGGGCAGGACGGGACCGTCCTTCGTGGTTGCGGGTTCATGAGATCGCTGCCGCGATCCGGCGGGGCGCGTCGACGGCGCGGAGTCGGCGGGCGAGTGCGTCGATGTCGTCCCACTCGGCGTGTTCCGCGTCGAGTGGAACCAGCTTGCCGTTCGCAAGAAGGCCGAGGAGGTAGGCCATGTCCGGGCCGAAGCGGTCGCCCGCCCGAAATCCCTCGATGGCGCGGCGTCGTCCGGCCAACTGGTAGGGGTGGAGCGTGGTCGGCTGCCCCGAACTGGCGCCCATCTGCTGGACGACGCCGTCTTCGGCCAGGAGGTCGACGGCTTGGGACAGTCCGGGTCCGCCGACCGGGTCGATCACACCGTGCACGGGAGCGGACACCATGCCCAGTTCGGTGACGACTTCGTCGGCTCCGAGCGCCAGCAGTCTGTCCAGGCTGCGGGGATCGCGCACAGCGGCGGTCACGTGGGCACCGGCGTGCCGACCCAGCTGGACGGCGAAGTGTCCGACCGCGCCGGCCGCTCCGGTGACCAGCAGACGGCGGCCGGTCAGGGAACCGAGGCGTCGCACCGCCCGCAGTGCGCTCACCCCAGGAACCAGCAGGGTGGTGGCCTGACCGGAGTCGACCTCTTCCGGTACGGTCGCCACCTCGTGGGTGGAGACGGCCCGTATCTGTGCCCAGGCGTCACCGGTGGCCAGTGTGGCCACTCGGGTGCCGGACGCGGGGCCCGTGCCATCCGAGGCGGCCCGCCGGACCACGCCGACCGCGTCGTATCCGGGGATGCTTCCCGGCGGCAGTGTGGCCGCGTGATCGAGGCCGCGGGCAAGCAGTGTGAACCGCTCCACTTCCACCAGTACGTCGCCGTTTTGTGCCACCGGGTCCGGTGCCTGGCCGAGTCGTACCCCCGCGGGGGTGTCCGGTGTGCTGAGCAGTGCTCGCATGGGCCCTCCTTGGGCTGCACGAGTTCAGGAAACGGCATCGGGCCGAGGATGTGTGCCGGTGGCGGGCTACGGCTGCAGGGGCCGGGAGTAGTCCGGCAGCGAGGTGGTGTTCCTCGCCTGCGAGCGGCGGTCCAGTTCCGCGAGCGTGTTCATGAGCGGGAGGCGGGCGAAGGTGTCGCGGACGAGTCGGCCGCCGGCGGTCCTGGGGATCATCATGCGGACGTTGGGCCCGATCTGCTGCTTGCGGTCGACCAGCGGGCGGTGGACGGCGTGGTAGCGGGCGAGGGCGATGCGGTGGTCGCCGTCCGCGGCGGCCAGCTCGCCGGCCAGGCGGTAGGCGCCGACGAGGGCCAGTTCCGCGCCGGCGCCCGAGGCGGGGGAGGCGCACCAGGCGGCGTCCCCGACCAGCGCGACGCGGCCGTTGGACCAGGATGTCATCCTGACCTGGCCCAGGGCGTCGAAGTAGAACTCCGGGTCGGCGAGAGCCGAGTCGAGAAGTTCCCGGGTCCGCCATGACCTGTCACCGGCGAACCGTTCGCTGATCAGGCGCTTGTGCTCGGTGACGTCTCGACGGTCGTACTTCAGCGGGGCGGAGCGGTACATGAAATAGGCCTTGGCCTGGGTGTGGTTCCCGGAGCGGTAGATCCCGGTCATGCGGCCCGGAGTGTTGAACATCGTCACCCAGCGGTCCTCACCCAGGGAGGCGTCGGCGTCCGCGAAGGCGAAGTAGTGATCTTTGAAGTGGACGAACCGTTCCTCCGGCCCGAAGGCGAGCTGTCGGACGGTGGAGTGCATTCCGTCGGCGCCGACGATCAGGTGGAAGCGGCGGGCGGGTGCCCGTTCGAAGGTGACGAGCACGCCGTCGTCGTCCTGCTCCAGGCACTGGACGGAGTCGTTGAACAGGTATTCGGTGACGGTCGCTTCATCCAGCAGCCGGACCAGGTCGCCTCGCATGATCTCCACGCAGGCCGGGTCGTGTGTGCCGACGCGGGCGACGGTCCGGTCCGAGGAGTCGACGAACTTCATCCCCCGGACATCGGTGGCCAGCTCGCGGACCCGTGCCATGATCCCCGTCCGCTCGGCGACTTCGACGGCCTGGCCGCGTACGTCCACCCCGTTGCCGCCGGTGCGTAAGGCCGGAGCCCGCTCGACCACCGTGGCCTGGAAGCCGTGCCTGGCCAGCCAGTGGGCCAGGGTCAGACCGGCGATGCCTGCTCCGCAGATCAGGATGTGCTCGCTCATGGGCGGCCGCTTTCCCGCTAGACTAAGTGAAATAGGCGTTCCAGTAAATTATGTGGAAGGCGCGTTTCACTTGTCAATGTCCTCCGGAACCCCGCGCCGGGCCGACGCCCTGCGCAACCGCCGGCTCGCACTCGACGCGGCCACCGCACTGCTGGCCGAACCCGGCACACCTCTCACCGTGGAGACCATCGCCAGGAGGGCGGGGCTGGGGGCGGCCACCGTCGTACGCACGTTCGGCGGCAAGGATGCCCTCCTCGACGCGGCGGTTTCCGGCCTGCTCGCCCCGGTCGTCCAGCGGGCCCGCGACCTGCTCGCCGAGACGACGCCCGGACAAGCCCTGGACCTCTTCCTCCCCGAGCTGATCGCCTTCCAGGCCGCACACCACTCCGTCAGCGACCAGTTGGGGGGCCTGAACATGCCCGCGACCACCGCCCTGCGCGGCGACCTCGCCCGCGTGATGGAAGAGATGGTCGAAGGAGCCCAGCGTGACGGCGCGGTCCGCACCGACATCGATCCCGCTGTCACGACCGGCCTGATCGGCCGAACCGCTCTCGCGATCGCCCGCGCCCAGCCTCCCTCCCGGCAACTCATCGACGCCTACCTCACGGTGCTGCTGCAAGGACTCCGCCCCCACGCCCGATGAAGTGGCCGGCGATCG
The DNA here is from genome assembly GCF_053597355.1 of Streptomyces sp. NPDC001443. Taxonomy (NCBI): domain Bacteria; kingdom Bacillati; phylum Actinomycetota; class Actinomycetes; order Kitasatosporales; family Streptomycetaceae; genus Streptomyces; species Streptomyces sp. NPDC001443. Next base: position 34,157 of record NZ_JBSFIA010000014.1, read on the forward strand.
CCCTGACTGCCGAAGGACATCGACCAACTGTTTGAATCTGGCTAGGTGAAAAGGAGTCGTGAGGGCCTCAACTGGGCTGCTAGGAAGTGGAGATGACTACTTGCGATCTTGATCCTGTGGCGCGTCTTCTCGCGGAACGTAGCTGCGAGCGTTTGGTCTTGGAGGTCGTGCGTCTCCAAGCCGGTCCTGATCAGGGGCCAAGGCTCAGTTGCTGGGCTTCTTCGCATCCGCCGGGCCATCGTCGACCGCGGGAGGCGTTGTCGGTGCGGGGAGCTGGGTGCGGTGCTGGGGCTGAGCAGTGCGTCGAGGGTGGTCTGCCACCTGCAAAGCCTGGAGCGGCGTGGCGCCCTGACCCGCGACGGCCTCGGCTGGCGCACCTGCCGCCTGACCCGGTAGCCGCCCCGACCCTTGCGGCAATCCTGAGCCGTCTCTTGCACTGTCTCTTGCGTGAGCCCGGACGATCTTCCCGGATCTGTGCAGGCCATCACGTGTTTCCGGGTGTGGTCGAGGGTCTGGCATCCCCCACAGAGCATCCCGCAACCGTCACAGCCGAAAAAAGGAAGAAGCCGGGCAGGGGCGGAGGCCGGGGTGCGCTGCGGGGGATCGGGCGGTCCGGTGTCCTGCTCGCGCGTCGGCGGGACCGCGCGCGGGCCGGGCCGATAAGCAGCCCGGCCACCCCCTGGCGGGTGATCTTGCGCGGGGGAGCGTGACCGGGTGGGTGGGCAGTGGGGTTGATCGCGTATGCATCTGACCCGACGCCTGCTCGCAACGGCGGCCACTGTCGCCGTCCTCGCTTTGTAGGCAAGGGTGTTCGTCCTGTCGCAGTTCGCACGGCCGGTCGGCGTGGTCGTGGCGGCCCTCGGTGCGAACTGCGTGGTCGCGTTCAGACGATGCTGGTCGGTGCCGGGTTCTCGGGGAGCTGCCAGTTGCCTCCGCGGTCTTCTTTCGAAAGGCGCGCGACGAGGTCGGGGATGTGCAGGAAGCAGGCCAGCGCGGTGGTGGCCTGGAAGGCATCGATCGCGCGCTGGGTCATCGGCATGCCCAGGTGCAGCAGGCGCGGGTTGACCTCACCTTGGATCTCTTCGATGAAGGGCCGTAGCATGCGGTCGTAGTTCGCCAGCGCGGTCGGCAGGTCGTCGGGGTGGCGGTTGATCTCGCCGGCCAGGACGTGGGCGCCGACGAGGCCGCCGGAGATGCCCATGCCGCTGTAGGGGGAGGCGCAGTGGGCGGCGTCGCCGGCCAGGACCACGCGGCCCTCGGACCAGGTGTCGGTGCGGACCTGGACGATCTCCTGGGAGTAGAAGAACGGGCTGGTCCTCATGCCCTCGATGAAGCGTTCGGTCTGCCATCCGGCGTCGCGGAATCTGCTCGCCCAGAACTCCTGCTGGCGCTCGACGGGCGCCCGGTGGACCGCCGAGGCTTCCTCTGATTCTTCCCGTAGGACGAAGTACGCCTGGGTCTCGGTCGGGTTGTGGCTGCGGCGCATGATCTGACGGCCGCCCGGGATCATGTAGGTGTCGCGGATAGTGCTGTCGGATGCGATGCGCGGAACGAACCAGTAGGCCATGTGGATGCCCACCCGCCAGTACGGGTCGAGACCTTCCGGAAGAAGCGCTCGCCGGATGCGCGATCCCTGGCCGTCCGCGCCGACCAGGAGGTCGAATTCGCCGGACGACCCGTCGGAGAAGTGTGCGACGACCTTGTGGGCGTCCTGTTCGAAGCCGTCCATGCTCTTGCCGAAGACGTACGCGGTGTCATCTCTCGTCGCATCGTGCAGGATGCGCACCAGGTCGCCGCGCATGATCTCGTACTCGGACGTGAGGGTCTGTCGGCCCTTCCCCGAGGTGTTGGCCATGATCGTCGCCTTGGCCTTGCCTCGGGCGTCGATGAAGGCGACGCCCGCCTCGTCCACGAGCCTGCCGCGGACGGCGTCGAGAAGCCCCATTCTCTTGACGGCCTCAATGCCCTGCCCTCGCAGATCGACCTGGGCCCCGGCGGCCCGCAGGGCCGGAAAGCGCTCGACAACGGTCACCCGGTGGCCGCCCCGGCTGAGCCAGAAGGCCAGGGCCTGCCCCGCGATCCCACCACCGGCGATGAGGACCCGCAGGGGCTGCTTGCCCGATCCCTCCATCATGCCCGCCTCTCCAAAAATCTATCAGTGAAAGATTCCTTTCCAGAGTCATCTATCAGCGATAGATTGTCAACGTGACCAAGATGAACCGCGAAGCCGTCATCACTGAGGCGCTCGGCCTGCTCGACGAAGTCGGGCTGGATGCCGTCAGCACAAGACAGCTGGCGAAGCGGCTGAACGTGGAGCAGCCGTCGCTCTACTGGTACTTCCGCACCAAGAAGGACCTCCTCGCCGCCATGGCGGAGGCGGCGATGGAACCCCACGCCACCGCACCCCTGCCGGCCCCCGGCGACGACTGGCGCGACTGGTTCACGGACAACACGCGCAGCTTCAGGCGCACCCTGCTGATGCACCGGGACGGCGCACGGCTCCATGCCGGCAGCACCCCCACCGGCGACCTCGACCGGATCCGCCGCAAGATGGACTTCCTCGTCACCTCCGGCGTGCCCGAGCGGGAAGCGCAGATGGCCATGCTGGCAGCCAGCCGCTTCACGGTCGGCAGCGTCCTGGAAGAGCAGGCGGACACCGGCCTCGACGACGGCACGGATCTACCGATTGACATGCCGGTGATCGATCACGAGTCGGCATTCGAAGCAGGCCTCGCCCTCATTTTGAACGGCCTGGTGCACCGTAGCGAGGTGTAGGAAGTCGGCTGATCCCGCAGGTCGGGCGTCAGATGGGTGGGGAGATCCCACTGAGCAGGTGTGGGGTCACCCCCGAGTGGGGGATGGCCGTTTTCAAATAGCGCCATCAATTGCCCCCGCCTGCGTGTGGCCAGGCCCGTGCACCGGTTTCAGCGGGTGCCGGAGCTCATCGGTGCGGACGAAGTCCTGGACATCCGGCCGACGGTCCAGGACGCGATCGCCCCCTGAAGCGAGGGCGGCAGGGAAGTTGCTGGAGCTGTTGGCGTACTCGTGGAAGTGGATCACCCCGCTCAACGCCGAACAGGCCGCTCCGAAGCTCACGGCCGCGCAGGCGAACCTCGATCAGACCTGGTTCGCGTGGTCCGGCTCCACCGTGTCCGGTCAGCCCATCTACTACCGGGTCCAGAGTCCTAAGTTCACCATCGAGTTCGCCCACCAGCAGGGCTCCGGCGCCAAGCGGGCGGAGTCACGCACATTCATTCCATCTACCGTGAGAACGGCAACGACTACGGCGCACAGGACTGAGTCCGTGCCCTTCCTCCGACACAGCCCGGCCCGGTGGACGGCGGCAGCGATGCTGGCCGTCGCCGGGACCGGCCTGGCTGCCGCGCCCGCGCAGGCACACCCCAGCGACGAGATCATCCAGCAGATCTACCTGACGTCCACCCACTCCCGCCTGGACGTCGAACTCGATCTCACGCCAGGGGTTCTGCTGGCCCCGACATTCGCCCGCACCGTCGACAGCGACCACGACCATCGGATCAGCGACCGCGAGACGGCTGCCCACATCCACCGCGTCGTTTCCACCCTGCGGCTGCGCGTCGACAGCGCACCCGTCCGCTGACGGTCACGGACCACTCCTACCCCGCCTACGACCTGCTCGCCGCAGCCGTCGGCACTGTGACCGTCCGTCTGAGGGCCGAACTGCCCCACGGCGGGCGGCAACAGCACATCACCTTCACCGACGCCTACGACCCCGGCGGGCGGACGACCGTGCAGGCGAGCATCATGGTCGCGCCCAAGGACGCGGTGCGCACCGGCGCCCCGCAGCGGACGGACGGCGGCCGCACCATCGGGTTCACGGCCGGCGACGGCGCAGGGACACCGGCCACGGCACAGGCTCCCCAATCCCAGGCCCGGACCTCGCCACGACCGACAACGTCGGCAACCGGCCCAGGCGGCGGAAGACTCCTCGCCGCGCTGCGCAAACCCCTGTCGTCGCCCCTGGCACTGCTCGTCCTGATCGCGACGTGTGCGCTGCTCGGCGCGTTCCATGCGCTCACGCCGGGGCACGGCAAAGCGCTGCTCGCCTCCTACCTGGTCGGCTCCCGCAGCACCCCCGGCAGGCGGTCGCACTCGGGGCCGTCATCACCGTCACCCACACCTTCTCCGTCATCGTGCTCGGCACGTTCGTCCTGGTGGCGGGCCGGTACGTCATGCCCGGGACGCTCGTCCCCTGCCTCGAAGCGATGTCCGGGACGGTCGTGGTCGCCCTCGGAGTCCGACTGCTGTTGCGTCGCTGGCGATACCGCGGTTCCCACGGCCACGACCACCCACACGATCACGGGCACCCACACGATCACGGGCACCAGCACAACCAACAGCACCCACATCCGCATCCGCATGCCTCGGACCACCAGCATCCGCACCCGGAACCCATGTGGCCGTCCTCCTTCAAAGGCATCGCAGCACTCGGTGTGGCCGGCGGGATCATGCCCTGCCCGGAGGCACTCAGCGTGCTGTTGCTGGCCATCGGGCTCAATCGCACCGCCCTGGGCCTCACCATGATCGTCGCGTTCAGTGCTGGGCTGGCCGGAGTCCTTGTCGCACTGGGGCTGCTGCTGGTCACCGCCGGAACCACGCTCACCCGATTCCGGCATGCCCCGCCCGGACTTCTCCTCAAGGCTCTGCCCCTGTGCTCCGCCGTGTTCGTCACCGCGCTCGGCGGGACGATCGCCCTGCACGGGGTGAGCGCACTGGGATGAGTCTGAGGCCCCGGACCGTGGTTGCCCTGGAGAGGAGGGCGTGACACGGAACTGCCGGGGGATCCGCAGCGTCCGCGGGGACTGCGGATCATCAGCAGGGCCGGGCGGATGCTTCGCCCCCGCGAGCCGGTGCCCGGGGGAGTGCCCCTGGATCCCACCGGCGTGGCCTTCTGCGCGTTGCCTTCCAGGTGTTCCGAGAGGAACGCGTGCCTGGTCGACCAGGCACGTCAGGTCGGCTCCGACGAAGCAGTGGTTCGCACCCGGGACGGGGTCATGGGGTGGCGGGAGGCCCGGACTGCACGAGCCCCGACTGGTAGGCAGTGACGACGAGTTGGGCTCGGTCACGGGCGTGGAGTTTGGTCATGGCGCGTTGGATGTGGGTACGGATGGTCAGTGGGCTGAGGCAGAGGGCGTCGGCGATGTCCGTGTTGGACATGCCGTGGGCCGCCAGGATCATCACTTCTCGTTCGCGTGCGGTGAGGGAGCTGAGCTGCTCCGGCAGCGCCGTGTCGATGGCCGGCTCGGGTGTGACCAGAAAGCGGGTCACGAGCATCTTGGTGGCGGCCGGGGACAGGAGTGCGTCGCCGTCCGCGACGGTACGGATCGCGTCGAGCAGGGCGTCGGCGGTGACGTCCTTGCCGAGGAACCCGCTCGCTCCGGCGCGCAGCGCGCGGGCGACGTACTCGTCGGTCTCGAATGTGGTGAGGATGAGGATGCGGACGTCCGAGAGCCCGGGGTCGGCACAAATGGCGGTCGTGGCGGCCAGGCCGTCGGTGCCGGGCATGCGGATGTCCATGATCACGACGTCCGGCCGGAGCGTTCCGGCAAGAGCGACGGCTTCCGCGCCGTCGGACGCCTCACCGACGACTTCCAGATCGTCGGCGGAGTTGATCAGGATGCGGAAGGTGTCCCTGAGAAGGGCCTGATCGTCGGCGAGAAGCACGCGGATGGTCATGGGGTTCCCGGATCAGAAGTGGAGGGGCAGTTCGGCGATGACGGTGTAGCCACCGTCGGGGCGGGGGCCCGCGGTGAACCGGCCTCCGGTGGAGAGGGCGCGTTCACGCATGCCGATGAGTCCGAACCCGGAATTCGCGGCCGTGGAGGCTGTCGTGACCGGGTGTCCCAGCTTGTTGCTGATTTCGATCTTCAGTATGTCGTCCGTGTAGGTCAGCGTCACCTGTGCTTCAGGGGCGCCCGCGTGCTTGGAAACGTTGGTGAGTGCCTCTTGGATGATCCGGAAGGAGGTCAGGTCCACGGCGGGGGAGAGCTGCCTGGGCTCTCCCTCGGTCGTGACGGTGACATCGAGTCCGGTGGTCGCGAGGGCCGCCACCATGGCGGGCAGCTGCTCGAGTTTCGGGGCCGGCTGGAGTGGCGAGTCGGAGTCTTCGGGGCGGCGCAGCAGCCCTACCGTCGCCTTCAGTTCGCGCAGGGCGGTGGCGGTCGTGCCGCTCAGGCCGGTGAGCAGTTGCTCCGCCTGTTCGGGGTCGTTGCGGATGAGGTGCGCGGCGGTGATCGCCTGGGCGTTGGCGAGGGTGAGGTGGTGGGCCACGACATCGTGGAGTTCGCGGGCGATACGTACACGTTCCTCCGCCACCCGGCGCAGCGCTTCCTCCTCGCGGGTGCGTTCCGCGTGCTCGGCACGGGCCCGCAGCGAGTCGGTGAACGCACGGCGCAGCCGTAGGGCGGAGCCCCAGGCGACGGGGAGGAGCAGCGCCAGGGCCGGGTTCAGGGTCACGATGATGAAGCTGCCGCCGTAGCGGGGGGCCTGCAGGACCGCGATGGGGACCATGACCACGACCAGGCCGAGGCCGAAGAGGTGGGCGGTCCGGCGCTCGTCGAGGAGCGCGAGCCAGAACAGCGCCACCATGACGGGGGCGAGCAGCAGCATGGTGGTGAGGTAGCCGACGCCCACCGCGGCGATGGCGCAGACGCCCGTGACGACGACGACCGGGCGAGGGTGGGTCCGCCGCCACAGCAAGGCGGTGGTGGCGATGACGCCCAAGACCAGCCCCGGCCACAGGGCGACGGGTTCCCGCGCGTCCCACGTGCCGAAGAAGCTCGCGGAGACCACGCAGGCGAGCACGAAGGTCAGCAGCGCCGCGTCCACGACGTGCGGGTGGTTGAGAGCAAAGCGGCGGGCGGCGCTGGGCATCGCGGTCTCCGGTTGCGGTGGCGGTCGGATCCATGGTGGAGCATCCACGGGTGAAGGCCGGTGAAGCTCCATGAGGGCCGCTCGACGTCGTCGCGCGGCCCTCACCTGGGTGTGCTCAGATTCCGGCGGTTTCCCGTGGCTTCTCGTAGGACTGTGCCGCGGGCGTGTCGCCTTGGGCGAGTGCCTCGCCCTCGATGTCGACACGCGGGAGCATGCGGTCGAGCCATCGGGGCAGCCACCAGGCCCGGTGGCCGAGGAGCGCCAGGACGGCGGGTACGAAGGCCATGCGGACGACGAAGGCGTCGAAGAGGACGGCGATGGCGAGCCCGAAGCCGATCATCTTGATCATCGATTCCCCGGCGGTGATGAAGCCGGAGAACACGCTCATCATGATCAATGCTGCTGCGACGACGACGCGCGCGCTGTGGCCGAACCCGGTGACCATGGCGCGGCCCGGGGTCTGGCCGTGGACGTAGGCCTCCCGCATGCGGGACACGAGGAAGACCTGGTAGTCCATGGCCAGGCCGAAGACGATGCCGACGAGGAAGATCGGCATCATGCTCATGATCGGGCCGGTCTGTTCGACGCCGAGGAGGTCTGCGGCCCAGCCCCACTGGAACACCGCGACGACCGCGCCCAGTGAGGCCAGGACGGACAGGAGGAACCCGACGGTTGCCTTGACGGGCACCAGGACGGAGCGGAAGACGACGAGCAGGAGCAGGAAGGCCAGCCCGACCACGACGGCCAGGTAGGGGATCAGCGCGCTCTGCATCTTCTGCGCGACATCGATGTTGGCCGCCGTCGTCCCGGTGACCTGGAACGTCGCGTCCGTCGCCGATTCCAGCCCCGCGCGCTCGCTGCGGATGGTGTGGACGAGATTCTTCGTCTCCTCGCTGGTGGGCGAGGTGGACGGCGTGGCGGAGATGATCGCGGTGTCCCCGGCTTCGTTGAAGTGCGGCTCGGACACGGAGACGACCCCGTCCGTCGAAGCGATCTTCTTCGCGATGGTGTCCACCGCTTCGGCCGCGTCGTGGGCGCCCTGAGCATCGACCACGATGGTCAGCGGGCCGTTGAAACCGGGACCGAAACCGGTCGCGAGGGCGTCGTAGGCACGTCGTTCGGTGGTGGAGGTGGGCTTGGCCTCGTCGCCGGACATGCCCAGCTGAAGATCGGCCGCCGGCAGGGCGAGCACTCCGAGACCGATGACGGACAGCAGGAGGACCGGCAGCGGGCGGCACAGCACGAAGCGGGCCCACCTCGACTCCTTCGTGGCGCCTGCCGCGGCGGAGGCGGTCTCAAGGTGGTTCTCGCCGGTGTGGCTGCCCTTGCGGTTGCGGCGGCGCAGACGCCGGGGCAGGACCGCGTTCGGCCAGAACCCGAGCAGCGCGGGAACCAGTGTCAGCGCGATGACCACGGACAGCAGGACCGCTCCGGCGGCCGCGAGCCCCATCTTGGTCAGCATCGGGACGCCGACGACCGAGAGTCCCGCGAGTGCGACGACGACGGTGAGCCCGGCGAAGACGACGGCGGAGCCGGCCGTACCGGTGGCCCGGCCGGCTGCTTCCTGCGGAGCATGTCCCTTGCCCCGCTCCTCCCGGTACCGGGAGACGATGAACATCGCGTAGTCGATCCCGACCGCGAGGCCCAGCATGGTGGCCAGGGTTCCCGTCGAGGACGACAGGCCGAAGGCGCTGCTCAGGGCCAGGATGGCGAACATGCTGGTGGCCACGCCGATGACGGCGGTCAGCAGGGGCAGCCCGGCCGCGGCCATGGATCCGAAGGTCACCAGCAGGACGAGCGCGGCCACCAGCACACCGGCCGCCTCGCCCACACCGCCGGCCTCGGTCTGGGCGGCCATGGCGTTGCCGCCGGTCTCGACGGTGAGTCCGGCCTGCTTCGCCTCGTCCAGGGCCTTGTGGAGCTCGTTCTTGCTGCCGTCGGAGATGTCCTTGGCCGTCACCTTGTAGGTGACGGCCGCGTAGGCGGTGCTGCCGTCCTTGCTGACCGAGTTCGCCCGGAACGGATTCACCGCGCTGGCGACCTGGCTGCCGTCGGCGGCCTCGGCGACCGTCCTCTCGATGGCCTTGCGGTTGCCGGCGGCCGTGACCTTCTGTCCGTCCGGCGCGACGAAGACGATGCGCTCGCTCGCCCCGTCGGCCGCGGTTCCGGGGAAGCGCTGGTCGATCAGGTCGAAAGCCTTCTGGGATTCGATTCCCGGCATCGACGACGAGTCGTCGGGGCCGGCAGCGGCGGTGAGGCCCTTGAAGCCGACGACGGCCAGGACAGCCACCCACAGCAACAGGACCCAGCGGCGCTTCCGGAAGGCCGTCCGGCCCAACCGGTAGAGAAAGGTCGCCATGACAGAGGATCTCCACATCTGGTCTCGGGAATCTTCCACAAGACTCCAGGACCAGCGCTGTCGCGTCGTCGTGCAGGTGCTGACAGTCCGTCCTACTGCACGCGCACTACTCGGGTCCGCCGCACCGATACCGGAGAAGGAGCGACGACTCCACAGGCGCGGCCTGTCGCACCGCTTCGTTGCTCTCCGCGCCCGGCCCGTAGCGGCGGGGCGGGCATCGGAGGCAGTCGCCGGACTGCCCATGCTCACGGCAGGAGGGGGCAGCGAGTCGGCCGACGGACACGGCAGATGCATCCCATGGCTGCGGAGCCCGGTCAGGGAACGCGCAGGGCCAGCACCACGACGTCGTCCTCGGGAACGGGGTCCGCCATGGTCCTGCCGATTCGGTGGAGCACTTCGGCCGGTGGACGGTCACCGTGGCGGGCGAGGAGTGCAACGAGTTGTCCGATGGCGGCGTCGATGTCTTGACCGCGGCGCTCGATGAGCCCGTCGGTGTACAGCAGCAGCGTCGAGCCCGAGGGCAGGGCGCGCCGGTGCTCGGTGCGGTGGGACGGTTCGAGGGCTGGGTGGAGAAAGATGTCGTGCTCCTCCAGGACGATCACCTGGCCGTCGGGAGTGCGCAGCAGCGGCGGCGGATGGCCGGCGTTGGACCAGGTCAGAGTCCAGTCCGGGCCGCCGTCGGTGAGGTCGAGGCGGCCGTGGACCAATGTGCCGCCGGCCTCGATGGGCAGCGCGGAGCAGGCCGCGTCGAGGGCGGTCAGCGAGGTGGCAGGACTGTAGGGGACATGGTCGACCGTGGCCTGCCTCAGCATGCTGCGTACCTGCCCCATGACGGTGGCGGCATGCATGTCGTGACCCGTGATGTCACCCACCGTGACCATGAGTGGTTCGGGCTCACCGGACGAGGCGGGCGGAAGGTAATAGGCGTCGTACCAGTCTCCGCCGATCATCTGGCCGTCGGCGGCCGCCTGGTAGAGGGCGCTGATCTCCACAGGACCGGTGCTGGGGAGATCGGTGAGCATGGCGGCCTGGAGCTGCCGGGCCAGGGAGATCCGCTCGTCCAGGTACAGGGCGCGTTCCACTGCCTGGGCGATGTAGCCGGACGCGGCGGTGAGCGTGGCGCGCTCGGTGACGCCCACCTCGTGCCGCTCGGCCCAGCAGATCGTGAGCACGCCCAGAAGTATGCGGCTGCCCCAGAGGGGCACGCACAACACTGTGGTCAAGCCCATGCGGTCGAAGTATCTGACCGCTTCGGGGCCGTAGTCGGCCACGAGTGCCTCGCGGTCGGGTACGACAACCGTCCGTCGTTCCCTCATGGCCCGGGTGCTGGGGAACGCCGCGTTCAAGGGCTGGACGTCGAGCTCGTGTTCCACCGCGTGAACGAGGTCCGGGTCGGGAACCCGGCGTAGTTCGTCCTCGTCGACGACCAGCAGGCCGACATAGGAGGGCTTGCCGACGCCGCCGAACAGGTTCCGCAGCCGACGTCGTACGTCCTCCAGGCCGGAGGTCTGGGCCAGATCCTCGGACGCCCTCAGCAGCAGTTCGGCGTGGTCGAGGCCGGCCTGGGCCTGCTGTTCCAGGCGCTCGGCGTCGCGCCGGGCCTGCTCGGCGGCGGCCCACGCGGTCTCCAGTACCTTCTGTTCGGATCGGCGTTGCGCCGACAGGATGCGCTGGCGCAGTTCGGCCGAGCAGGCCGCTGCAAGATCCTCGAGGTCGGCCAGCTCCTGGGCGGTCCAGGCGCGGGGTTTGTGGTCGATGGCGCACAGAGAACCCAGGACGAGCCCGTCGCCGTCGGTCAGCGGCATCGCGGCGTATGCGATCACACCGAGGGCCGTGATCGCCGGGTCGGTGCGCGTACGGTCGTCGGCGCGGGCATCGGTCACGACCAGCGGTTGCTCGGGGACCGCCAACTCCTGGCGCGTCGAGGGTGACAGCGGCAACGCGCGCCTGCCCGGCCAGGGATCGGGCAGTCCCGTCACGCCGGGCAGGATCAACCTGTCCTGCTCGGCGAGCGACACGAAGGCGGCAGGGACGTCGAGCAGGCGTGCCACCAGTCGGGCGAACCGGTCCATGTCCGTATCGGAGGCAGCCGACAGCGCGGTCAGCCGCAACACGCTTGGCCGCGCGTCGCCCGGAGCCGTCTCCGTTTCGGGTCTCCGGATCTGATCAGCCATCTGCCCTCCGGTCCCCTCGCCGAGGCCCTTCTCAACCGCATCGTAGAACAGAGGGGGTGCAATACCGGGTCGTGCTCTCGACGGACCGCCGTGACGTAGCCGTCGGTGCGCCGGTCGGGCGGAGGGTCATCGGTTCGTGGCAAGACGTGACAAGGGTGCGGGGTGCGGCTCGGCCCATGTGCTGCCCATGTGCTGAGGACGGCCGCCCCTGCCCTGACAGCGGGTTGGGGAAGAGCGCCGTGTTCGCGGATCAGGCGGGCGACCTCACGCAGCTCGGTGTTGCTTCGCCGGGAGTGGCGGCGCAGCGTGTCGAACGCCTCCTCGGTGAGGTGACGGCTGCCCACGAGGATGCCCATCGCTTCACCGGTGATGTGCCGAGTGGCGACGGCCTGCTCCATCCGGACGTGGGTGCGTGCGCCGGAGAAGGCGACCGCGGCGTGCGACGCCGGTAGCCGGCCCGTCGACTCGCTGGCGTCGGTGAACGCGCCCGGCTTGCGGGAGCAGAGGTCGAGCGGGCCGAGGTCTTGTGCGTGGAGGGGCACTGTGGCGGTGCAGCGGCCGAGGAGGCGTTCTTCACGGGTGCCGCCACGTGTGCAAGGGCGGTCAGCGGCCGAGGGCCTCGCGCAGCTCGTCCTTGTTCATGGTGGAGCGGCCGTCGATGTGCCTCTTCCTGGCCTCCTGGTAGAGCTGGTCCTTCGTGGGTCCCTGCGATCTGCTGCGGGAGTGCTCGCCGCGGTGGGACGCGCGCGCCGCGACCTCTTCGGCGAGCTGGTCGGAGACGCCGTGTTCCTTGGCGTTCTCCCTGATTTGCTCGTACTGACGTTCGCTTTTGTCGTCCCGTCCTGCAGGCACGATGCCTCCTGGCGGTGATCGGATTCCTGCCCTGCCGGGGATGTCCTGCCGTGCGGAGCACCCCGCGTACATCTCCACTCAACGCCCGGCGTACCCGACGTGCCACCTCGGGGCGACGTTCACGCGGAGTGTTCCGCACCCGGGTGGACGGCGGTGGCTGCCGGCCGCAGCGCGGTGCGGGTCGGGCGCCGAGAGGCCGGGCCGGCGTCGGAGCCAAGGTTCGGGCGGCAGCGGATCCACCAGCCGGAGACCGCCCCACTTGTCCGAGGCACAGCAGCGGCTCCACCCATACCAGCGGTACCGACGCGACAGGCTCAGGAGCCCGGGTGAACTTCTCGACCGCGTCCCGGACGATCAGGCGCGTCCTGCGCGTGCGACGGCCCCGAAGATCCGGATGAGCTTACGGTCGCCCGGGTCGGTTAGTTCCTCGCCCACCCGCCGGCCGAGGCCTGGCGGGGGCAAGGGGGCATCAGGCAGGTGTGGGCGTCACCGGGGGCGTACCTGAGGCGGGCATGGCCAGGGTGTTCATCGCGCGATCCGCCCCGGGCTGCTTCAGGCTGCCCAAGTCTGCCACTCGCCGGGAACGGCGCCGCCGTCGTCGTGCGTCCGAAGGGCTCTCGGTACGTGCCGGGCTGCTTCCGGCTGCGGGGGACGGCGCGCAGCACAGCCACGGGCCGCGGCTGGCCCCGTACGGCGGTCGACGGACGGAGCGAGCGCACCGGCCGGGACGGGTACCGGCTTCCCGGCCATCTCCCCGATCACCGGCCTGCCGGGGACAGCGGCTCCGTACGCAGGATCAACACACAGGGGGTGACAGGACCGGGCAGCCCGACGACCACTCCCATGTTCTGCCAGCCCCAGGACGAGAAGGCGGCTTGTCCCGCGCGGTCGGCAGGATGGAGAAGGACGACTCCGAGCGAGGAGTGCAGGTCTGAGAGCAGGCGCCGTTGCAAGCGGTGGGCGATGTCGTGGTGCTGGGCGTGCGGATGGGCCACGACCTGGGTGAGGACCACGAACCGCGCGCAGGAGGTGAGCCGTTGGATGCTCTCCTGGAGCGTTCCGCCGAACCCGCGGCACCCGGAACTGCCAGGGCCCACCGGAAAACCGAAGGCGCAGCCGACCAGCACCGTCGTCTCGGCGACCAGCAGCGCGAAGCCACGGTGATGGGCACCGGCCGCCAGGCGGCCCAGGAAGTCTCCACGGCGGTGGTACGCCTTGCCCGGGGTGCCCGCGACCGATTCCGCGGCCAGGTCCGCGATGTCCTCGCGCATGTCCTCGGCCTGCCAACGGGTCAGTCGGCGAAGACGGATCCCGTCCTTGAGGACCGGCTGGTCCGACGGGCGAGCGGGGTCCTCGGGCACCCGTGTCCCGGTAGCCGTGAGGCCGCCGGACGGGGCTGGCGGCACGGGACTCGCGGGGGTCGCGAGAAGCAGCGGAGCAGATCCGGTGACAGCGAGGAGTCGGCTGATCTGAGCGCATGGGTGGTGCAGCAGCAGGGAGGCGTGTACTCGGCCGGCGCGCCGTGACGCCGACACGAAGACGTCCAGGCCTCTGGCGTCGCAGGAGCCGACCGTGCTCAGGTCGATGTCGATGACGGTGACGCCGTCGAGCAGGCACCGCTCCAACGCGGCCCGCAACAGAGGTGTCGTGGCCGGTCCGATGTCACCCGCAAGCGTGACGAGCGTCCGCTCCCCGCGGTTGCGCCGGTGGATGTCCAGCCGGGAAAGAGCCATCACCCCTCCCCTCGACAGGGGCGCGCGCGGCTACGGGTACGTGCTGCCGGCGCAGAGACACGGAGCTTGCGCGGAGGTGCTTCGACCGCGGCGCACATGATGCCGACCCGTCTCGAGCCGAGTGCTGGGGCGGCCCGGATTCGTCTGTCGCCGAGGACGACCCGGCGTGGCGTCGGAATGCGTGAAGCCCTCGGTACTTCAAACGTACGCCGTTTGCGAACCGGAAGCGCCGAGGGGGCGACGAGTACGTACGGTGCGCCGTCCGGACGCCGAGAAGGCGGTGACCGGGTCCGCGCCGGCTCGCACGCGACGCGAGCGGGTTCACCGGCGGGCTCGCCGTCGCCGAGCTGCGCCGCCGCGAGATCACACCGGTACGGGGCGGCTGCGATCGGGAGCGCCTGCGCGCCACCGCGGTGCGGGTCGGCGCGGCGGACGCCGAGGTCCGGGTCGCGGACCTGGCAGACCCTATGGGGGTGCCGCGGCGTTCGCCGACTGCGACGCGGTGGTCGACTGCGTCGGCCCGTTCACGCTGTGGGGCGAGCCGGTGGTGCGCGCTGCGATCACCGGCGAGACACCCTACGCCGACACCACCGGCGAACAGGGGTACCTGCGGCGGGTCTTCGACACCTTCGGCAGAGAGGCCGAATGCGCCGGGGTGAGCGGATACCGCCCTCGCCGGGCGGTCCGTGGCCGTCGACCTGTCGGTCCGCAGACTCTTCCGCGACCATGCAGGGCGTCCGCGCCGTAGCCTTGCCGAGGTGGTCGAGGGCCTGAGCGCAGCCGTGCGACGCGGAACAGTGAGCGCAGTGCCGCGATAGTGTTGCGCCGCTGCCAGTCGACCTCGGCGACGGCCGGGCCCAGCTCGTTCGCACCGGCTCGGCCGCGGCTTCGGGCCGGGGACGGGCGCCCTGTCCGCCGTGGGGGACGGCTGCCAGGGGGGCGCGGGCCTGGCCAATCAGCAGCAGCACCTCCGACGAAGGCGGCATGACATGGCCTATGGCTACATCGGCTCGATGAAGACCCAGCCCGGCAAACGTGATGACGTGGTCGCGATCCTGCTCTCTGGAGCCGCGAGTCTCCGGGAGCTCGGTTGTCGAAGTTACGTGGTGTGTCTGGCCGCCGACGACCCGGACACGATCGTGGTGACGGAGGTCTGGGAGTCGAAGGAGCACCACGACGCATCCCTGCGGTTGCCCGAGGCCAAGGAAGCGATCGCTGCCGCCATGCCCATGCTCACCGGCGAGTTCACCGGTCGCGAACTGATCGTCGCAGGCGGTCTCGGCGCCGGCGACTGAGGAATCACGGTATCCCGGCGGACCGCCGGGGCGGCTCGAATCTCTGGGCGGCCGTCGCCGTCACCGAGGGGCACGGGGGCTTCCGGCCGCCGGCCGCACCACGGGAGCGGGGCGCGCTGGTGCGGTGGTTCGGCGAGGCGTCCGAGACGCTGCCGAAGGCGCTGGATACGGATCCGAACGCACCTGCCTGGACGTTCCCCCACCGCATGCGGTCGGCTTCTGGCAGCGGCGTCGGTGTCTGGAGGCTCTCGTCCACCGCCGGGACGTCGAGCATGGCCTGGGCGCCCCGGATCCATTCGACGCCGAACTCGCGGGCGAGGGTGTGGCCGAGGTGTTCGAGGTGATGGCGCCTCGGCGGGTCGTACGACGGCGAGCGCGGGCGGTGACGGGGAGGGTCACACCGGAGTGCCCTCGACTCCCCACCGACCGTGCCCGGTCAACGATCCACCCGGTCCAGTGACGTGCCACCAGCGAAAAGACCCCGACCGGGCAACGATTAGGATCACCGCTGGAACTCGCGTGAGGCTGGAGGGGGCTGGCAGGCGTGCGAGATGAATTGGCAGGACATTTACGGCAGTTGCGTGATCTGACGGGACGGAGTCTGCG
This sequence comes from Streptomyces sp. NPDC001443, assembly GCF_053597355.1. Lineage (NCBI taxonomy): Bacteria > Bacillati > Actinomycetota > Actinomycetes > Kitasatosporales > Streptomycetaceae > Streptomyces > Streptomyces sp. NPDC001443. The sequence goes on from NZ_JBSFIA010000014.1 coordinate 50,088, forward strand.
AGAACTGGCCCGTGATGTCCGGGGGAGCAGTTCCTCGCTGTCGCGGTACTTCTCCGGGCAGGCCGTTCCGCCGTGGCCGACGGTGGTGGCGCTGTGCCAGGTGGCCGGGCGGGACCCGAGACCGCTGCGTGAGGTGTGGGAGCGGGCCAGGGACGAGTTTCGTGCGCCGGCGGAGAGCGCGCCTTCTGCGCCGGTGCGCAACGATCTGCCGCACGACATCACCGCGTTCACCGGCCGCGGGCGGGAGCTGGCCGCGCTCCTGGGCGCCGCGCGGAGTTCGACGATGGTCGCGATCGACGGCATGGGCGGAGTGGGCAAGACCGCGCTGGCCGTGCACGGTGCGCATCGCCTGGCCGCCGACTTTCCCGGGGGCCGGCTCTATCTGGATCTGCACGGGTTCACTCCGGGCCGGGAGCCGGTCGAGCCCGCGGAGGCGTTGCGGGTGCTGCTGGCCGCGCTCGGGGTGTCGGCCGGCAGGATTCCCGACGGGGTCGGCGAGCGGTCCGCGCTGTGGCGGTCGGAGCTGGCGGCGCGGCGCGTGCTCGTGCTGCTGGACAACGCTGCCGACGCCGCTCACGTGCGTGACCTGCTGCCCGGTGCGGGCCGGAGTTTCGTACTGATCACCAGTCGGCGGCGGATGGTGGGGCTGGACGGCGTCGAGCCGATATCGCTGGACGTCCTGCCGTCGCGGGAGGCCGCGGAGCTGTTCGTCGAGTCCGCGGGAGGGATGCGTCCCGGTGATGTCGGCGAGGTGGTGCGCCGCTGCGGGAACCTGCCGCTGGCCATCAGGGTGGCCGCCGCACGGCTGCGGCACCGGCCCGCATGGACCCTCGACACTCTGGTGGAGCGGCTGCGCGAGGGCGAGCTGGCGGTCTCGGACGTGTTCGGGATGTCCCTGCGGCAGCTCGACTCCGCTCAGCGGCGGATGTTCGCTCTGCTGGGGCTCGTGCCGGGTGAGGACATCGACGCCTACGGCGCGGCGGCCTTGGCCGGGATCCCGCCGGCCAACGCCCGTTCCCTGCTGGAGGACCTGGTCGACGTCCATCTGCTGCAGGAACCGACGGCGGGCCGTTACCGGATGCATGACCTGTTGCGGCAGGCCGCCCGCGCCGAGGAGGCCGCGGCGGACCCCGGGCCGGTGATCGCCCGGCTGGCCGACTACTACCTGAGCGGCATGCTGGCCGCGACGAAAGTGATCGAGCTGGTCGTCGTCCCCGTGCCGATCGTCGTGTCGCAGCGGCCCGCGGCTCTTCCCGGCCTCTCCCACGACGAAGCCCTCGACTGGCTGGACACCGAGTGGGCCAACATCACCGCGGCGCTCTCGCTCGCCGTGGAACTGCGCGTGGACGCGCCCGCCGTCGGACTTGCCCAGTGCGCCTTCGTGATTTCCCTCGGCCGGCGCGGGGGCATGCCGCAGCTGTGCCGCGGGCTGGAGGTCAGCAGGTCCGCCGCCGAAGCGCTCGGCGCGCGCCGGATTCTCGCCTCCCACCGGTACCTGCTGGGCGCCGCGCTGCTGCGGGTGGGCCGGCTGGACGAGGCGGTGCCGGAACTGGAGGCGGCCCGCGCGCTGATGGTCGCCGAGGGCGACAGCGTCGGCGAGGCACTGGCCCTCGAACAACTGGCGCAGGTCCGCCTGTACACCGCCGACGCCGCAGGCGCCATGGAGCTCTTGCGCGAGGCGACCGGCCTGGTGCCATCCGGTGCGAGCGCCGTGCGTGTGTACATCGGCGTACGCCTCGGGCGTGCCCTGGTGCTGCGCGGGGAGCACGGGGAGGCCCGCGAGCTGGTCCTGGACCTGCTGGAGACCGCGCGCGGGCTGGACCGGCAGAAGGTGCGGATGTGTCTGGACGTGCTGGGCCGGTCGGCGCTGGGGCTGGGCGACGCGCGGACCGCTCTCGGCCTGGCGGAGCAGGCCGTCGCGATCAGCCGGGAGACCCGTCATCCGGTCCTGGAGGCCGTCAGCCGGACGGACGCGGCCGTGGCCCTGCGCCACCTCGGTGACGTCGAGGCGGCGACGGCCGTGCACGCGGGGGCCCTGGCGTTGCTCGAAGAGGCCGGTGAGTCGCATCGGATGGTGCACAGCCTCCTGCCGTACGCGGAGGCATGTCTGGCCACAGGAGACCGGGAATCCGCGGCACGGCACTTCGGGCAGGCGCTGGAGATCGCCACCGCTCAGGGCGTCTCCTATCTGGTGGCGACGGCGCGTTCCGCTCTGGCACGGGTGCCCTGAGGCGCCCTGGCACGGGTGTCCTGAGACCGTCCCCGCCCGGCCCCGGGGGCCTGTCCGGCTCGGGTGTCCCGTCCCGTCCCGGGACACCCGCATCGCGGGACCTCAGCCGGTGTGACGGCGCAGGTCGGCCTGGGGGCGCCGAGGCGTCCCCCGTCCCGCCGGCGCGCCACGGGCTGTCCCCGAGCGGATGGCGCGGTGAGCCTTCTCACCATGCACACCACGCCTTCTCTGCTTGCCGAACTGGACGCGCTGCCCGCCCGATGGGAGGCGCACGGCACGCTCGCCGCGCCGGCCACCGCGGTCGGCGCACTCCTGCTCGCCGTCGCCGAGGGGCGGGTCGGCGACGACAACCTGCTGGTGCTGGCCAGGGCTTCGGCCGCCCGGCAGGGGGCGATGACGGTCGTGGCCGGGGCCCGCGCGGACACCTACCGTGCCGAGTACGCCGGGCCGGTGGAGCCGGTGGAGATCCAGGTCGACCGCGCCCGTTCCCGCCTGGCGGTGCAGAGCTGGTACGCCGGGGTGCACACCGTCACCGCCTGCCCCGAAGGCACTCGGGTGACCCATGCCGTCCAGCGGATTCTCCCCGACCATCCCGGGTTCGCGGACGGGATAGCCGAGCTCGGCCTGCACACCCGCATGGCACGCGATCTGAACAAGGTGCTGGCCGTCATCGCCGACCGGCTCGGCTGCTGACGAACCGCTCGTCACGTCAGGGCGGGGCGCGAACCACACCGCCCTCTCGCCGCAGGGCGGGGCGCCATCAGAACCGTATTGCCCCGACGGCTGTCCACCCGTTCGGTCCATCGTTCAACAAAAAGGAGCACACCACCATGTCCATGGGCTTCGCCGACCAGCACCGTGGCTTCTCCAAGACAGGGCTGCAGAGAGTGCGCGACATGCTGGCCCGGCATGTCGATTCCGGGCGCATACCCGGAGCCGTCGCGCTGTTCGGCCGGGGCGAGGAGACACATGTCGAAGAGCTCGGGACGATGCGCCACGACGGTGGCGCGCCGATGCGCCGGGACACGATCTTCCGGATGGCCTCGACGTCCAAACCGGTCTCGGTCTCGGCGGCGATGGTCCTGCTCGACGAGTGCAGGCTGCGCCTCGACGACCCGGTGCAGGAGTGGCTGCCGGAACTCGCCGACCGCCAGGTGCTCAAGCGGTTCGACGGCCCCCTGGACGAGACCGTGCCGGCGCGGCGGCCGATCACCGTCCGGGACGTGCTGACCTCGACCTTCGGGCTCGGCATGGATATGACGTCCCTGGGCACCCCGATCATGAACACGGTCTTCGCGCGCGGACTCACCCCCAACCTGCCGGAGCCGATGCCCGCGCCGGACGAGTGGATCCGCCGCCTGGGCGAGCTTCCGCTGATGCACCAGCCCGGTGAGCGCTGGCAGTACCACATCGCCAGCGACCTGCTCGGCGTCCTCGTCGCCCGGGTGACGGGCCAGTCGTACGAGAAGTTCCTCCAGGAGCGCGTCTTCGGTCCGCTCGGCATGAAGGACACGGGCTTCCATGTGCCCGCCGACCGGATGGACCGGCTGCCGCCGCTGTACGCTCCCGACCCGCAGACCGGCGAGTTCCTCGTGTGGGACGAGGCCGAAGGCGGACGCCACAGCGCGCCTCCGGCGTTCCAGGGCGGCGGTGGCGGGCTCAACTCCACCGCCGACGACTACCACGCGTACTTCCGGATGCTCTTGAACGGCGGCTCGCACGGCGGTGAGCGGATCCTGTCCAGGGCGGCCGTCGAGCTGATGACCACCAACCGCCTCACCCCCGAACAGCAGGCCGCACGCCACGAGTTGGCCACCAGCAACGTCCACATCTCCCACGGCCAGGGTCAGCACGGCGGCTGGGGCTTCGGGATGGCGGTGCGCACCCATCGCGGCGACTACGCGCCGGTCGGCCAGTTCGGCTGGGACGGCGGAAGCGGTACGTCTACCTACGCCGACCCCGTCAACGGGCTCACCGGCATCCTGCTCACCCAGGTCGGGGCGTCCGTCCCGGACCCGGTGCGGCTCATGCACGACTTCTGGACCACGCTCTACCAGGCCATGGACGACTGACGGCACCGAAGGCGACGCCTGCCCGCCGAGGGACGCGGATCCCCTCGGCGGGTGTGCGGGCCCGTCGCCCCCAGCGACCCGCGCCGAGACGTTGCAGCCGCCGACCGGGCCCGGTCCACCTGCCGATTTCCATGGGCGACCGGAAGCAGCCTGAACCGGCCCAGGAGCAATGATCGAGCCGGACCCGGGGCCGAACGGCTGCCGCTGCCCTCGTTCGATCGGCAAATCCCAAGATCGGTACGGCAACAGCCACTAACGTGGCCGGTGACGACGGTGAACTGCGCTGCATCGGAGACCGAGTTGGCTGAACGGCTGCACGGGCAACGCCCCACACTCGAGGACGTGGCGCGCAGGGCAGGGGTGTCGAAGTCGACGGTGTCCCGGGTGATCAACGGCGAGCCGAAGGTACGGGCGGCGGTCGCCGAACGTATACGGGGCGCGGTGGCGGAGCTCGGCTACGTACCGAACCAGGCCGCCAGAAAGCTGGTCACCCGCCACAACAACGCCGTCGCCGTGGTGGTCACCGAGCCGCAGAACCGCCTTTTCGTCGACCCGTACTTCGACTGCCATCTCCGTGGCATACGACAGGAACTCGTCCGGCACGGAGCCCAGCCCGTACTCCTCTTCATCGAGGAGCAGGACGACTATCCGCGTGTCTGTGACTTCCTGGGAGGCGGTCACGTCGACGGTGCCCTGCTGTTCTCGCTGCTCGCCGACGACCCGTTGCCGGACATGGTCGAACAGATGGGGCTGCCGGCTGTCTTCGGCGGACGTCCCCTTCTCGGTTCCGGACACCGCAGCGACGTCTACACATACGTCGATGCCGACAACCGCGGTGGTGCCCGGGAAGCCGTTCGGTACCTCGTGTCGCTGGGACGCCGGCGCATCGCGACGATCACCGGGCCGCTCGACCAGGCGGCCGCGATCGACCGCCTCGACGGCTATCGCGACGTCCTGCCGGACACCCCGCCCCGACTGCTTGCCCAGGGCGACTTCACGTTGCGGGGCGGCGCCGACGCCATGGCCCTGCTTCTCGACCAGGCACCGGATCTGGACGCGGTGTTCGTCGCCTCGGACCTGATGGCTTCCGGCGCGCTGCGGACCCTGCGCGAGCGGGGGCGTACCGTGCCGGAGGATGTGGCCGTCGTCGGCTTCGACGACCTCATGCCCATCGCCGAGGTGACGGAGCCACCGCTCACGACGGTGCACCAGGACATCGAGGAGATGGGACGGCTGATGGCGCGGATTCTGTGCCACCGGACATCGCACCCGCCGGTCCGGGGAGATGGCCCCCCGTCCCTGCCGTCCGTGGTCACCCCCACGCGACTGGTCATCCGAGATTCGGCCTGAGCGCGGGCCGGACCCGACAACGCGTGCGTCCCGTCGGTCACTCAGCAGGCTGCGGCTGTTCGTACCGGTGAGCGATGGGCGTTGTGGCCGGTGGCGGGATCACGGGCAGGTGAGCGACAGGATTCTGCACCGGGTGCGGACCGGGGTGCACAGGCGGGATCTTCCCGAGCGTTTCGGGCCGTGGAAGACCGCCTGCGAACGCCACCGGCTGTGGTCGGCCGACGGCACGTGGGAGCGTCTGCCGCAACAGGTTCAGGCCACTGCCGATGTCGCGGGCGAGATCGACCGGGACATCTCGGTGGACTCCACCATCATGCGGGCCCGTCAGCGTGTCGACATCGAGTACCTCGCCGGCTGACAGGCAGATCCGAACAGCATTTGCTCAACGGGGACTTCATGGGACTGGTGGATGCTGTACTCGCATGCGCCGACGCAGCCGCGGTGACCGTCCTGCTGCGGGCCGGTGCGGCCGAGGACGTCGCTCCGGGGCTCCGTGCAGCCGCTGCGCGAAAACTGCGTCCGGGACGGCAGCCTCTGCGGCTCGCCGCCGTCCGGGCCCTGGCGGTCCTACCTGGTCAGCGGCGAGGGCGGAGAGGTCGTCGGGGTGGACTGGACGGCGTAGTCGTCGACGAGGGAGAGGGCGGTCACGTAGCGGTGCGCGGTGTAGGCGGAGCGGCTCACCGCGTCGGTCGACAGGGGGTGCCAGGCGAGGTAGACGGTTCCCTCGACCGGGGATTTCTCCGGTCTGCCGTCTGTCTGGAGGTCGCCGGTCTCCGCGCTGGGCGTGCACGGAAGCTCAGCCACCGCCACTCGCAGCCGGACGCCGAGCCGGCCGTGCGGAACGTCGTGCTTCTGCGTGGCCGGGCCGTACGTCGTGGACAGGCAGATCGGCCACGAACCCGGGGGTTCGGTGCTTCCCCGCTGCGACGCGGCCGAGGACGGGTCACCGCCGGCCTGGCTCATCCAGGTCGCCGTCCCGGCCAGCGTCTTCGGGGACGAACCCGAGCCCACCCACTCCTGCTGGGCCAGCACCGTGTCGAGTTGGTGCAGGCGCGTGCGGATGTCCCCGTCGAACGCGAGGTAAAGGACGTTGCTGCGGGCGCAGTTGATCGGTGCCCAGGTCGTCGGCCCGAGGAACGGGTTCTGGTCCTCCGTCTGACAGGAGTCGGCCACCGATGTGCCGAGCGCAACGGCCCAGGGCAGCGCCGACGTCAGGTCCGTCAGGCGCGCGGAACTCGTCCGTGCCGCGGCCGCGCCGGCGGTCCGGGTGGCGGCGGAGTGTGCGAAGGCGCCGACATCGGGCGGCGTGCGGTCCAAGGCGCGGTGAAACTGCCACAGCACGCAGACCACCAGCGCGCAAGCCACGCCGACCGCGACCAGCACCGCGGCCATGCATCCGCGTGCCAGTGCTCCCGCCCGGCCGCGTCCCCCCGTCGGATGATCCATGTCTGCATGGTCGCGGGTCGACACAGGGGTTGGGACAACGGACCGGTCTCCTTACGGTCTCGCCCACCGGAACGACCCCTGCCTCAAGTGGTTTTGCCCCCGGGCGGAAGAGCGCGGGCGCGGTGGGCAACGACTTCCGGATGCGGCGCAGTTCCTGCTGGCAGCGCCGGCGACCCTTCCTCCATGCACCCGCCCGGGCAAGTCATCCGAACCAGGTTCTCGTTCGAAGCTGTCCGACCGCGTGAGCGGATAGAGCATGACCAGTCGGCTTGTCGATCAACCGGAGGCGTTCGGCGGGGGCGAGGCAACGGTGACCTGGGCGGTCCAGGACCCGGGTTCCCGGGGTCGATCCCAGGTCACGTCGACGCGTACTTCGTGGAAGTCGTGTGCGAGTCCCACCACCATGGCCGCCGCGGCGGCCTGTGCCTCGGCTGGGCCAGCGTTGACCGGGACGTCGGCGAGGCGTCCGCAGACCATCCCGCCTTCCACGGTGAGGACACTGTGGCGCCGGCCTTCCGGCGTCGCGAGCAGGACGATGCTCTCCGGCATGCCGAAGGGGGGTCGCCTCTCCTTTTCCCGTTTTCGTCTCACCATGGAGCCATGCAACCTCGTCGGCTTTCTGACGGTTCAGGCGGGCGGAGCTTCAGGTCCCGCGGTGGGGCCTGGTGCCGACTTTATGGTGGGCGGAACGGCTGAATGCCTCGCCGGTGGCGAGGACCCACCCGAGGTCGTGACAGGTGGCCGGTAGCTGGTTCTCCGAGCCTGGCGGCCTGCCTGGGCCGGGCGGGACGGTTTCGGTGCGCCGGCCGGGGAACCGGTCTTCGCGTGCAGGTTCCTGAACACCCCGCGGACCCGGGCGGGCGTGAGCTTGTTCGGCTCGGTCGCCTCAGGCATCTTCATTTGGTCCGCCTGATGAAGTAGTGCCAGGTGGGAAGCAAGACTGTCCACGACCGCCGGATTTTTCAGCGGTTCGGTGACCGTCGCAGGGTCAGTACCGCCACGTCGTCGTGCTGCTCGTCGTCTCCCGCGAACGCACGTGCGTCGTCGTAGAGAGCGCGTGGCAGGTCGGTGGGGGAGGGCAGCGCGTGCTGGGCGAGGCGTTCCGTCAGGCGCTCGGTGAGGGGGTAGAAGGCGCCGTCGTCGGCGCGGGTCTCGGTGAGTCCGTCCGTGGTCAGCAGCAGCGTCGCGCCGGGCTGGAAGACGAACCAGTCGACGGTTGCGGGTTCGGTGGCGAGGTCGGCGAGTCCGAGGGGGACGCCGGACGTGAGGACCGGTGTCGTCACGCTGGCCTCCTGCAGCACCTGCGGCAGGACGTGGCCGCAGTTGACGGCCTGTGCCTCCGCGCCCGCATCGATGTTGAGGATGAGCGCGGTGACGAACCGTTCGTCGTCGCCGGTCTTCGCCGCGTAGGAGTTGTGCCGCACGACGGAGGCGTCCAGGGCGTCGACGAGGGCGGTGAGGGTGGGCTCGTGGTGGGCCGTGGCGCGAAAGGTACCGATGACGGCGAACGCGGCGCCGACCGCGGGGAGTCCTTTGCCCTGGACGTCACCGATGAGCACCCTGGTCCCCCAGGGTGATTCGACGACGTCGTAGATGTCGCCGCCGACCAGCCGGTCCTCCTGTACGGGCTCGTACAGACCGTTCACCAGGACGTCTTCGGTGAGCATGGGCAAAGGGCGCAGGATGTGGCGCTGCATCGCGGCTGCGGTGGAGCGCAGCCGCAGCATTTCCTGCTCGCGGTTGATGCGGCGGTGGCAGGCGTAGACGGAGGCGGCGCCCAGGGCGAGGGTGAGCAGGATCATGAGGATCCTGTCGAGCAATGGCCGCCCCTCACTGTGCCGGACCAGCAGGGTCACGATGACCACGAGTTCGGTCCAGGCGAACACGAACTTGGTCTGGCGGACGGTGCACAGCGCCGATGCGGACCCCGGAAGGAACACGAGAAGGCCGAGAAGCCACACCGGGGATTGCGACACGACGTCCAGGATCGCCACCACCAGTGTCACCGAGGCGACGACGATCACCGCTTCGGCCGTGCTCGGTGGTTCGATGGCCTCGACCGGACGCGTTTTCTTCTTCGCATGCTTGCGGAGCACGAGACCTCCGGGACAGACGGAATATTCTCACCCATACCGTAGGCAAGCTCGGCAGGAGGGTGGCCGCGCTCCGCCGGACGGCGGGCGCTGGTGACGGCAGGCGATCCGGGTCCGAACGCGGCGCGGTGGGCAGCCTGGACAGGGTTGCGCCGAGTGGGAACAGGTGCTGCAGGAACGGGGATCGGGCCCGGCCGAAGAGGCCGTCTGCACTGCTGTGCTGCCCCGGTCGTCCGCCTCGGCCCCGGGCCTCGCCCTGCACACCCGGCTGGAGCGATCGGAGCCCCTGCGCGTCCTGGGTGACATGGCAGCACGGGGCCCGGTCGCGGTGGTGTTGCCGGCGCCTGCCCACAACAGTGGAAGGCTCTGCGACGTGCGGGGAGCTGGCCGAAGTGGTGACCGCCGATGTCGAGCCGTCCGATGTCGCACAGCTCAAGGGCAGCTCCGCCATGGCCGAGGCGCTGGAGGGCCTGGTGCGTTCCCGACGGGCTCCTGCGGACGCCCGGTTCGCGGTACGTGTGGGGCAGGAGTGGGTCCGTCTGACGAGCGTGGATGTCGCGGCGGCACGACAGGCAGCGGAGGCGAGCGCCCTGGCGCACAACCGGGCGCGCCAGGTGTTCAAGGAGCACCTGATCGGCATGGTCACGAGCACCCTGGAGCGTGGCACTGCCGAGGCCCTCGCACACATCGACGCCGAGACCGCCGACAGCACCGGCCTCGACCTCGATGCCGCGGCCCGGGCCGACCTGCGCACGCTCGGCTTCGACGGTGCGGCAGCCGCCGATCCGGCCGAGATGTTCGATGCGGAGGCTCTGCGTACGAACCTCATGAGCGACGCCCACGCCGAGGGTGCGGTGGAGCTCCTCTGGCCACGACTGACGCCCGAGACCGTCGTAACGGCCCTGCTGGGGGACGCCCGCGCCCTGGCCACGCATCTGCCGTCACTCACCGATGACGAACGCGGCCGACTGCTGCGCCCTGCTGGTGCCCCGTGGGCCGATGCCGATGTGGCGCTGTTGGACGAGGCGGCAAGCCTGGTGGGCGGGCCGCCGGAGCGGACGTTCGGGCACGTCGTTGTCGACGAGGCACAGGAGCTGACCGCGGCTGTTACTCGGTCGGCGACGACCAACTCTGGGGCGTCGTCCGCCGCCGCAAGGGCATCGACCACACCTGGGCGGCCCTGCGGTCGATCCGCGCGGCCCGCCCGGACGGCGCCCCGATCTACGTGATCCTCGACAACCTGTCCGCACATCTGAACCGGCGGATCCGCCGCTGGGCCGACCGGAACAAGGTCGAGCTGTGCTTCACCCCGACCTACGCGTCCTGGGCCAACCCCATCGAGGCCCACTTCGGACCCTTGCGGCAGTTCACCCTCGCCAACTCGAACCACCCCAACCACACCGTCCAGACCCGGGCCCTGCACGCCTACCTGCGGTGGCGCAACAAGAACGCCCGCCACCCCGACGTCCTCGCCGCTCAACGACGTGAACGCGCTCGCATCCGCAGCGAGAAACACATCCGCTGGGGCGGCAGACCTTTCCAGCTTGCAGCCTGACCCGGCAGACCTGCTGGTCACAGCACTAGTCGTCGAACTCGAAGCCTGCCGTCTCTGCACGGGCAACGAGATCGTGAACTGCGCCGGGGCTCGAGATCACGGGCTCCAGAGCGGTCTTGAGCTGCGCGAGGTCACTCAAGCTCCCGATCGCGCAGAACATGCCGCCCTCGCTGTCGAAGTCGAGGCGCTCAGCAAGATCCGGCCAGGCGAACTGCACAAGACCTTCCCAGAAGTACCCGTTCGGTTCGTGTCCGGCGGCAACCACTGCAGCATCGGCGGCCAGGTCACCGGCGGCGAGCGTCAGCGAGTGCTCACCATCAAAGTCATGGAGGGTGATAGTCACGGCGCGATCGTCCCACGCCCAAGGCGCAGGCTGCCCAGCCCGTTCAAACCGCTTGTCCGCTCTCAGCCCGGTGAACCTATCCGGTCACAGCACTAGGTGTTGCGGGTCAGGAGGTTGTTGACGGGTTGACCTTCACATCGGTGTGATGGTTGTGCAATCGAGTCATGGAAAGAGACTCGATGAACCCCGGCTCGTTTCGGCTCGGCCTGGCGTTGGAGGGCACGGGTTGGCACCCTGCCTCATGGTTGTTGTCGTCGGTGACGGATGCTGAAGAGGTTTTCCAGAGCGGCTACTGGACGAACTGGGGGCGCGCGGCCGCGTCAGGTGGCATCGACTTCGTCACGCTCGAGGACGGCCTGAGCCTGCAGACCGACCGGTTGGGTACCGCCGACCATGCCCATGACCGGGTGCGCGGCAGGCTCGACCCTGTTGTCACCGCAGCGGTCCTGCTGGCAACGACAGACATCAGCGAGGTGGTGGTCTCGCGCAACGTGACGCACACCAACCCGTTCCATGTCGCCGCCCAGATGGCGTCCTTGGCTGCAATCGGGCCGGGCCGGGTGGCGTGGCGGCCGCAGGTTTCCGCCGAGGCGCGCGATGCCACGGTGGTCGGTGGACAGGCGACGCCTCAGCTACGGCCCGAGGACCTGTACATCCCGACTCGCATCGCGCGCCGGCTCCGGGATCTCTTTCGTGACGCCGAGGACTACGTGCGAACAGTGCGCGAGCTGTGGAGGACGTTTCCCGCCGAGAGCTTGAGCTCCGGGGACACGTTCCTGCACCGGGACATGGTCGCGCCGTTGCGGCTCACCGGGAGGGAAAGGTACCCGGCGGCCGGCCCGCTGACCGTACCGGTGCCGAGCACCCCGAAGGTCGCGGTGCTCGCGCACCACGCCCTGGAGCCGTATCGACTCGCTGCAGCCGTCGCGGACCGGGTCTTCGTCACTCCGTCGCAGGAGCATCCGATTCCCGCCCTCCTGACGGCGTTTCGGCAAATCGAGAAGCTGACGCCGGACGCCACCAGGACCGAGGTGTACGCGGACGTGGCGGTTGTCCTGGGCGACACGGACGAGCACGCGCAGGCCAGGCTGGCCCGCCTGAACGAAGCAGCCGGCTTCGTCTGGGCACCGGACACGCACGTGTTCGCCGGAACCGCGGACCGCCTCACCCAGGAACTCGCGCGCTGGCATGAACAGTTTGGCCTGAGCGGGGTTCGGCTGCGCCCCGCGGTGCTTCCGGACGACGCCGACAGGATCGTCCAGGAGATCGCAGGGTGAAGAACTTGCTTCAGATGCTGCGCGGTCGATCAGGCACTGCCCAGTTGACCGGGCGCAACCGGGGCGCGATGGAGCTCCACCTCGGCCAAGTACTCGGTCATCGCGTCCCGGTTACGGGTGAGCACTTCGATCCGATCGGTGAGCTTGTCCCGCTCCGAGGTCAGCAACGCCAGCATCTGCGGGGTCGCGTCCGGGAAGTGAATGGACCTGGGCTTGTCCAGGCAGGGCAGGATCTGCTTGATGATCCGGGTCGGCAACCCCGCCGCCAGCAGACCGCGTATCTGCTTCACGCGGTCCGCATATCGCTCATCGTAGTCACGGTATCCGTTCGCCGACCGATCCGGCACGATCAGGCCCTGCTCCTCGTAATACCGCAGCAGGCGCCGGGGCACGCCCGTCAGACGGGATAATTCACCGATCCGCACATGCTCGAGAGTAGTCGCGCGGACCGAGCTTGACCATCACATCTATGTGAGGGTTCCACGATCAGTGCATGACGACCACAACAGCCTCTCCGACAAGACGTGACGTCCTGCCCTGGCCCGCGCTCCTGGCACTGGGCACCGCGGTCTTCATCACCAGCCTGACCGAGACCCTCCCGGCGGGCGTCCTCCCGCAGATGTCCTCCTCTCTCGGCGTCAGCTCCGGTGCGGCGGGCCAGACCGTCACCGTGTACGCCGCCGGTACAGCCCTGACCGCCATACCGCTGGCCGCTGCCACGACGGGAATTCGGCGCAAGCCGTTGCTGCTGTGCGCCATGACCGTCTTCCTGGTCGCGAACACGCTCACCGCTGCCGCGCCCGGCTACGCGATCCTGCTCGTCTCACGGTTCCTCGCCGGCGTCGCCGCCGGACTCGCGTGGGCCATCCTTGCCGGATACGCACGGCGTATCGCACCTCCCGGTCAGGAAGGACGTGCCATCGCGATCGCGATGACCGGGATCCCCCTGGCGCTGTCGCTGGGTGTTCCCGCCGGGACGCTGCTCGGGCAACAGATCGGGTGGCGAACGTCCTTCGCTGCCGTCTCGGCGATCACCCTCGTCGTCCTCACCTGGATCACGTTCAGCGTTCCCGCCGTCAGCCGGCCAACGACAACAGCCGAAGAGCCGAAGCCGACCACCCGGCAAACGCTCCGGGTCCCTGGGGTCACTGCCGTCATGGTCGTCGTCGTGACCTTCGTCCTCGGCCACACGATCATCTACGCGTACATCGCGCCGTACCTGCGGCACGCCGGCCTCACCGCCGCAGTGGACGCGATCCTGCTTGCCTTCGGCACCGCATGCCTGGTCAGCATCTGGTACACCGGCCGTCACATCGACAGACACCTTCGTGGGCTCGCTCTGACCGCCGCGATGCTGTTCACTGCCGCTACGGCAGCCTTCGCCACCACCACGGCACAGGCCGTCGTCTGGGTCGCAGCCGTCGCGTGGGGCCTGGGATGGGGCGGTATACCCACGCTCCTTCAGACAGCAGCCGGTCATGCCGGGATGCGACACAGCCCAGCCATCGCCGACACCGCGCAAGCCATCCTTGTGACCTTGTGGAACGTGGCCATGGCACTCGGCGGCATCATCGGCGGCATACTCCTGCAGCGCGTCGACACCACCGCCGACGCCGTCGCCGCGGCAGCACTCGGAGTCCTCAGCCTGACCGTGATCGCACTCACGCGAAAGCATGCCTTCGCAACAGCGGACCAGGAAGCACCGTGACGCACGCGAACGCACCACTGTCGGTGGGACTGCTTCGGCACGATCGACCACGACGCGCTCATGGCCCAGGTGGCCCGGCGCGTGGTGGACCGGCCGATGCTGAAGCCGATCCGGACTTGGCTGCGGATGGGAGTCCCGGAGGGCGGGATGACCTCCCCGATCGGGGCGGGAACTCCGCAGGGCTCACCGATCTCCCCGCTGCCGGCCAGCATCGCCCTGCACGTCCTCGATGAGGCATGGCAGGACGAGTGCCGTCGGCCGGGGGTGCTGGTGAGGTACTGCGACGACTTCGTGGTCCTGTCTCCGACCAGACGACGTGCCGAGCAGGCCCAGCAGTTGGCGGCGACGATACTGGAACGGCTCGGGATACGACTGCACCCCGAGAAGTCCGGCATCACCTGCCTCACCCGAGGCGGGCAGGGCTTCGACTTCCTCGGCTTCCACCACCGGAAGATGGAATCGTGGAAATGGCGAGGCAGGTTCTACCTGCAACGCCGGCCCTCGGCCCGAGCGATGCGGGTGCTGCGGGACAAGATCCGCGCGGTCATCTCACGCTCGAAGAGCGAACGGCCGGTGTCCGCGGCGGTCGCCGACCTCAACCCCGTACTTCAAGGCTGGGAGTACTTCCGCAACGGGAACTCCGGGCGGAAGTCCGACGCGGTCGACGGCCACGTCCACGAACGGCTGGCCGTCTTCGCCAGCCGGAAACACAGACTCCGAGGCCGGAACCGGACCACCCGATTCACTTACGGATGGATCACTCGGCTCGGGGTCTGTCGCCTCATCGGAAACGTGCACCAGGCGTCGGCGCACACCAGCCGGTGAACGATGTCGGAAAGTCGTGTGCGGGAGAACCGCACGCACGGTTTGAAGCGGCGGGGGCTGGAAACGGAGCAGAAGCCACCGCGCCAGTCCCCGACCCTACTGAGAGGCGCGCTCGGCCTGGAGCCAGTGGCGGCCGGCGGGTGCCCAGCCCAGGAGCCGGCGTGCGCTGCTGTTTGTGGGGCCGCCGTCGGGGGAGAGGTCGCCGCACGCGTGGACGAGGCGCAGACCCGCCAGGACGGGCGCGAGGCGCGTGCGAGCGTGGTCGGGATACCGCGCCGCGTCGTCGTCGAACTGCGCCAGGGTCGTGCCCTGCTCGTCGGGGGTGGCCATCGAGAGGCAGAACAGCGCCTGGCGCCAGGCATAGGCCATGTCCTTGATGGTCCTCAGCGGGTGCGGGTTGCCGTGGATCCGCGCGGCAAGACGGCAGGCGGTGGCGAATGCGCTGCGGGCCGGTGCCGCCCAGCCGGACTGCGGGCTCACCCCGACCGGCCCGGCGATGAGGGCAAGGTTGTGCGTGGTGAGGATCTGGGCCTGCTCGATCACCGCGCGCCGGCGCAGAGGTGTACCGAGCGGCCGGCAGTGGCCCTCAAAGAGATCGGCGTCGGCCCGGCCTGGCGCAAGACCGGCACGGCCCGTCGCATCCACGACGCTCTGCTTGCCGTGCGAGACGAGCCGTACGTCACGCTCATGGTCAACCCGGCCGCCGGCGACGGCAAGGTCCACGACCTCTACAGGTCGTGGGGCTACGGAGACATCGGCCAGAGCCAGCCGTCGCCGGCCTCGCCGGCCCTGACCGTGATGATCCGTGCTACCGCGTAGCCCTTTACAGGTGTGGGCACCACCTTTCGACGGTCAAGATGGCGTTCGTGGGAAGGAGGACCACCCGCGCCCGCGGGGACGGTCCCACGGCCATCAGTCTCTTTGGCGCGCCCCTCGACTGCTCCCCGCACCCACGCGCCCGGCATCGCCTGCCTCGCGAGGCAGACCGGCTTCGGCTTCGGCCCGTATGGCAGCCGCGCTGGTCCCGGCCTGTAGCTCGCCCGCCACAGACACGCGACCCTGATCGGCATCGGCTTCTCCCCGGTCACCATCGCTCAGGCCCGGCACCGGGCCATGCCGCTCCCGGTCGACGCGGCCTTCGCCGTGGCCGCCCTCTCCGCCCTCTCGCTGGCCGATCAATGCGTCGACAAGGCTGTGGCGTTGAACGTCCTGCAGTACGCGCCCGACCGACTCGCAGCCGGGAGCGCTTGGCCGATGTCGGGATGTTGTGGGCCGAGCCGGTCGTCGTCCGGCTGGGAAGAGGCCGAGAGGTGGCGGCGGATGGAGTATTCGTTCGTCTGTTCACGGTGGTTGTGCCGATGCGCCGGCTTCTTGCGTCGTGAGCCAGGTGGCGAGCACGGCGGCATCTCCATGGCGCGTTCGCGCCTCGTGCGGTCGGCGTCCTCGTGCTGTCAGGGTCTCGGGCGGTCGTACTACCGGTCGGGGTCACGGGTCAGCCGGTGGTTGCCAGGGTGCCGACCTGCCTGCTGAGGGCGGCGGAGAAGTGGTCTGTCACCTGCTCCAGTGCCTGGGCCGGTGCAGGAGCGAGTACCGGTACGCCGTCCTCGCGGGCGATGTCCCGGTCGAGAGTGAACCAGCCCGACACGATGTGGGAGGCGCCCATGGAGACGAGGACCGGCCGCAGGGCGTAGTCGATGGCAAGGACATGGGCCTGGCTGCCGCCCGTGGCCAGGGGGAGCACGGTCTTGCCGGTGAGGGCGTACTGCGGGAGCAGGTCCAGAAGCGACTTCAGCAGGCCCGAGTAGGCGGCCTTGTACACGGGTGTGCCGATCACGACCCCGTCCGCCTGCGCGAACAGGTCCGCCACGGCGGTGATGGCCGGGTGGTGGACGTCCGCTCCGAGCAGCGCGTCGGCGGGCAGGGTGCGCACCTCCAGTGGGGTCACCTCGTGTCCCTGCTGCCGCAGCCGCTCATCCACGTGGCGCAGCAGCCGGGTCGTACGGGAGGTGGGGGAGGGGCTTCCGGAGACGGACAGGACGGCAGCCATGGACGAACCTTTCGGAGAGCGCGGTTGGAGGGGCGAGGTGGTGCAGGGCGGCGAACGACGTGTCACCAGGCACTGGAATGAACGGTGATCAGTGGCTGCAGGTCGTTGCGGAGGGTCTCCAGGAAGGAGACGACCTCGGCTGCCACGGACCGGTGCTGAAGGTCGTTGAGGACATCGTGGTGCGCGCCGTGCACGACCGACAGGCGGGCGCGGGGCAGGATCTTCGCGGCGTGCTGCAGGGCTTCGTGGTCGGCGAGTGGGTCGGCGTCACCCACCAGGAGCAGGACCGGCAGGTCGGTGTCCACGCTCCGCACGGCGGCCGTCAGGGCGTCGGGCAGAGCCTGCGTGAGGGAGCCGCGCCGCACCTGCGGGTCGTCGGCGAGCGTGCCCCGGTGGGTGGGGCAGGAGGTGCGGATGTCGAGTTCGTCTTCCCAGCCTCCCTCGGACCGTGCGCCCCGGCCGGGCAGCCCGGCGAGGATCAGGGCGTCGGGCCGGCGGGTGGCCGGTGTTCTCGCGCTGCCGAGGAGCGCGGCCACGGCGGCGGCTCCCGAGTCGGCTGCGACGACCACGACAGGCCGTACGGCACCGCTGCCCGTGGCCGTGTCCTCGACGGCTTCCTCCAGTCGGGCCGCCAGTTCCGCAAGCGGAGCGGCGTGGTCGGCGCCGGACAGGTCCGGGGCTTCGATCACCCGCACGTGGTAGGCGTCCGCGGCGAGCCGCTTGCCGAAGCGGGCGTAAGTCGCGGGGGTCTCTCCGCGGCCGGGGACCACGACGACCGTTCCGCGCACACGCAGGCCCTCTGGTGTGAAGTAGTCGCTGTAGTGGGTCATGTCATACTCCTGCGGATGCTGGTCGGGTGGTGGGAACGGGCGTCCAGCCGAGGGCGGGCGCCACTTCGGTCGCGATGAGTTCGAGGGCGCGTACCGCGGTGTCGTGGTCGAGGACGGCGGGGTTGAACTGGGTGATCAGGTCTGTCGCGACAGGCAGGACCTTTTCCTGCCGCAGTGCCGCGACGATCTCCTCGGGGTGACCGTAGAACGCGTGGAAGTGCCGTAGCGCCTCGTGGGTGTCCAGGCCTTCAGGGAACGCGCCGGTCTTGGCCATGCGCCTCGCGGCGCGGTGGACGTCCTCGCCGATGTGGCGCAGTGCCGTGCGGCGGTCCTTGGCCGGGAAGACGAACCGTGACAGGCCGATCCGAGGATGCCTCGGCCGGTTCCAGGCCGCGAGGTAGGCGTCGGCCCAGGGCCGTTGCACCTCATCGGTGGGGGCGTCGAAGCCGTAGGCCGCCCGGTTCAGCAGCAGATGGGAGCCGCCCGCGGCCGCGTGCTGCGCCCCTTGGGCACTGAAGACGCCCTGCCAGATCCGCTCGCTGAAGTCGCCGGCCCGGGGCTGGATACGGAAGCCGGGTGTACCCACCTCGCGGTTGGCCAGAGCCTGGCGCAATATGTCGAGGTATTGGCTGGTCAACTCGCGCTTGCGGGCGGCGTCCCGGCCGAACGCGGCGTACTCCACGGCGCTGGAGCCGCTGCCCACGCCGATCTCGACCCGGCCGCCGCTGAGGGTGTCGACGGTGGCGACGTCCTCGGCGAGACGGATCGGGTCCTCGAGCGGGAGGACGTTGATCGCGGTGCCGAGCCGGATACGTGTGGTGCGGGCTGCCGCATGGGCGAGGAAGGTCCAGGGCGAGGACAGGCCGCCGCCCGCGAGCGGGACATGGTGCTGTGCCACCCATCCGGTGTCGAAGCCCAACTCGTCGGCGACCGTGAACAGGTCCTGGGCCTTGCGGTAGGTACGGGCGAAGTCGTCGTCCCGGCCCTGGACATGGGTGAGGAAACCCAGCCTCAGGCGAGGTCTGTCGCTGGTCACGGGGATGCCTTTCGTGTCATCAGGCCGTCTTGCGGCTGCCTCCGGGGCGGTGCATTGGCGCCGTCAGCCGGTCGCGGGAGCGTGGTCGCGGCTGTGACGGTTGGCGGGGATCGGCAGACCGAGGTTGCCGCGCAGGGTGTCGGCGGTGTACTCGGTGCGGAACAGTCCGCGCTTTTGCAGGATGGGGACGACGCCGTCCACGAAGAGGTTCAGTTCCTCCTCGGTGCGGAAGGCGAGGTTGATGCCGTCGAAGGTGCCGGCGTCGAACCACCGCACGATGGTGTCGGCGACGGTATGCGGGTCCCCGACGAACGGCGACTGGCGGAACTGGTTCACGGAGTCCGCGACTTGCCGGAGGGTCAGGTTCTCGGCGCGGGCCCGATCGATGATCGTCGCCGCTCCGGTTCGGCCGCCCTTCTCGGCCAGGTGCGCGACGTCCGGGAAGGGCGCGTCCAGGTCGTGCACGCTGAAGTCGTAGGCGCCGAAGGAGCGGCCGAGCAGCGCCAGGTTGCGCTCGAAGTCGTTGTCCTCCTCGAAGATCTCCCGCTCCCGGCGACGGGCGGCCTCGTCGGTGGCGGCGACGACCGGACCGCCGTGAATGAAGATCTTGATGTGGTCGGGGTCGCGGCCGTAGGCGGCGGTGCGCTTCTTGATGTCGGCGTAGTACGCCTGCGCCTGTTCGAGGGTGCCGCCGGGCGCGTAGATGCCCTCGGCGACCTGTGCGGCCAGGTCGCGGCCCTCCTCGGACACCCCGGCCTGGAAGATCACCGGCTGGCCCTGCGGGGAGCGGGAGAGGTTCAGCGGGCCGGCCACCGTGAAGTGCTCGCCCACGTGGTCGAGTTCGTGCAACTTGGTGGGGTCCAGGAAGACGCCCCGTTCGACGTCGGCGGGGAAGGCGCCGTCCTCGTAGGAGTCCCACAGTCCGCGGGCGACCTGGACGAACTCCAGGGCACGGCCGTACCGGGTGGCGTAGTCGAGGTGCTCGTCCAGCCCGAAGTTGCGGGAGGTGCCGGTGTCGAAGCTGGTGACGACGTTCCAGCCGGCGCGTCCGCCGCTGATGTGGTCGAGGGAAGCGAACCGGCGCGCGAGGTTGAAGGGCGAGTTGTACGTCGAGCTCGCGGTGCCCACCAGGCCGATGTGCCGGGTGTGGGTGGCGACCGCGGACAGCAGCGTCAGCGGTTCGAGGCGGTTGAGGTAGTGCGCGGGGTAGGTGGCGTTGATGAACTGGCTGTCGACGATGAACAGGGCGTCGAACAGGGCGTGTTCGGCCGCCTGGGCCTGCCGGATGTAGTAGTTGATGTCGATGCTGGCGTTCTTCGCGACGCGGGGGTCCTTCCACAGGCCGTGCTGGCCCGGGCCGCCGACGCCGTAGGGATGGAGCGCGAGATGGATGGTTCGGGACATGGCTGTTCCTGTCTTTCGTGGGTTCAGGTGGGTGTCAGGGCGGGCGTTCAGACGTGCAGGAGGGCTCTCAGGGCCGCGCGTTCGGCTCGATCGGCCGGTGCGGTGTGCAGGGTGGGGGCGGAGCTGAGGAGCAGGCGCGTGTAGGGGTGCCCCGGTTCGTTGATGACATCGCGGGTCACGCCGGCTTCGACGAGTTCACCTCGGTAGAGCACGGCGATGCGGTCGGCGACGCCGGCGACGGAGCCCAGGTCATGGGAGATGAAGAGCAGGGCCACGCCGTCGGCGCGCAGGTCCTTGAGGATCTCGAGGACCTGCACGCGGTTGGCGGAGTCCAGGGCGCTGACCGGTTCGTCGAGGATGATCAGGCGTGGCCCGGTGATCAGGGCGCGGGCCACCGCGACGCGTTGGCGCTGTCCGCCGGAGAGTTCGCCGGGCAGCCGGTCGAGGAGGGCTTCGGTGAGCCGGACGCGGGGCAGGAACGCCCGCACGCGCACGGCCGCCTCCGCGCGGGTGGCGCCGGCGACGAGGAGCGGCTCGGCCAGGGAGGCCTCGATGGTGAGGTCCGGGTCGAGGCTGCGCAGGGGGTCCTGGAAGACGTACTGGATCACGCCCCCGCGGCGCAGCGCGCGCCACTGGCGTGCGCCGTGGGCGGTGACGTCCTCGCCGTCGACGCGGATCGATCCGCCGGAGGCCCGCACCAGGCCGAGCGCGGCCCGCGCGAGGGTGGACTTGCCCGAGCCTGTTTCACCGATGACGCCCACGGTCTCGCCCGGTGCGACGCTCAGTGAGACGTCGTGCAGGGCGCGGCGGCGTCGGCGGCGCGGCCCGTAGTGCACCTGAAGGTTCTCGATCTCGAGGACCGGACCGGCGGACGGCGTGGTGGTGTCGCTGCTCATGCGTCCTCCTGGGGGGCGAGGAACTTCTCCAGGCCGTACTGCTGGTGCTCGGCGATGAGCAGGCGGGTGTAGTCGTGCCGCGGGTGGTGCAGCACCTCGTGGGTGGGACCGTGCTCGACCACCTCGCCCTGGCGCATGACGAGGACCTCGTCGCACAACTGGGCCACGACGGCCAGGTCGTGGGAGACCACGACGAGGGCGAGGCCGGTGCGCTCGCGCAGGTCGGCCAGCAGGTCGAGGATCTCGGCCTGGACGGTGACGTCGAGTGCGGTCGTGGCCTCGTCGGCGATCAGGATGCGCGGGCCGGCGGCGATGGCCGCCGCGATGAGCACCCGCTGGAGCATTCCGCCGGAGAGTTCGAACGGGTACTGGGAGTAGACCAGTTCCGGATCCCTGAGGTGCATCGCGCGCAGCAGCTCGACCGCCTGCCGGCGCGCCGCGCGCCGCCCCAGGCCCTTCTTGATCCGGATGACCTCGGCGACCTGCTTGCCGACGGGGATCGAGGGGTTGAGGTAGGAGGCCGGGTCCTGGAAGACGGCGCTTATCGTGGCGCCGCGCAGATCCGTCCACCGGGCGGGCGTGAGGTCGCCGATGTCGCGGCCCTCGATCTCGATCGAGCCGCCGGTGACCTCGAAGTGGGCGGGCAGGATGCCCAGCGCGGCACGGCAGGTGAGGGTCTTTCCGCTGCCGGACTCTCCGACGATGCCGACCGCTTTCCCGGGGGCGAGGGTGAAGCTCACGCCGTGGACGATCTCGCGTCCGCCGGCCCGGTCGCTGATGCGCACGTCGCGCACGGACAGGGCATGCGGCGCGGCGGTTGCCGGGGCCGCGGGCCCGGGGCGTCCGGTCCGGTGGCTTTCGGTGGGCAGTTTCTGGGACAGGGCGTTCATCGTGCACCTCCGGCGGGAGCGGGGTCGAGCCGGTCGGCCCGGGCGCGGCGGCTGTTGAGCAGCGCCCGGCCGGCCTCGCCGGAGACGTCGCGGATGGCATCGGCGAGGACGTTGCAGGCCCACACAGTGATCACGATCAGAAGAGCGGGTGCGAGCGGCGCCCACGGCCTCTGGCTGAGGTAGCCGAGGTCGGAGGCGAGCAGACCGCCCCATGTGGGGGCGGGTGGCTGTACGCCGATCCCGAGGAACGTCAGGCTCGAGACGATGACGAAGCCGACGCCGATGGTCTGTGCGAGTGCGACGGCGATGGGCGGCAGCACCTTGGTCCAGACATGGCGGCGTACGACCCAGCCGATGCCGGCGCCGGAGATCAGTGCGGCCTCGACGTACTGGGAGCGGGCCACCGCCAGCGTGGCGGCGCGTGAGACCCGGTAGAACAGCGGGGACACCAGCGCCCCGGTGACGAGCATCGCCTGGGTGATGCCATTGCCGAGCAGGGCGACGACGGCGACGGCGAACAGCAGGAAGGGCAGGGCGACGAGGGTGTCGGCAAGCCGCAGGGTGATCCACTCGAAGGTCCGGCCGAGATACACCGACAGGATGCCGGGGACCACCCCCGCCACCAGAGCCGTCAGGGCGACCTCCAGCGAACCGAGGACGCTGATGCGGGAGCCGGCGAGGAGCCGGCTCATCACGTCCCGCCCCAGGTAGTCGGTGCCCAGCCAGTGGGCGCCCGAGGTGGCGCCGAGGATGTTGTCGCTGGTGGCCAGGGGGTCCTGCGGGGCGAGCAGCGGACCGAACACCGCGAGGAGGACGATCACCGCGAGCACGGTGAGCGCGATACGGCCGGACGGCAGGGAAAGGACACGGCGCACCACGGGTCACACCCCCCTCTGCGACGCGGGCGTCACGCGCGCCAGTACCAGGTTGACGACGAGATTGAACAGGACGACCAGGACGATCGACACGACCAGCACGCCCTGGACCGCCGGGACGTCACCGGCTTGGGCGGAGTCGTTGGCGAACCGGCCGAACCCCTGCAACCCGAAGATCCACTCCGTGACCACGGAGGCGCCGACAAGAGCGGGGAACTTCAGCCCGAGGGTCGCCAGGGCCGGGCCCAGGCCGTTGCGCAGGACGTGGGTGAAGAAGATCCGACGCGGGCTCAGCCCCCTCACCACCGCCCCGGTCACGTAGTTCTCGCGGTAGGCGGCGATGAGGCTGGTGCGCAGCTGGCGGGCCACGTCGGCGATGACGTCGAAGCTCAGGGCGACGGCCGGCAGCGTGACGTGGGCGAGCCACGGCCCGACTCCCTGGTCCGGCTCGACGTAACCGGCGGACGGGAACAGCCCCAGCCCGACCGCGAAGACCGTCACCAGAACGATCCCGACGACGAAGGCGGGCATCACGGAGATCAGCGTGACGAAGCCGGTGACGGCCCGGTCGATCCAGGTGGTGCGGCGCAGCGCCGCGAGGGTGCCCAGGGCGAAGCCGGTGACGACGCCGATGACCAGGGCGAGGGTGGCCACCGACAGACTCACGCCGAGGCCCAGTCCGATGAGCGTGGAGATGTCGGCGCCGTTGGTCCAGCTCACCCCGAGCTGCCCGTGCAGCACGCCGTTGATCCAGTCGCCGTACTGGACCAGGAACGGCCGGTCGAGACCCCACTGGGCCTCGACCCTGGCGATCGCCTCGGGCGTGGCCTCCTCGCCCAGCTGGATCCGCGCCGGACTGAGCCCGCTGAGCGAGCGCAGCGCGAACGTCACGAACGTTGCGACCAGGAAGACAGGCACGAAGATCGCGACCGACCGGGCGACGGTGACCAGGACCCGGCCCAGGACGTGCTGTGCCCTGGTCGCGGCGGCCCTGCGACGTTCGACGGGAGCGGCCGGGGCCTGCACGTGCGTCGTCGTCATGGGATGCCCCCTTCCGATGATGGGCTCTGAATGGATGGGTCGGGCGTCAGTTGCCGGCGATGGTCACGCCGGTCCAGTCGATGTGGGCCGGGTTCTTCGGGAGGTCGGAGACGGCCTTGCTCTTGGCGATGAGGTTGGGCTGGGAGTAGGTGAAGACCAGCGCCTTGCTCTCGAGACCGGCGCGGGTCGCCGCTTGCAGGACCTTGGCGTAGTCGGGCGATTCGAGCGGTGTCCGGCGGACCTTGGCGGCGGCTGCCTCGAAGCCGGACGGTTCGTAGGGGGAGCTGAGGTTGAGCGGGCCGTTGGGGCCGAAGTGCGCGGTGAGCGTCTGCAGCGCCGAGTCGCGGCCCGTCGTGCCGTACAGCGAGAACGTCAGGTCCTTGGCGAAGAACGGCGTCGCCCAGTTCTTGTCGATCTTGATGGTGACCTTGATGCCGACCTTCGCCAGCTGCGACTGGACGATCTCCGCCTGCGGGTCCTCGGCGGGGACGACCAGGTTCAGCTTGATGTCACCGGGCTTGTAGCCGGCGTCGGCGAGCAGCTCCTTCGACTTGGCCGGGTCGTAGGGGTAGGTGTTGGCCGACGCGGGATCGTAGGCGACGTATCCCTTCGGGAAGGGCTGGTCGGTCACCTCGCCGTAGCCGAAGGTCAGCTTGTCGACGAACTCCCGGCGGTTGATCGCGTGGCGGACCGCGTCGACGACCTTGTCGTTGTCGAACGGTGCCTTGTTGACGTTCAGGCTGATGTTGGAGGCGTTGAAGCCGGGCTGGACGAAGACGTCGAGACCCGCCTTCTTGGCCGCCTCGGCCTGACTGGGCTTGATGTCGGCGAAGTTGTAGACGCCGGTCTGCAGTCCGGAGACCACGGTGGAGGCGTCGGGTGCGGAGGTCAGCTCGACGTTGTCGATGTGGATGTTCTTCGCGTCCCAGTAGTCGGGGTTCTTCTTCAGGACGGCCTTGGTACCCGGGACGATCTGCGTGACGGTGAACGGGCCCGCGCCGACCGGGTTCTGGTCCAGCTTCGCCGGCGACTTCGCAGCCCTGGGGCTGGCGATCTGAAGCACGCGCTCACCCAGCAACTGGGGTATCTGGTAGTCGACCTGGCTGAGGCTGATGACAGCGTCGAGACCCTTGGCGTCCACCGACTTGATCGACGTCAGATCGCCGAAGAGCGCCGAGTTCTTCTGCTTCTTGGCGCGTTCGATCGCGGCCTTCACCGCGGTGCCGTCGACCGGTTCACCGTCGCTGAACTTCAGGCCCGGGCGCAGATGGAAGGTGATCTGATCCCCCTCGGCGTTGTACTCCCAGCTCTTGGCCAGGTCGGGCACGGCATTGCCCTTCTCGTCGGTGCGAGTCAACGAGGCGTACACAAGCGCCAGTTCACGGAACTGGGCACCGCTGCCACCGACCACCGGATCCCAGTGGGTGGGGAAGTAGGAGGAGGCCCACTTCAGCGTGGCGCTCCCGTCCGCGGCCGCGGAACTACCGCCGCACGCACTCAGCGAGGGGACGAGAACGGCGGAGAGGACGGCCCCCAACGCCGCGGCGCGCAGCCGGACTTGTCGGATGGGGCGCACTCCAGGACGGCGGGGCGTGAGCGGTCCGGACATCTCAGATTCTTTCTACGAGGGCACGAGCCCGTGCCAGGGCCACGGGCTCGGAAGCGAAGGTGATGTGCCACAGCAGCGCTGTGGGCACAGCAGGGGGCTGGGCAGGCCGTCGCCCGCAGGGGCATGCCGCGCTCAGGGCATACGGCGTCGAGGGGCGCAGCCGAGAGCCGGGCAGGGTGAAGGAAAAGGACGGCGAGAACGCCGGGAACACGGGTCAGACGACAGGCGCCGGAAGGCACGGCGGCGGCAAGCCGCGCTGGTGCCGAAGAGAAGGGTCAGGCGCCTGTGAACCGTGGACGGCGGTAGGTCAGCGACAGAGGGCGCTGCAGGTGCGCCGCAGATCCACGTAGCGGCACACCACTCCGGGGTGCGTCGTAAGCATGGTGCTCATCCTGGAGTCAGCCGTCGGCCGCTGTCAATGGACACCAAAAGGTGTCTCATTCGGCGGGACGAACCCCTGACCACAGGTCATGGCCTCATCGGGGTGCGGCTGGTGTGCTCCGCCGGGTGGCCGGGTGGGTCGCCGCCTCCTCGGGATGCAGCCACAGCGCTCCCCCCGCGGCATCGACGCGTACCGCCTCGGGACAGGGCCACGCGCCCTTCGTCAGCAGTCTGCGCTCCGGATCGGTCAGGCTCCGGTACCGGGCGAGGGCCACCGCGGGAGCCAGGGCCGCGGGGTCCGTCAGCAGCCCCGGCGCCAACTCCTCGATCCCAGCCGCGTACTCCTCGTACGACCGCCATCCGGGCACGGCACGCACACCGGCGGCAGAACGCAGAAGCACCGTGGGCAGGGCATAGCGATGTCCGCCGTCCGGGGTCTCCTTGGCGGCCCCGGGATGAGGGTCCTTGCCGCGTACGGACAGCACTTGGCCAATGGGGCGACGGGCCTCGGCATGGTCGGAACGGACCGACCGGAGAACGGCTGCGGACGCCGCGTCGGCCGCCAGGCGCTCCAGGTCCAGACCCGGCACGCCGCGTACCGCCGACAGCGCCAGGGAGGGGGTGTCCGCGGGCTCGCCGAGGACGAAGACGGTCTCCCGCAACCGGCGCAGCACACGGTCGGACACCTGCGGCCCCTGCGCTTCGGCCGCCTTGGCGACGAGGGAAGCCGGCCAGCTGCTCGCCGCCACCCGGCTGAGCCGGAACGCCCGCGGCGCGCGCGTGTGATGGCTGATGTCCTCGATGTAGCGGGAGTACCAGCGGGTCTCCGCGTCCGGATCGGGGGCCGGATCGTCGTCGTGGTTGAACAGGATGCAGTAGACGCGACGCCAGTGGACCCGGCCCTCGAGCGCCGCGCGCAGCCGGCGGAAGACGGGCTCCGAGCCCCAGGCCCAAGGGCACAGCGGGTCGGTGTACTCCACCACCTCAAGTGGCTTGCGGCATGCCGGAGCTGTCACGCGGCTCCCTTCCGGACCACCCGCGCATTCGAGCCTTCGGGGAGCAACGCGGTGAGCGTCGTGGCGCCCAGCAGGGCGGCGGCGTCTGCCTCGATCCGACGCCACACGCCGGGCAGCCCCGCGGCGGGGGACGGGTAGTCGAGCGCGGTCAGCGATTCGCCCCGCAGGGTGATCAACTCGCCGTCCACGGCGCGCACGATGTCCAGGATGGTGATGTCGTCGGCGGGACGACCGAGCCAGTACC
This sequence comes from Streptomyces sp. NPDC001443, assembly GCF_053597355.1. Taxonomy (NCBI): domain Bacteria; kingdom Bacillati; phylum Actinomycetota; class Actinomycetes; order Kitasatosporales; family Streptomycetaceae; genus Streptomyces; species Streptomyces sp. NPDC001443. The sequence goes on from NZ_JBSFIA010000014.1 coordinate 77,256, forward strand.
CGCCCTCGCAGCCGCGTTGGCTGCGTACCAGGCCGGCCTTGCGCAACTCGCCGACCACCGACTTGAGGAAGCGGAACGGGATCTGCTGCGAGGAGGCGATCGCCTCGCAGGTCAGAGGGCGGGAAGGTTCGCAGGCGAGCTCCAGCAGAGCCCGTGTGGCGTAATCCGCCTTCGCGGAAATATGCATGCGCACATGATGCCCGACAAGTGCGACGCCGGCAGTGGTTCCTGCGCTCTCACTGCTTCATTGCAGGAACATTGCCGCAGGTGAACCGCAATGGACACCTCTTGACATCCTTTTTCGGACAGCTCTAGCGTCCGGTCCATGAGCGAGCCGTTGACAACTCCAGGTGAAGGTTTCCACCCCCATCTCGCGCATGTGGCAGGGGAGCGGACAGCCCCGTTGCACACGCGGCTTCACCACATCCGCGCCGACGCGCTCGACGGTGACACCGCCCAGACCGGAGGCATGCGTCGATTCGCCGCCGTCAGTGGGAAGACGGTCGGGTCGGAGAAGCTGTGGATGGGACAAACCCACGTAGCACCCTCCACCTCCTCATCCGACCACCACCACGGGGAGTCCGAGACCGCCATCTACGTCGTCAGCGGACACCCCGAGTTCGTCTTCCTCGACGCCTCCGGCCCGGAGCCGGAAGAAGTACGGCTGCGCACCGCGCCCGGCGACTACATCTTCGTCCCGCCCTTCGTACCGCACCGCGAGGAGAACCCCGATCCCACCGAGGAGGCCGTGGTCGTCATCGCCCGCAGCACCCAGGAAGCGATCGTGGTGAACCTTCCACACCTTTACGTGCTGGGCCAGGAAGGCAGCTGATCTGCCTGCCGATCTCGCGTACCCGTACCGGCTCTGCCGCCGGCCCAGTCTCTCCGGAGGAGAGGGCGTCCGGGTTCAGGAGGGGCAGGGTTCCTGGCGGCCGGTGTCCAGCCAACGCGTCCCGTAGCCAGGGCCTTTCCGTCCGACTGGTGGCTCGAGCGATGATGAGCATGCCGCGCCGGTAAGGGTCGGCGGTGTCATCGGCGCCCAACGGGCTGTCGCCGACGTCGAAAGAGGGCGAGCAGGTCCAGGCTCTGGGTCCGGACGACTCCGCCGACGGGGGCGACGATGACATCGAACTTCTCGTCGTCGAGCACGTCGAGCACGTCGAGCACGTCGGGCAGTTGAGCGGAGTCGACGACGGTGTCGTAGGGAAGCCTGCTGGCGGCCGTCACGTCCATCTTCTCGGAACGGACCGTGCCGACCACCCGGGACGCACCGAGCTGTCGGGCGATGCCAGGGAAGGCTGAGGCAAGCCCACCTGGTAGGACTCCGTTGGGTGTGTCTGGCTCTTGGTGTCGGACGTGCTCTGGCGGGGATGGGTTGGTGGCAGGTGGTGCAGGTGCCGGTCCAGCGGTTCAGCAGGTACTGATGGCGTCGAGGGTCTGGCAGAGGGTGAGTCCGCCGTGTCGGCTTTTGGGGCCGGTCGCTGTTCGGTGAGGAAGGCGTGGGCGGCGGTGACCAGGGTGACGTGGTGGTGCCAGCCCGTCCAGGAGCGTCCTTCGAAGTGGTCCGGGCCGAGGCCGTGCTTGAGTTCGCGGTAGTCGTGTTCGATGCGCCGGCGGATCTTGGCCGGGCGGACCAGCTCGGCGATCGGGGTGCCGGCGGGCAGGCCGGACAGCCAGTAGTCGGTGGGGCCTCGGCTCCGACGGGCCATTCGACCAGCAGGGTCACCTCGGGCAGGACACCGTCCCAGCGGCCTTCCTTCGCGAGGGCGGCGGCCCGGGCCAGACGGCGGCCCCTGACGCCGGCGGGCCGCACCCGCACGGCCAGGAAGTGTGAGCGCATCGGCCCGCGGGAGCCCTGGCGCCAGGTGATCTCGGTGAACGCCTGCCGTCCGTGCACGGCCGCGAGCACGGCCAACAAGGCATCGGCAGCTACGGCGCCGGCCTGGCCGCTTTCCTCGACCAGGCGGGTGAACGCGTAGTCGAGGTTTGCCGCCCCAAGCGGCCCGCGATCCACGGCGGGCGCAAGACCGACATGCTCGATGCCATTCGCGCGGCCGAGGAAGCCCTCGCCACCGAGAACCTCGTCCAGCCCAGGCTGCGGGGCGAGCGAGAGGCCTTGCGGGTCCTGCCAGCTGCCCGCAACGGCGCGGCCCTCGCCTCGACCGCAGCGATCAACCAGCTCAAGGCCATGATCGTGTCCGCGCCGGACGACCTCCGCGCCGGGCTGCGCAGGCTCAAGCGCCCCGCTCAGATCGTCCGCTGTGCTCAACTTCGAGACCGCCCAGCCCACGATGTCGAGCATCGCATGACCACCCGTGCACTTCGGTCGACAGCCCAACGCATTCAGGTACTTCAAGCCGAGGCCAAGGAACTTGAAGCGGAGAACCTCGGCCTCATGCGTCAGCTCGCTCCCGGACTTCTGGGCCTGGTCGGCATCGGGCCGATCACCGCAGTCCAGGTGCTTGTCAGCTGGTCCCACCCAGGTCGCTTCCGTTCCGAGGCAGCCTTCGCCTCCTTCGCCGGTGTCTCGCCGATCCCCGCGTCCTCCGGACTCACCGACCGACACCGGCTCAACCGCAGCGGCGATCGGCAGCTCAACCGGGCCATCCACCCGATCGCGCTGGTGCGTACGCGTTGCGACACCGGCACCAAGGAGTACGTCGCACGCAGGATTGCCGAGGGGAAAAGTCCGCGCGACGCACAGCGTTGCCTCGAGCGGGCCCTCTGTCGCCGGCTCTTCAAAGCTCTCGAACACGCCGAACGCAGAGTCGAAGGGCTCCCTGAGGAACTTCTCCAAGCCGCTTGACGCGATATGGCAGCCTCGGGCGCAAGCGGCACTTGGTCGTCGACACCAAGGGCCTGCCGCTTTTCGTGATGGTCACCCCGGCCGACATGACCGATCGCGAAGCGGTGAAGGAACTCCTGTTCCGGCTGCGGCCGATGCACCCCGAGATCACCATTGTCTGGGCCGACTCCGGCTATGCCGGACAGCTCGTGACCTGGGCGAAGAAGCACCTGGACCTGACGCTGAGGACCATCGGCCGTCCGAGGGACGTCGTCGGGTTCGTCATCCTGCCCCGCCGCTGGGTCGTCGAACGCTCGCTCGCGTGGATCATGCACGCCCGCCGTCACGCCCGGGACCACGAACGACTCATCCAGCACTCGGAATCTCTGATCGTCTGGGCCGCGATCACGCTGATGACCAGACGCATCACCCGCAGATCCTCCCGCAGGAGCGGACAGCCCGACTCCCGCGAGGCCAACCGGGACTGATCGTTCTCAAGTTCACGGTCAGCGACTCCACCCGGACCGGCCCACATCCCGGACCGGCACCAACTCTCCCACAGCACCGCCCGTCTCGTCCCCGCCCGGCTCCGGCAGGATGAGCACATGCTCATCGTGATCGGCGGACTGCCCGGCACAGGCAAGACCACCCTGGCGCGGCTGCTGGCCGCGCGCATCGGCGCGGTCCACCTACGCATCGACACCATCGAACAGGCCATCGTCCGCTCCGGCCTGGCACGACATCCCGTCGGAGCGGCCGGCTACGTCATCGGATACGCCCTGGCCGGTGAACATCTCCGGCACGGGCTCACCGTGATCGCGGAATCTGTGAACCCTCTGGCGGTCACCCGCGACAGCTGGCAAAGCGTGGGGACCCAGGCGGCTGTCCCCGTTGTCGAAGTGGAAGTCGTCTGCTCGGACCCGGACGAGCACCGACACCGGGTGACCACGCGATCGACAGACATCCCCGACCTGCCGCTGCCCGACTGGCAGCAGGTCCTCAACCGCGACTACGAACCGTGGAACCGCGAGCACATCGTCGTCGACACGCCGGACAGGACCCGCAACAGTCACTCGCCCTGCTCCTTCACCATCTTGATCACACCCGGCAGACGCCACACGACCCCAAATCCGGGGTCTCATCGGACTGCTAGACGGAGCTGGCGAACGGCAGCGAAGCCCGCGTGATGTCATGGCGGATCAGGAACAGGCGCTGAGCTTGTTCTTTATCTACCAAGTTCTTCCAGGTTTACCGACGGCCTTGAGAGTCTCGGGGCGTTTGGCGGTCTTGCCGACGTCGTAGCGGGGTGCCCGGTGCTTGTTCTTGGCGCCGGGAGGTCTTCCGGCGCCGGCTCCTCGGGGTTTGGGAACACGGGCCGGGCAGGCGAGGTGAGCAGGGATGTCCCTGAACCCCCGGCGGACCCGTGCCGGAGTGAGCCGGTCGGCGGCGGGTTTCTCCCACGGCCTACGGAGGTCCGTGGCGAGTGGCCGGGCCGGCCGAAGCTGGGTGTGGGCAACGATCAGGATCCAGGTCCAGCGGTCCGCTGCCTCGGGAGTGTGGAGTTTCGGGGGGGTCCAGCCCAGGGTCCGCTTCGCGAAGCGGAAGGTGTGCTCGAGATCGAAGCGGCGGAGGAACGCCTGCCAGAAGCGGTCCACGTCATTCGGGGTAGCGCCGGTCTCGGAGGACCACAACCACACCGGCGGGGCGTCCCGGTCCTTCGACAGATGCTCGACCTTCAGCCGGATCAACGTGCCCTCGACCAGGGGTAGTTCGCCCTCGTGGTCGAGCCATGAGGAGCGGTGGGTGAGCTTTGGGTGGACCCGGTCCCATGCTCGAGTTTCAGCCTTGCCGTAGTTGCTGGTGTCCGTGATCGCGGGCTCGGGCCAGGTCTCCGGCTTGGCGAAGCGGAATTCCGGGCCGTGCTTGGGCGGCCGCCCGCCCTTCGGGTCGTGGACGCGAAGCGGCTTGGGCAGGCGCATGACGCGGTCGGAGCGGACGCGGCCGACCAGCTCGACGGGCAGGTCGCGCAGGACCCAGGTCAGGCGGGTGACGTCGTAGCCGGCATCGCTGACGATCACGATGTCCGGGTCCCCGGCCTGCCACTGGCCCGCGACGATGAGTCGCTCGACAACTCCTCGCAGCTGAGCAGCGGTGATCGCGGTCGCGTCGTCCGCGGGGCCGAGCCGAATCACGTCGAGGCTCGCGGTCCAGGAAGTGGCGCCCGGCTCCAGCACGGCCACGAAGGAATACGGCCAGCCCGGAATGAATTGCGACGCCGTCTTCGCACGGCCGTAGACATGGCAGAACAGACGGTCCGCCGAGCACGGCGCGTCCGAGCGGAGCCACGGCGACGCATCGACGGCCAGGACCAGGCGCCCGCCCTCGAAACGCGACAGCGACAGGCCTGCCGGCACGGTCCGCAGTTGATTGATGTCGATACGGCCGTGGGTCAGGCCGCCGTACATCGCGCCGTGCCCACGTCGATGTTCGGGCAGCAGCGTCAGGTCCACCGGGGACCTCACCGCGCCGTCCGCGCACAGCACCGCGTCCACCAGCTCGAACAACTCGTCGCGCCGGGCAGTCAGACACTCGTAGAACCGACCCCGGAAGCGTGTCGCTTCCACGAACGCGTCCCGCCGGACAGCATCAGGCAGCAGACTCACCCTCACGGCCTTCGTCGTGGTCACGTGCATCCTCGGTCGGAGCACATGATCAGACGAAGGCCGCCCCCACGTCCGTCGAACCCCCAGGTGGGCGACCCAGTACGAGGCTACGTTCAAGGGCCGGAAGAAAAAGAACAAGCTCAGCCTGCCGAACCACGGGGCGAGGAACCCAGACAGCTCCGCGACGACCAGGTCCCTCAGTCCCGGACTCCGCGCTACCCATGGCCAACAAGGAAGAACCGCCACAGAGGATCACCTGATGCAAAAACAGCCCAAGATGGGCAAATGCCATCAATGCCGGATCGGAGAGCGAGCCCCTCTCGGGTTCAGTCCTTGCGCCCGGTCACGGCGACGGTGACACCGAGACCGATCATGGTCAGTCCGCCGGCACCCCCGACCAGGGACAGCCGCTGCGGTGAGCGGGCGAACCAGTCCCGCGCAGTGGACGCCACCAGCCCCCACGCGGTGTCGGAGGCAACGGCGATGATGTTGAAGACCAGGCCGAGCACCAGCATCTGACCCGCGACATGCCCCTGCCCGCGGTCGACGAACTGCGGCAGTACGGCGGCGAAGAAGACGATGGTCTTCGGGTTGGTCGCGCCGACCGCGAACCCCTCCCCAAAAGTCCGCAGGCCGCTCTGGGCAGCCCCGACTCCCGTCACCGCGGCCTGCAGCGAACCACGCTCCCGCCACGCCTTGACGCCGAGAAACACCAGATAAGCCGCCCCCGCTAGCTTCAACACGGTGAAGACGAGAATCGAGCGTTCCACGACCGCTCCGATCCCGAACGCCACGGCCACGATGAGCACATAGGCGCCGACGGTGTTCCCTGCAACCGTGGTCAGCGCGGCGCGACGTCCTTGCGCCAACGCCCGCCCGATCACGAACGACACGCTGGGGCCCGGGATCATGATCAACAGGAACGACATCGCCGCGAAGGCGAGCAAACGGTCGGCAGACACCATGGACCTCATGCAAGCACGGGGACGGCTCCCGGTCCCAGCCGTATTCCTCAGCGAGTCCGAGGCCCACAAGGTGGGACCAAAGCGGACTGCAGTGGAGTCGCTTCACGTTCCTGCAGCCACCGTGGGAAGTCGTGATCGCGGGGCTGGGGAATTACGTGACGCTGATCATGCAGATCGTGGGGAATTACGTGACCGTCGGCACGCAAGCACCCCCGAGGGCGATGGCCGACCGGATCGACGCAGCAGTCCGCGCCCGCCGGCAGTCGCGGGTGCGGTCCCAGCGGCAGGAGCGGTCCGCGGCCACGGGCGGGATCACGGTGGAGACCCGGGCGCGGTTCGGCTACGACGCTCCCGGCGGCACCACCGACGACGGCCGCTTCCGCCGCATCACCGCCCGACCGCCCGCCTCCTACGCCAAGCGGCTGTTCGACGCCCAGCAGGGCCGCAGCACCGAGTCACCGAACGAGGTGATCGCCGAAGGCCTCCAGGAGGTCTGCTTCAAGGACAACGGCCATCGTGCCGACCGCCTGGAAGTCGAATTTACGGATATCGACTACATCGACGTCGATTACTGAAAGGGTCAGAAACGAGAACGGCGAGCATCAATTACCGAGCCGAGGCGCGATAGCTGTCACGAAGGCAGGCTGGTTGTCACCATGCTGATGGTGGTCGGTTCGGCCGCTGGCGAACGCCGTGTCCGCGACGGCGGTCCCTCGTTAGGTTTCGGACATGGTTGATCACCGCTCGGCTGACGTTGGTGGAATCCGACTGGCCTATCAGGTCTCGGGCCCGCCGGAAGCTCCGCCGCTCGTCCTGCTGCATGCACTGGGCGAGGGTGCTGCGGACTGGGACGTCGTGGCATCGGTCTTCGCCCGCAGCTGGCGTGTCTATGCTCTCGATCTCCGCGGTCATGGCCGAAGCGACTGGCCGGGGGACTACTCGCTGCAGCTGATGCGGGACGACGTGCTCGGCTTTCTGGATGCGCTGGCTCTTGACCGCATTGATCTGATGGGGCACTCGATGGGCGGGATCGTTGCCTACCTGTTCGCCGGGGAGTATCCGCAGCGTGTGGACCGGCTCGTCCTGGAGGATGTCCCGGTGCCACGCCCCCGCGAGCAGTCCAGGCCGATCAGGCCGGACGGGAAGCTGACGTTCGACTGGGAGATGGTGTTGGCCGTCAGGCGGCAGATCGATGCACCTGATCCGAAGTGGCTGGAGAGCCTCGGCAACATCGCTGCGGAGACCCTTGCCGTAGCCGGCGGTCCGGGAAGCCATGTTTCCCAGGAGGGCATCGCCGAGTTGGCCCGCCGCGTTCCTCACGGGCGAGTCGTCACCATTCCGGCCGGGCATTTGATCCACCACGCCCAGCCAACGGTGTTCGTGGAAGTGGTTCTGAGGTTCTTGCAGCAGTCGCTCCAGGCTGATGACGAAGTTCCTCTTCGGAACGGGTGACAGAAAGGCTGCTGAACGGCCGTTGGTGACAAGCGCTATGCCTCGTCGGGGACAACCAAATCGCCTCACAAGAACCAAACAGTCAGACCACCCGTCCCGAAGGTGACAACGATCGCGCTTCGGCACATTACCTGAGCCGGAGCATGGTAGTTGTTACATAGGCAGTCTTGTTGTCACCTGCGAGGTGCGGCGCCGGAAGGTCGTTCCTTCCCCCGGGTTGTGGACCGCGTCGCGTCCGTTCTTCTCCCTTTCCACCTCGTGCTGAGGCTCCTCAGGCGAGGCCCTCGCCTTGCGTCCGGCAACCTCCGCGTCCTTGGTGATCTTCTTCTTCGCGGTGCCTGTGACGTTCTGGCCGTGACTGCTCCAGGACGCCGTGTCGCCTTTGCGCGAGTTCTTCTTCGCCATGTCGGTGCTCCTGCGGTCGAAGTGGACGGGGACGGACGGATTCGCCGCCCTTCCGGCATCGGGTGCACGCCGCGAACACGCAGTCCCATGCATGGCGCTGATCAACGCGAGGTCAAGGAAAAGTCAATTCGGGGTGCACGGCGGTGGCGAACCGGGGTATCCGCTCGCCCATACGGACGAGCACACCGGGAGGGGTCGTGGCGGACAGCGGGGTCGCGGAAGCGAGGCAGGCGGAGGGCGCCAAGGAGGCGCAGCGGGAGGAGTCCGAGGCCGAGCGGGCCGACCGGCGGTGGAACGAACTGATGCAGGAGATCCGGGTCACGCAGACCGGCGTCCAGATCCTCTTCGGTTTCCTGCTGAGCGTGGCATTCACCCCGGCCTTCGGGCACCTGTCGCACACGGACCGGTTCATCTACATCACGACGGTCGTCCTCGGCGCGACGGCGACCGGCGCCCTCATCGCGCCCGTCCCCTTCCACCGGCTGATCTCCGGCCGCAGCATCAAGGCGCAGGCGGTGCGCTGGGCGGCGCGGCTCATCTTCCTCGGCCTGGCGCTGCTGGTCGCCACGCTCACCTCCGCCCTGTTCCTGATCCTCCGGGTGGCCACGCACGACGGCTTCGTACCCTGGCTGGTGGGCACGGTAGTGGCCTGGTACCTCGCGTGCTGGGTCGCGCTGCCGCTGTGGGCACGGCACCGGTACACCACGGTGTCGGAGGAGCCCGTCGGCTGACGGGACCCGGCCGTCGCCGACGGCCTACAGTGCGAGCCCCGTCCTGGAGTCGTCGTGGACCATCCCGTTCAGGAGCAGTTCAGCCTGTTCGTGCGGGCTGCGGGGACAGACAGAGTGGAGGACCTGGCGCGGTCGGCCCGAGGTCAGCTTTGTCGGTGTCGAGTGCGCGGGCTCGCGGGACGGTCAGGCAGGCGTGGGCGGCCATGGCGAGGGTCATGTGGCGGTGCCGGCCGGGACAGCGGCGGACCTGGTAGTCGTCCAGGCCGCATTCCTGCTTCGCGCTCTGGAAGCACTCCTCGACCGCCCATCGGCTGCCCGCGATGCGGATCAGCTCGTCCAGCGTGGTGTCGGCCGGGCAGTAGACGATGCAGTAGGAGATCTCCTCGGGCCGGCTGACGCTGCGGCGGGCGAGAACCCGGTGCCGGCGGTCCTCGCGGTGCCAGGGCCGCACCTCGACCCGTGCCCAGTCGTAGACCCGCCGGCCATGGGCTCCCTCGCCGCAGGAGCGGCGTTTCCATTTCTGCCGGGGCAGGCCGGGGAACAGGTCGTGGACGGGGTGGTCGAGTGCCCAGCGGGTGACGACGGTGTCGTGCCTCGTTGTGGCCATGACGTGGAAGTCGTTCGCCTGTTCCAGTTCGAACCGCCAGCCCTTGCTGAACCCGTATGCGGCGTCCGCCGTCACCCAGCCGAGCGGGTGCCCTTCTTCAGGAAGCCGGTGTCGTCGACGATGAGCACCGCGTCCCGGTCGCCGAGATGGTCGACCACATACCGGCGCACATCGTCGAGGACCTTGTCAGCGTCCACTCGATCCGGTTCAGCATCCGCTGGATGCGGTCCGGGCCGTCATGGCTGGCTTCCTCGGCCAGGGTCCAGCCGTTCTTGCGCTGCAGCGGAGCAATCAGCCCCCGCATATAGGCCAGCGCCGACTCCCGCGGCTCCGACCTGTTGAACCGGTGCACGAACCGCTCGTGCACCGCTTCCAGTTCACTCGCCCACACACGCACATCTGCAAGGTCCCCACCCGTAACCACATCAACGAGCGGTCTGGCCAGCAGTCACGATAGAGACCGTTGCAGTACTAGCCCTGGCGGTGTCCGGACCGTGATTCCTGGGGATCGATTCCGGTCTCCGCAGAGGCGTCCTTGGTGCCGCTGGGACGCTGGGAGCGCCCTCTGCTGCCCGTGGAGCGGTGGCCCTTCTGGGCTCCGCGGGCGTGCTCCTCGCCGCGGGTGCTGTCGCTCTTCACCGTGTCGCCGGGCACGGGCCGGGTCTCTTCCTCGGACCTCGTCCGGCCCGGTCCCCTGCTGCCGCCGTATTCGGTGGTATGGAAGGAGCGGTGGGCGCTGGGGTTGTCCTGCTGCCGGGTCTCGTCCACGTCGGAGGCCCAGCCGTGCTCTCCGGTGCCGCGTGGCTTCTTCGTCATGGGTCTGCCTGCCTGTTCATCGGGGCGGTGTCCGTTGCGACCGTCGCAAGGAACGGACTCTTGCTTCAGGCGTGAGGGCGTTACGCGACCAGGACCGCCATCATGTTGATCAGCCCTACCGTGACCAGCGCTGGCACGACCATGATCAGGAAGGTCAGCGACGGCCCCAGCCCTTGTGCAGTTCGGTGGCTCGGGGTGGGAGACACCGAAGGCGTCTGCTTCGGCGAGCGGCGTCTGGCCTGATGGCATCCCGCCGCCTGGTTCGAGGCGGGTCGTGCGCCTGGGCCGGGTCTCGGGAGTCGTCATCGTGAACGCTCTTTTCTCCGCCTTCGAGTACCCACGGGCGGGCGTGCCCCACGAAGGCCGGCCAGGAAATCGAGACCGGGTCCCGCACGGCGGCCTTGTGCCACGCCGGCCGCCTGCGAAGGGCCCGCCACGAGGTTCGGTTCGTGGGGCGGGAGGTAGTGGGCGGCCCGGGCGCCAGCCGCGGGCGAACCGGCCCCCGAAGCCCTGCGCCGTCTCATCCACGCCGTCCTCGACCACCACCATGGCCAGCTGCGGGACGATGCCACCATCGTCCTGGGCGAATGTCATCCGGGCACCGACGACATCAGTCCGTAGGAGCACACCAGCGCGGGCGCTGCAAGCAGCCTCTGGCGACGGGGCCGGCTGATCTTCAGGGCCGCCGGGTCTGGTCTTGACGGAGCAGGCGTTCATGCCGTGGACGAGCCCGGCCTGCGCGTGGCGGGTCGGGCTTCCCGACGGAGGCCCGGGCTCCTGGCCGACAACTCGCGGCTCGGGGGAGTCAGGCGTCGTCGGCGGCTGTCGCCGTGCGCCGGTCCTCCAGGGCGTCCAGGGATTCGACGAGGCCGGTGTGGCGGGCATCGAGGTAGGGGCGCATGCCGGTCAGGGGGGCGATGAGCGCGGCGGCGTCGGCTGTGCCGAGGGCGGCATGCAGGGCGGCCTGGGCTGAGCGTGCTTCGGGCTCGAGCTGGTCGAGCGCGGTGATCTGTCCGGCGAGGCTGCGCAGGTCCGCGGCGTTGGCGCGGGCCCAGGTGACGGAGGAGCGTTCGGCGGCCCTGGCCTGACGGGTGGCCGTCACGCGCTGTTCGCCGGTGGTGCCGACGGCGCCGGGGCGACCGCGTAGGTATCGGCGTTCGGCGGCCTGGCGGCTGGCGACACCGAGGGGGCCGGCGAGGTCGGCCCAGCTGGCGCCCGCGTCGCGGGCGGTTTCGATCAGGCCGGTCTCCCAGCCGGCGAGCTGTTCGCGGACCTGCCGCAGCAGCATCAGGGAGGCCAGCGCCTGCTCGGGCGCGGGTTCGGCGGCGTCGGGGGTTTCGTGCTGGGCATCGCGCAGCGCGCCGTCTATGGCGGCGAGGGCTGCCGCGGCGGCGAGGAAGGACGCCGGGCTGTGGGCGTCGGTACTGGTCGTGGGCGGCTGGTCGGCTGCGGTCACGGGCACCTCCCTGAGGTGGTCATCGGGTCGACGACATCTTGTTTGTCATCCAATGGATGACATGTTACAACGGTGTCAGTGCAGCGCATTGGCAGCAACTGCTCGAACCTGCTGGAGGTGTTTCACGATGTTGATGCGCACTGATCCCTTCCGTGAGCTGGACCGGATGGCGCAGCAGATGATGGGCCCGGGCACCTGGTCGAAGCCGTCGGTGATGCCGATGGACGCCTACCGCGAGGGCGACGAGTACGTGGTGGCCTTCGACGTCCCCGGCGTGACGGCGGACGCGATCGACATCGACGTCGAGCGGAACATGCTGACCGTCAAGGCCGAGCGGCGGCCGGTGGCCACGGCCGACGGCGTGAAGGTGGAGCTGTCCGAGCGGCCCCTGGGCGTCTTCTCCCGCCAGATCGTGCTCGCCGACACCCTGGACACCGAGCGCATCCAGGCCGACTACGAAGCCGGCGTGCTCACCCTGCGCATTCCGATCGCCGAGCGCGCCAAGCCCCGCAAGATCTCCATCGGCGTGGGCTCCGCCCACAAGGAGATCTCCGGCTGACACAGGCCGGACCGGTGCGGAGGTCGGACTCCCGGTCTCCCCTTCCCCGCCCTCCGCACCCCGACCGTCCCAAGAGGAATGGGTGGGCCGAGATGTCTCTGCGTCACGAAGCGTTCCTCGACCGCGTGACCGAGCGCGGCGGGTACGACACCGAGAAGGAAGCCGATCGCGCGTCCCGCGTGGTGCTCGCCCTGCTCGGCGCGCACCTGGTCGGGGAGGTCCGCGCCCAGCTCGCGGCACGCCTGCCGGAAGGCTTCGCCCTGATCCTGCTCAACCCGCTGCAGAGCGCCGAGCCGCTGTCCCCGCAGCGATTCGTCCGCGCGACCGCCGCGTGGATCGAGGGCGCCACCGAGCAGACCGCGACCTGGGACGTCAGCGCCGTGCTGTCCACCGTCGCCGACACGGCGGGCGAGGACCTGACGGGGCAGATCCTGCTCCAGCTCCCCACCGGCTACGACCTCCTCTTCGGCCGCCCCCAGCCCACCTGACCAAGACCCGGGTGCCGCCCCGGCACCCCCCATGACTCCATGAAAGGCATGCACCGCAGTGATCTCCGACGTGCGCGTACCGCTTGGGCACCAGCAGCCGTACTCGACGGCGTACGAGCAGATGCTGGAGAAGGTCCGCTACGAGGGCGCCTACCCCACCCGCGAGCGGGCCGACGAAGCCGTCCGCCTGGTTCTTGCGGGGCTCGGGCGTCAGCTGACCGGCGACGAACGCGTAGACCTGGCCGCCTGCCTGCCCCTGGAGGCCGCACGCGTGCTGACCGCACAGATTCCCGACACCCAGCCACTGACCGGCTGGGCCTTCGTCAAGGACCTCGCCGCCCGCGCCGGCGCCTCCCTGGCCACCACCCGCTGGGACACCGGCTCCGTCTTCGCCGCCGTCACAGCCCACACCGGCCCCGACCTGATCATCCGTATCCTCCACCAGCTCCCCACCGGCTACGCGCTGCTGTTCGGCCAAGCCGAACTCACCCCCGCCGCATAGACGGCGAGCCGCACGTTCGGGGTGGACTCGACGCCTTCGCACGCTGTCCGCCCCGAACCCGCGCCTTCGGTTCTTCGGCGCATGGCTAGAAGTTGTCCCGTAACCCGTGGGTCGGTTGGTGCGTTGGCTGGGCATGGGTGGGGTGATCTCAGCAGATGATCCGAAGTGGGTCGAACCGTTCTCGGGCCTGACCGAGGTACAGTTCGCCAGGCTGGTGGCTCGGCATCGCCCGACTCCACAACATGGCCCTCACCCAATAGCTCAGGCCCCATATGGGACACCCTCTAGTACTCCAGCCGGACTTCTGTATTTCTGCTGGTCAACGGCCTGGAGATGGGGAGTGTAGCGGGAGTGGGGCATGCATGGGGCGGCTTTGGACAGGTCGTCCCACCAACGGGTGTCCGCGCCGCATGTAGTGACTGCGTCGGGCACGTGCCTGGTGGCGACGGCGCCATCGTGACCAGTTCAGCACGTGGTCGCGGCGTGCAGGACGGTGGCGGGGTTGAGTTGCCAGCAGACGACGGATTTCGGCCGGTGTGAGGTCCACAAGTTGTCATCCACCATCCACGGCCGAGTGCTCACACCCTCCCGAACGGCCAAATCGTCGTATCAGTCACGCCCGGCCAGGACACCTCAACAAGATCGCGTCAAGAGCTCTTAGCGAGAACACCATCTCCTGGCGCGACCCGGCACCACAGGCCAATCAGCAGATTTCGGGATGAGACAAGGGGAGAAAACGACCTCTGAGATACATGCGGAATGCACTCATGGATCGTACTTTTGTCGGAGGCAAGACTTTTCCATCCTTGCTCACGAGAACGATTCTGCTGCGCGACGGGACGTTGGCAAGAAGTCGCACAAAACAATGAAACACACCGAACGGAATTCGCCCAACGGAGCGAGCGGCAATCACCGCCTCGGCGCGCCCCACCACTTCTCGTGATGGTGATGGACGCTGATCCAGTCCTCATCAGAAGCATCGTCGGGCACTACTATGAGCATCGATTCCGCTTCGTCGCGCATGCATTGCACCTGAGACGCGTTCAGGCTCCGGCAACTCCACAGCAGTCGTGCCATTTCAGCCGCTCGTGGATCGTCAGGCCGCGATGGTTCGGGCAGTGCGACGCCGACGATGGCGGCGAGGTCACCAGGTGGGATACCGAGAACGGACTCGAAGCCCGCCACCAGGTCCGGGGTGAGCGGAACGCGGCCCCGTCCGATCCCGCTGATCGTGGAGGCGGCCAGGTATACGCGTCCTTCGGTCAACAGGGCCACCGTCTTGGCCGCACCGGTCAGGGAGCGGAGGTTCCGGTTACCGCACAGCAGGTTGGCGAGCATTGCACCGAAACCCGCCTCCTGCTGGTCATACATGTACGGCGAGCCGGATGGGCGTTCTTCCCTTTCCTGCGGCAGCTGGTCGACAATCCGCTGGATGCGGGTCCTCTGGTCTGCCGGCAGCGCCATCGTGATGTGAATCAGGTCTGCGATCGCAGATCCGACGGCCGGGTCCCGGGGGGCGAAGGATTCCGGCCTGGGGATGGCCGCGATCACATGGAGGTCGATCGCATGGAACCCGAGCGCGGAGGCGAGATCGTCCAGCTGCGCAGCCGGCGGCGGCGTGCCCGATACCACCGAACGGAGTTCGGTCTCCGGAATGCCGGATGCGTCGGCCAGCCACGCGAAATCCACCCCGCGGTGTTCCAGCAGGCGAGTCAGCAGCGCGCCGAAATCGGGATAGTTCGCCACGGTGTCACCTTACGTTCTTATGTCGACTCAGCTGCAGGAAGAGGGCGGCTCCTGGGAGTTGGCCATGAACTTCGACCACGCCCAGGGGCCGCCTTTCGGATCGTCGCACCCTAGTTTCGCACCGGCCAAGGACTCCAGACGGTGCCTTCATCGACGGTCAGCCCGAAGCTCTGCAACGCCAGCGCGGCAACGTCTCGGAGCGGCGTGTAATCCCCTTCGTTGTACGTAGGAGCGTAACTGCCGGGTTGGTAGTGGCCTGAACCGTTGGCCATCTCCAACACCCTTCCCTCCGCCCCACGGTGAATCCGCCGGCGAAAAGCACCGGTTCGTGGTCGGCGAGTGTCGTGTGTCCCGGCCAGTCACTCTCGGGGGCAAAAGCCCCCTCCTCGTACAGCGACTCGTTCATCGCCCGCACCGAACCGTCCAGCTTCTGTACGAAGATATAGGTTCCAGGCTCGATGCCCTCCCCGGACCGTACGATCTGATCCTCACCGAGAGGCCCCTGGTCACCGTCGTCGATTTCGGGATGCCGGCCAGGCCGCCACACGTAGGTGGGCTTGGTCGCCCCATCGCCGCAATTCGTGTTGTGTACGAGAACTGGCGTCTTTCCCGCCACGACATAGTACGTGTGCAAGTCCCGGACGGTGAGGTTCCAGCGGTCCGCCGTCCCCGGCGTGACCCTCGTCCTGACCACATACACGTGAGCGTCGTCGGCCGTGTTCAGCGCATCCCCGCGGCGGGGTTCGCCCGCCGGCTTCCAGCTGTGGCTGGTGACGTCCCAGAACGGGTGGTTGGCCGTGGTGTGCAGGGTGGCCGTGTGGCCGCCCTCGGCGCGGACCGTGACGTCGAGGAGGTCCTTGTCGTGGTTGATCCAGATGCGCTGGACCGTGCGGGCACCCTTGTGCTTGCCCGCCTTCGGGTCGGCCGATTCGACCTGGTCGCCGGTCTTGATCTTGCCGATGGCCTTGGTCTTGCCGCCGGCCATCAGGACAGGTGTGCTGGGCGAGAAGCTGCAGCGTGAACCGCCGCCGGAGCCCTTGTTCGTGGTGCCCGAGCTACCGGTGCTGGGCTCGTCCGGTGCGGCCGCCGACTTGCTCGAGGCGGTCGCCTCGCCCTGTGCGTCGGCCTTCTTGGGCGCCGCGGCGTTGCTGCCTGCGGAGTCGGTGCTGGATTCCTTGCCCGCGCCGGAGGCGGCCGCCGCGTCGCCCGAGCCGCTGCCCGCCGCGTGTGGTGCGGCGTCGGCCGAACCCTTCGGAGCGTCGCCGGAGCCGCCCGAACCGCCCGCCGAGGGTGGGGAGTCGGCGTCCTCCCCGGCTATCGGTTCGCCTCCGCCGCAGCCCATCGCCATGCAGTCGGCGCCGCCGGCCAGACCGCCGACCGCTCCGATCGCCTCTCCGGCGGCCATGACGCAGGCCGGGGCCGCGACCACCGTCTCGGTGCAGGCGGCGACTGAGGCTGATCCTTTGGAGTGGACACCCTGACAATGGATCTTGATGGTCCAGGGAGGGATGTCCAGGTGGGACGCAAGTCTCCGTATCCGGAGGAGTTCAGGAGGGACGCCGTCGCGTTGTACCGCGCCGCTGCCGGAAAGCGGACGTACGCGGCGGTAGCCGCGGATCTCGGCATCACCGCGAAGTCGCTTCGGACCTGGGTGCGCAAGGACGAGGCCCAGGCCGCGCCCGAGGACCGCGCTGGCAGGGGAGACACAGGGGAGGAACTGGCCCGGCTGAGGGCGGAGAACGCCCGGCTGCTCAAGGCCGAGCAGGAGTGGCAGCTGGAACGCGAGATCCTGCGCCGGGCAGCGGCCTATTTCGCCCGGGAGGTGAAGTGAGCCCCCGCCGCTGGGACTTCATCTCCGACAACCGCGCCGACTTCGGCGTGCAGCGGATCTGCCGGGTGCTCGGGACGACCCGCGCCGGCTACTACCGGCATCTGGCCGCTGAGCAGGCCCGCGCCGAGCGTCGGGCCGAGGAGAAGCGGACCGTGAGCGAGATCCGCGCCATCCATGCCGAACACCAGGGAGCGTACGGAACTCCGCGCGTGCATGCTGAACTGCGTGCGAGGGGACGGAGGATCATCAACCGCAAGCGCGTCACCCGGCTGATGCGGATCAACCACATCGTCGGCCGCCACCTACGCAAGAAGAAGCGGACGACGATCGCGGACAGGACCGCGCCGCTCGCGCCGGACCTGGTGATGCGCGACTTCACCGCGGACACGCCGAATACCAGGTGGCGCGGCGACATCACTTACATAGCCGTCGGATCGACGTGGCTCTGTCTCGCCACGGTGATCGACATCTGCTCCAGGAAGGTGGTGGGCTGGTCGATCGCCGACCACATGCGCACCTCGCTGGTCACCGACGCGATCGAGATGGCCGTGGCCGCCCGCAGCGGCCGGGTTCGCGGCGTCGTTTTCCACACGGACAGGGGCGCCCAATACAGCGCGGCCGCCTTCGCCGAGGTCTGCCGCCGGCACGGCATCCGCCGCAGCACGGGCCGGGTCGGCTCAAGCCATGACAACGCCCTCGCCGAGTCGTTCTTCCAAGGTCTCAAACGCGAATTGCTCCACGGAAGGCGCTGGACCTCGAAGGCACAGACTCGGCTGGAACTGTTCCGCCGGCTGTCCTACTACAACCAGCGCCGTCGGCATTCCGCGCTCGGCTACCTCACACCAGCCGAGTTCGAACAGCAACTGACCACATCACATACGCTGTTGCTCGTCGCATGAAACCCGGTGTCCACTCCCGTGGATCAGCCTCAGGGAACCGGTACACCACTTCCAAGGACGCAACCGGCAACCGATTCAGTCGTCCCACTCCGTTTCTGTGCCTGCCGGACAGGACGGTGCTTTCCGGCGAGGGTGGCACGCGGGATGGCTCCACAGCACTGGGGAACCATCCCGGCCGGTGTTCTCCCGTCCACCGGATCTCAGGCCAGCTGGTTCATGAACTGCTACAGGTTCTGCTCGTTGCCGTCCGGCAGCCGCAAGTCCATCGGCTGGACCGACTTGCGGCGGTCGTCCTGCATCAGTGCCCGCAGACGGCAGTAGTCCCGGGCCCGCTGTTCCTTCCGCCGCACCGACGCGAACACATCGGCGCCGAATGACACCAACGTCACCCGGACACGATTCACTTCGTGCGCGTCCCCGCATGCTTTTGGTCAGCACCGACAGGAAGACCTGACGGAGTCCTACTGGCAGGGTGAAAGCGGAACTTCAAAGCCTGTTCACTCATCCGGGCCGCCTGCGTCGTGGGAACCACGGTGTCGCGGGAATCCGGTTCGAGTCCAGGTCATTCTTCGTGGGTGGATTTCTGGACGAAGGTGGCGTGGAATCGGCGTGTCTCATCCACGATGCGGCTTGGGCCGGTCAGGGTGACGGTCGCCGTCAGGCGAGGGGCTGTACTCGATGACGCCAGGCGGAGCTCCAGGTCGCCTGGTTCGACGATGCGGTAGCCGTCATGGCCGGTGAAGGAAGCGATGTCGGCGGGAACGGTGATGTGAAGGCGACGGGTTTCGCCCGGTGCGAGGGGGACTCGGCTGTAGCCGATGAGGCGCTGTACCGGCTGGACGACGGAGGCGACCGGGTCGTGGAGGTAGAGCTGGACGACTTCGGTGCCGGGCCGTTCGCCTGTGTTGCGGATGGTGAAGTCGAGGGTGAACTCGTCTTCTGTTGAGGCCTGCTGTGTCTGAACCGTGAGATCGCTCCAGGCGAATGTCGTATAGCTGAGGCCGTGGCCGAAGCCGAACGCGGGGGTCGGATCGATATTGGAGACATCGCTGGCCTGGGCCAGGCGGGCGCCGAGGTAGGTGGTCGGCTGGGCGCCGGGACTCCGGGGCACGCTGACGGGCAGGCGTCCCGAGGGATCGGTGCGGCCGCTGAGTATGCCGGCGATCGCGCGGGTGCCTTCGGCTCCCGGGAAGAAGGACTGCACGATCGCCGCGGACTCGTCCACGGCACGGCCGAGGGCGTACGGCCGCCCTGCGAGCAGCACGGTGACGACCGGGCGGCCTGAGTCGAGGAGTGCGTCGAGGAGGTGCTGCTGGGCTCCGGGGAGGGTGAGTGACTCCGCGTCGCATCCTTCGCCGCTGGTGCCACGGCCGAACAGGCCGGCGCGGTCGCCGAGGACCGCGATGACGATGTCTGCGTTCCGGGCAGCGTTTACTGCCTCGTCGATCCCGGAGAGGTCTCCGTCGTCGATGCCGGTGCCACGGGTGAGGGTGATGTCCGTGTCGGGGAACTCGGCCGCAAGGGTGTCGTGGAGGGTGGGCAGGTCGATCCCGAGGGGGATGTCCGGGTGCTGGACGCCGACGTGCATCGGGAAGGAGTAGCAGCCGAGGACGGCTGTGGCCTCTGCCGCGTTGGGGCCGATCAGAGCGATGCGGCGTGGCGCTGCCAGCGGCAGCACGCCGTCGTTGCTGAGGAGGACCACCGCCTTCTCGGCTATTTCGCGGGCCAGTTCGCGGTTCGAGGCAGGATCCAGGTCGACCTTGCCGCGCAGTGCGTCGGGGTCGTCGAGGTCGGCACCGCTCAGTGCGGCGGGCACTGGACTCCAGTCCGGGTCGAGCATGCCGAGCTGGGCCTTTTGGCGCAGGACCCGGCTCAGGGCGCCGTCGATGAGCGACTCTGGGATGCGGCCGTCCTTGACCGCCTCGACGAGTGGTTCACCGAACGTCTTGACGGTGGGCAGTTCGACGTCGACGCCCGCTGTGAGGGCCGTGCTTGCGGCGCCGGCCCAGTCTGCTGCGACACCGTGCAGGGTTTTGAGGAACGCGATGCCGAAGTAGTCCGCCACGACGGTGCCGTCGAAGCCCCAGGTGTCCCGGAGCAGTTCGGTCAGCAGCCGCCTGTCAGCGGCGGCGGGTACGCCGTCGTTGTCGTTGTAGGCGTGCATGACGGAGCGGGCGCCGCCCTCGCGTATGGCCATTTCGAACGGGGGCAGCAGGATGTCGGCCCGTTCCCGGGGTCCGATCGCCGAGGGAGCGAGGTTGCGTCCTGCGCGGGAGGCGGAGTAGCCGACGAAATGCTTGAGGGTGGCGACGATTCCTGCCGCCTCCAGTCCTTGCACGTACGCTGTGCCGATGGTGGCCACGAGGTACGGGTCCTCGCCGATCGTCTCCTCCACGCGGCCCCAGCGGGCGTCGCGCACCACGTCGAGGACTGGCGCGAGTCCCTGATGGATGCCGACCGAGCGCATGTCACGGCCGATGGTCTCGGCCATGCGCCGCACGATCTGAGGATCGAATGTGGCACCCCAGGACAGCGGGACGGGGTAAGGGGTGGCTCCCCAGGCGGCGAAGCCGGCCAGGCATTCCTCGTGTGCGAGAGCGGGGATGCCGAAGCGGTTGGCCGAGACGATGCGGGCCTGGGTGCGCTGAAGGGAAAGGGCCCCGAGCGCGGGGTCGACGGGCACGGTGCCGAAGGGCCGGGTCAGTTGTCCCAGTCCGGTGGGCATCAGCGCGTCGAGGTCGACAGGGTCCTCCATGTCGTGCTGGTGGGGAGCCACTTCGCCACCGTGGGCGGAGGCGCCGACCCAGACGCCATAGAGCTGGGCCGTCTTCTCCTCCAGAGTCATCGCGTCGATCAGGGACGCGACTCTGGCGGCGAGGGGGCGGGCCGCATCGTTCCAGGGCGGGGTTTGGGGGGAGGTCTCTACGGCCACGGGGCGGTCACTTTCCTCCGACGCCCATCAGGCCCTGGACCAGGGCGCGACGGGCGAACAGGTAGACGAGCAGGACGGGCAGCATGGACAGCATCACGGCTCCGAGGAGGCCGGGGATGTCGATGCCGTGTTCGGTCTGGAAGTTGTACAGACCCAGCGTGATCACCTTGGTGGAGTCGGACTGGGTCAGCACGAGCGGGAAGAGGAAGCCGTTCCATGCCTGGAGCGCGGAGAACACGGTGATCGTGGACAGGCCCCCACGGGACAGTGGTACGACCAACTGGAAGAACATGCGTCGCGGAGTCGCACCGTCCACGGCCATGGCCTCGAACAGTTCGGGCGAGATGTCCCGCATGGCGCCGCTGAGGATCAGCGCCGACATCGGCAGGCAGAACGCGGCTGTCGGCAGGATGACGCCGAGCAGGTTGTCGTACAGCCCTGCTTGGCTGATGAGGTAGAACATCGGGACGATGACGGCCTGGGCCGGAATGGCAAGGCCCAGCAGGAACAGGCGGAAGACCAGAGAGGTCACTTTGCTGCGGCTGCGGACGATGGCGTACGACAGCGGCGGCACCAGTACCAGCACCAGGCCCACCACGGCTGCCGTGACGACAATGGTGTTGACGAAGTATCGGCCGAAGCCTGAGTCGAAGGCGTTGAGGTAGTTGTCGAAGGTGAAGGTGTCAGGCACCGACACCGGGCCGTTCTGCGCGTAGTCGCCGCGGGTGCGCAGGGTCGCCGCGAGCATCACGTACAGGGGCAGGCCGACCAGGAACAGCCAGACGACGGAGCCGACGCCGGCCAGGTAGTTGGGACGGCGCCTCATGACACACCCTCCATGGAGCTGCGCATCTTGTCGTAGCCCGATACGCGGACGACGATGAGCGAGATGACGGTCGACGCGAGGACCAGGGTGAGGGCGATGGCGGACCCGGTACCGAAATCGAAGCTCTTGAAGGCCTTTTCGTACATGTAGTAGGCGCTGATGGTGGTGTCGGTGCCGGGGCCTCCCTGGGTGAGGATGAGGACCGTCTCGAACGTGGTCAGACCGCCGACCGTCATGAGGATCATCGAGGTGATCATCGCGTTGCGCAGTTGCGGCAGCGTGATGTGGAAGAACTGCCGGTAGCGGCCTGCTCCGTCGATCTCTGCGGCCTGGTAGAGCACCTGTGGCACGGCTCGGGCAGCACCTTGGTAGATCAGGGTGTGGAAGGGAGTGAACTGCCAGGTGCTCACGAACGCCAGCACCCCGATGGCCGTGGTCTGCTCGCCGAACAGGTTGCCGTCGCCGAAGAGCCAGGTGGCGTCGGCGGGGATGCCGAAGTTGGGGTCGAGCAGCGCTCGCCACAGGACGGACACGGCGGTGGCCGACAGCAGCAGCGGGACGAAGTAGATGGCGGACAGCACGGCCCGATTGCGCTGGTAGCCGGCGGCCCAGACCCCCAGGACGATGCTGAGCGGCGTCTGTATGAGGATGCCGAGTGCCGTCAGGAGCAGGGTCACCCAGATGCTCTTGAGCATCACAGGGTCGTCCAGAAGCCGCGACCAGTTGTCCGTGCCGACGAACTGAGGCGATCCGAGCCCGTTCCAGCTCATGAAGGACAGCACCGCAACCATGACCAGGGGAACGATTGCGAAGACAGCGAAGAACAAGGTGGCGGGCAGGGCCCAGGTGAAGCCGGGTCTTCCCACGTTTGCTGCGGACGAGCCGGCCGGCCGCCGCCGGGCCTCCTTGCGGGACCTGGCGGCGGGCTGGGTGCTCGTGATCTGTGTCGTCATGAGCCGATCATTCGTTCGGGAGTGCTTGCATGGCCTTGATGAAGCCGTCCGCGTCGATCTGACCGTTGAAGAACTGCTGCACGGCCTGCTGGATCGGGGTGCCGGCCGACGGCGGGTACGCCTGGTCCCAGGACAGCTGGAACGCGGGGGCCTTTGCGACCAGGTCGTACTGGAAGCGCGAGTAGTCGGGATTGGCCGAGGAGTCCAGGAAGGACGAGGTGTTCGTGGTCGTCGGCAGGTTGCCGATGGCCAGCTGCGCCTTCACGAACTCGTCCGAGTACATGAGCTTCAGGAACTCGGCGACGGCTTCGGGGTGCTTGGTCTTCTTCAGCACCGAGTAGAAGTTGTTGGTGTTCCCGACGACGTTCGCAGCGTCGCCCTTGCCGCCGGAAATGGCCGGGAACGTGGTGTAGCCGAGGTCCTTCGCCGCGAAGTCCTTGGCGTCCGTCTGCTGCTGGGCGTAGTACCACGAGCCCATGAGCTCGAAGCCGGCCTTGCCGGACGCCAGCAGTGCCGGTGAGGCGCCGTTGGTGTACTTCACCGAGTCGTAGTTCTTCCCGAAGGCGCCGGCGTCGACGAGGTCCCTGAGCATGCTCAGTGCCTTCTTGCTGTCGGCGCTCTCCCACACCGACTTGTCGCCCTTGATGGCCTTCTGGAACAGGCCCGGTCCGGCGACGCGGTCGTAGAGGTACTCGAACCACATGAGGGTCGGCCATCTGTCACCGCCGCCCAGGGCGATGGGCGTGACGCCTTCGGCCTTGAGCTTCTTGACCGCGACGAGCAGCTCGTCCCAGGTCTGGGGCGGCTTGATTCCCGCCTGGTCGAGGACCTTCTTGTTGTTGAACAGCAGGACGGGCTGGGTGCCGCGCATCGGCACGCCGTAGGGCTTGCCGTCGACCACGGCGCTGTTGAAGACCGACGGGAGGAACTTGTTGTCCAGATCCGGGTTCTTCTTGATGAAGTCGTCCAGCGGCAGCAGCAGGTCGGCCTTGACGAACGGCTGGATGCTGCCGCCGCCCCAGTTGAAGAAGATGTCCGGCGCCTGCGGGGTGTTGATGATCGTCTGGAGCTTCTGCTGGTAGTCGGCACCGGGGATGGTGTCGAGGACAGCCTTGACCTTGGACGTCTTGTTGAACGTGCTGACTATCTGCTTCTCAACCTTGTTGCTGGCGTCCCCGTAGACCAGAACATGGATCTTGCCGTCGTCCGACGACGCCTGGCCGTTGCCGGCGCCGCAGGCGGACAGGGGCAACGCCAGGGCAAGCGTCGCACCGCAGGCGACCAGTCTGGGCAAGCGTGCGCGTGTCTTCATCGTTCGCCTTTCGAAAGTTTCGGCCTCATTACCGAAAGTCTCTGCGGTGGGGACATTAGGTCAGCCCCGAGAACTCGGTCAACAGTCATGCATGCACGCGTCTGAACCGTTACCGGCGACGGTGCCTATACCCTGCACACATGGGCAATGACGAGGAGACGAACGGCCGGGTGACCCTGGCTGAGGTCGCGAAACTTGCGGGCGTCTCGCTTCCGACAGTTTCGAAGGTCCTCAACAGCCGTGCCGACGTGTCCCGTGCGACCCGGGCCAAGGTCGAACGGCTGCTGGAGGTCCACGGCTACCGCCGCCGCCCCCGGATGGCACCTCGGCCCGGGCTTGTTGAACTCGTGTTCCACGAGCTGGACAGCATCTGGGCGATGGAGCTGATCAAGGGGGTGGAGCAGGTCGCGAGGGAGAACCGTGCGACGGTGGTGCTCACCGTGAGCGGCACGCGGCATACGCCTGGGCCGGAATGGCTCGAAGGAGTGCTGCAAAGAAGGCCGCTGGGCGTCGTCCTGGTCTTCTCCACGCTTCCGCAGGACGTCAAACGGCAGCTCAGGTCAGCGGCCATTCCCTTCGTGGTCGTCGACCCCGCAGGCGACCCCGACCCCGATGTGCCATCGGTGGGCTCGGCGAACTGGGCCGGCGGTCTTGCGGCCACCCGGCATCTCACGGCACTGAACCACGAGCGGGTCGCGATCATCACCGGACCCAAGGACATGCTGTGCTCACGCGCCCGCCTCGACGGCTATCGCTCCGCCCTGGCGATGGCGGCCTTGGACGTGGACCCGCGGCTGATACGGTTCGGCGACTTCCATGTGCAGGACGGCTTCGAGCACGCGATGAGCCTGCTGGACGAACCGGACCGGCCGACGGCGATCTTCGCGGGCAGCGATCTCCAGGCGCTCGGCGTGCTCGAGGCCGCCCGGCTCAAAGGACTGCGCGTACCGCAAGACCTGTCGGTGGTCGGCTACGACGACGTGCCGCTCGCGCAGTGGTCAAGCCCGCCGCTGACCACGGTGCACCAGCCACTTCGCCAGATGGCCGAGGAGGCGTCGCGCATGCTGTTCAACCAGGATGGATCCGGTAAGGGTGCCCAGCGCATCGAGCTGGCCACGCATCTGGTGGAGCGACAGAGCACCGCCCCGCCCGACAAGTCGTGAGGACCGTTGCCGAGACCGTAGTCAGGTCTCGGCATTCCGGGTATTTCGGTCCGGATGGTCCGTCACCTCACCTGAGCGTCAGGGGCTCGGTTTGAGGACGGTCTCTCGTTTCCGTCTGCCGCTGTGGCGGCAGGGTTGCGCTACCTGCCCGCCCCGTCCCGGCCTTGCGGCGGGGGCGGGCGGCGCGGGTCTTACGGTCGGCTCCACGAGGCTTCGACACCGCCGGGCGGTGTCCTGGTCTCCGGCCACTCCGGTACCAGTCGTGCAGGCTGCCGCGAGCGCGGCGAGGTTGCGTGCGGCGCCCGCGTCCCGGTCCAGGACCAGGCCGCAGGCCTCGCATGCGTAGGTCCGGACATGCAGCGGCAGCTTGGCTTTCACCGCGCCGCACCCGGAGCAGGTCTTGGGGGAGGGATACCAGCGGTCCGCGACGAGAAGGCGCGTCGCATGCCGCTGACGGGTCTTGTAGGCGAGCTGTCGGCGGATCTCGCCGAATCCGGCATCGGCGATCCGGCGGGCCAGGCGCCGGTTGCGGAGCATCCCGGCGACGTTGAGGTCCTCGACCACGACCGTGCCGTACTCGGCTGCCACGGCGGTGGTCAGCTTGTGCAGGGCATCGACGCGCAGGTTCGCCACCCGGTGGTGGATCCGGTTGCGGGCGGCGTCGGCCTTCTCCCAGCGCTTCGACGGCTGCCGGCCGGTGCGCCGGTCAGGGCCCTGGCGGCGGGACACGATGCGGCAGGCGCGGCGCAGCTGCTTGAGCGCCCGGTCGTAGTGGGCCGGGTTGGGCACGGTGCGGATCTCGCCCGTGCTGTCGGCCATCACCGCGAGGCTCTTCACCCCGAGATCGATCCCGACCGCCGTGTCCGGGCGCGCCGCGCGTTCGAGGTCGCGCTTCATTTCGGTCTGGAAGGACAACGAATCAGCGTCCGCGTTCGTGCCGGACGGTCGCGGACAGGATGCGTGCCGTCCCGGCCTGCACCCGGGCCAGGAGGCTGCCGGTGGGCTCGTGGGTGCGGATCGCGCCGAGCCGGGGCAGGGTGACGTGCCGGCCGTCGGTGTCGACGCGGATGGTGCCGGTGGTGAACCGGCAGGACAGGCGTGCCTTCCGCTTCCACTTGAAACGCGGCATACCGACTCGCTTGCCTCTGCGCTGTCCGCGCTTGGACTTCGCGTAGTTGTCGAACGCTGCGGCGGCGTTCGCCAGGCCGGTGGAGTACGCCTCCTTGGAGTTGGCCTCCCACCAGGCGGCGAACCGAGGGTCGGTGCGCTTGGCGGCGTTGAACGCCTTGCGCAGGGAGGGCAGCGACCACGGCCGCCACTGCGTCAGCCCGGCCTCACCGATGCCGTAGGACTCCTCCGCGCGGCGCTGCCACCACGACGCTTCAACCCAGCCGACAGCCCAGTTGTACGCCGCGCGGGCCGCGCCGCAGTGCGAACGCGGCGACCGCTCCTGGACGGCATTGGGGTCCAGCGCGAACCGGAACGCCTGCACCACGAACCCGGGCTGCGGCCGGAACTTCTTCACCCGGCGTCCTCGGCGGTCGCCACGGCCACCGCGCGAGCGGCCCGGCTCTTCGCCGAGCGACGCCCGTACAGGCGGGCGCACATCGAGGTCAGCACCTCGGTGACGTCGCGCACCAGATCATCGACAGTCTCCGTGGGGTCCAGGACGACCAGGCGCCGCCCGGACGCAGACAGGACGGCCTCCAGATGCTCGACGCCGAACCGGGCCGGCCGGTCCCGATGCTCGACCACGATCACAGCCGCCTGCGGGTCGGACAGCAGGCGGTGCAGCTTGCGGCGCCGCCCGTCCAGCCCCGAGCCGACCTCGGTGACGACCTCGGCGACGGCCAGGCCCAGCCCGTTCGCCCCGTCCACCACCCGTGACACCTGCCGATCCAAGCCGGCCTTCTGGTCGGCTGACGAGACACGGCAGTACGCCACGACCCGCCCCGGGACCGCAGAGACGGCCGGAGCGGGCTCGGTGAGGCTTTTCCATCATCGGTCTGACCTGGCCAAACGCAGGATAAGGACGGCCTGGACGAAGCAGGTGATCCGGGTGGTCGAGCACCGGAGCTTGCGAAGGAGCCGCCAAGACTTGAGGGTGGCCATGGCTTGCTCGACGAGGGCACGGATCTTCGCGTGAGACCGGTTCACCGCCTGCTGACCAGTGGAAAGGGTCTCCCACCGCCCCCAGCACGGGGTACGGACCGTGCCGCCGGCACCCCGGTAGCCCTTATCGGCCCAGCACGTGATGCCGTCCCCGGCGAGGGCGTCGACGATGCCGTGTTCGCGAGCTGCGCGGACGTCGTGGACGGCGCCGGGCAACGCTGGTGACGCCCACAGCAGCCGGCCGAAGGGATCGGCGAGAACCTGCACGTTCATTCCGTGCCTCTTGTGCTTCCCCAAGCAGTAGGGCCGGTCCGCGGCGATTCGGTCGATCGGCAGTAGGGTCCCGTCGGCAGCACGAACGCCTTCGAGGATGCTGTCCGGACCGTCTCTTCAAGGGTCGGCGCGAGAGCGGCCAGGACCTCAACGGCCTCGGTGATGTACCGGTACGCGGTCGTGATCCCAATGCCGAACCCGGCCGCGAGCTGGGCATACGGGTGGCCGTTGCGGAGATGGGCGAGCGTGAGCAGGACCTGCCGGCCGGCACTCAGGCGCCGCCAGCGGGTACCGAGCTCCCGGCGGCGCCGGCGGAGCTTGGCGGACAAGAAACGCAGGGCAGAACTGGACACGTCCACGCCGGACGGGTAGAGAAGCATAGGAAGCCTCTGGTGCAGATGGATTTCTTGGTCGAAAACCCATCTACCAGGGGATTCACCTGTCTGTCAGCCCAATTACCGGCCTCACCTGGCAGGTTGGCAAGACCTCAGTGCGCCCTGTGCATGTGACGATCATGGAATCCCAGCATGCCCTCCCCGATAGCCCGACGCCCCTTGCTCATTGCCCTGCTGGTCGTGGGACTGGCCGCATTCGGCTACTACGCTCTGCAGCCCGTACGGGAA
The DNA here is from genome assembly GCF_053597355.1 of Streptomyces sp. NPDC001443. Taxonomy (NCBI): domain Bacteria; kingdom Bacillati; phylum Actinomycetota; class Actinomycetes; order Kitasatosporales; family Streptomycetaceae; genus Streptomyces; species Streptomyces sp. NPDC001443. The sequence continues at coordinate 105,355 of NZ_JBSFIA010000014.1, forward strand.
GCTTGCACGCTTACCTCCGAGCCGTATGGCTCCACCTTCACCCCGAACAGCTCCCATATCTCCGGCAGCGGCCGGTGCGGTGAAGAGCGCACGCGCTTCATGGCCTGGCTTGGGGGATAGGCGCACCCACCGAATGAGATCGACCACCTCCGAAAGCCGATGCAAGCCGCTGCCTGGCAGCCGCTGCGTTGGCTCGATGGTGGGTCAGGCGCCTGTTCAGTCGCTTTTTTTGAAGGTGGCCTGCCACTCGATGCGAGCAGTACGGGGCAGGCTCGCTGATCAGGTTGGAAAGGTCTCCCTGCGTTGTTCTGCGGGATGTGACGAACCCTTCGTATGGTTCACCCACCCAGGGGTGCCGGGTGTGGTTCAAAAGGCTCTGCCGCTTGTGGCTTCCACTGATTGGCCGCCCGGCACCCCACGACGACTCGGCTGCCAATTAGGAATCGCGAATGATCGCTGAGTAGGGAATCGACAGCGAGGTCGTCCGTTGCCCGTCAAGCTGGCGTTTCCCGCACGTTCCTCTACCAGAACTCCCAGGCCAAGGACCTCATCGCCCAAGCGTCCACTCGAAGTGTCGCCTGCCGTGAGCAAGACCGCGAGGACGCCGACGCCCGCCTCACGGCCTCATGGCGCGAACGGGCACTCAACGCCGAGGACGGGCTGAGGACGGCACTGGGAGAGGTCCGCACACAGCGTGATCGCATCGGCGAACTCCTGGGCAGAATCCGTGACTTGGAACAGGATCTCCCCAAGGACGCCGTCCAGCGCGTGATGACGGAGAACACCACCCTCAAGCGCCAGATCCAGCAACTCACCGGTGAGCGCCGAAGCCTGGAAGACCGGTTGAAGGGGGCACGCGAGAACAACCGCTTCCTCGACAAGCGTGTCGCCGAACTCGAAGCTCAGCTTGCCGAGCTGCTGACCCGACGCGGGGCCCTGGATACGCCTTGACGCTCCGTGACTGCCTCGGCGGCCAGACGGTGTTCGTTCCCGGTGCAGTGTCTCTTCTACCGGGGCTGACCGTTCACGTTGTCCTCGAACAGTTCCCGGGTGCGGCGCAGCAGAGCCTGCCGTACGTCGTCCGGTGACAGGACCCGCAGTGGTGTGGCCAGGCTGAGGAGGTACCTGGCGAGCCCGTCCGCGTCGGGGCCGCCGATGTCGACGACGGTGGCGTCGGGCCCTTCCGGGCGGTGGGTACCGACCGTCTGCGGGATCAGCCGCAGCGCCTGGTCCATGGGCAGCGGGAGGCGGATCGTCACGTAGAGCGGGTAGGCACCGGTCGCGATGGAGCGGGAGACAAGCAGAGCCGGGTCAGGTGGGTCGACGAGCTCCACCGGGCGTCCGGTCGGCTGTATCTGGCCCACCCTGTCGGCGCGGAAGGTACGCCACTCGTCCCGTGTCACGTCCCGTGCGACGAAGTACCAACGGCGTCCCGTGTGCACCAGGCGGTACGGGTCGACATCCCGGACCGTGGCCTTCCCCACGCGGTCTCGGTACGACAGGCGGCAACGCTCCGCCCGGCGGCACGCGCCGGCCAGTTCCAGCAGCATGCCGGGCGCGATCTGCGGCGCGTCGGGCCTTGTGGTGTGAACAAAGGCGGCGTCCATCTCGCCCAGCCGGTCCGCGATCCGGCTTGGCAGAACCTGTCGCAGTTTCAGCAGAGCGGACAGCGCGGCCTGGTCGCCGCCGAGAACGCCGCTGAGCGCGGCCTCGCGCAGCCCGACGGCCACGGCGAGCGCCTCTTCGTCATCGAGGACCAGCGGCGGCACCCGGGATCCGGCGCGGAGGCGGTAACCGCCCCATGGCCCGGGATCGGACTCGACTCCGTAGCCGAGTTCCCGAAGCCGGGCGACGTCCCGCCGCACCGTGCGCTCGGTCACCGCCATGTGGTCGGCCAGTTCGCCGCAGGTCCACGACGGGCGTGCGGACAGCAGTGAGACCAGTCTCAGCAGGCGGGCGGATGTGCTGATCACATCGTGAAGTGTCCCGCATGACCAGGACCGAATCTGTCCTGGTCCCGTCATAGCGTCTTCCCCATGAGTACCGGAAACACGTCCGCACCCGCGATCCGCTACGCGGCCGTCACCTTCGACTGCCCGGACCCCGCCGAAATGGCCCGCTTCTACGGCGAGGCCCTCGGCCTGCCCGTCGCCTACTCCAGCGACGACTTCATCCTGCTCGGCAAGGAGGGCTCGGCCGGACTGGGGTTCAACCGGCTGGCCGACTACAGGCGCCCCACCTGGCCGGACCCTTCCCAGGAGAAGCAGGCCCACATCGAACTGGGCGTCGACGACCTGGAGTCCGCGCAGGCTCACCTGCTGGCTCTGGGTGCTGTCGAGCCCCCGACCCAGCCCCAGCCCGACCGATGGAGGGTCCTGCTGGACCCCGCCGGCCACCCGTTCTGCATCACCACCTTGGTCTGAACATGATCGGCAGACTGATGACCATGACCGCGCACCCAGGCAAGGGCGGCGCACTCGCCGCCGTCCTGCTGAGGGTCGCGGACAGGCTGCACAGCTTCCCCGGCTGCGAGATCTACCTGATCAGCCAGGACACAGCAGACCCGGACACGGTGCACGTCACCGAGGTCTGGCAGGACGAGGCCAGTGCGCAGGCCGCCCTCGCCGCTCCGTCGCGCGCCGACGGCCCCAGTCCCGCAGAAGTCCTCGCGCTGCTGTCGTCCCCACCGCACCGCACAGACCTCACCGTCCTGGGCGGAGTAGGCCTCCCCACTGCCGACGGCCAGCCCTGACAGACGCTCCTGATCGCAGGAATGGCCCGCTCGGAGGTCATTCCTGCGGCCGGGTCGCGTACGACCGGCCCCGACAAGCCCATTGCGCCGCTGATGACGTGAGCGCTGCCGGAACGGCGGCCGGCAGCACTGTTCTCCACGTCGCTCACCTGCATGCGACGCGATCGCAGCCCTGTCGCAGGCCGGCTGGAACGTCGCCGTCCGCGCCGACTTCGACCAGGCCGGCCTGGCCCACGTACGCGCCCTCCTCAACGCCGCACCGGCAGCCGTCCCGTGGCGGATGAGCACCACCGACTACCTCGCCACCGCCCCAGAAGACACCGACACCCTGCACCTGCAGGACGAGGACGCCCCCTGGGACGAGCACCTCGTCCCCACGATGCGAAAGCACTCCGTACCGGCCTACGAGGAAGATCTCCTTCCGGCACTGCTCACCGACATCGTCGTCGGCACACCAGGCTCAACGGTGAGGAACGTCTTTGTAGCCGATGCCCTTGCGAACAAAACATGCCGAGTCGTCTTCAAGCCTGACAATCGCTACCGTCTTTGTCGGAATGCTGCGTCCTCGGCCAGTAGCAAGCCCGGCCCCGTTGCCGAAGGATGCCACTTGCGGCTTGTACGTTGGCCCCTCATGCCGGCGGACCAGACGGGAGCCGCATGATCAACACCTTCTGGCGTGACCGTGGTAGCCGCCGGCTCGAGGAGAAGACCCGGCCCCTGGAGGGGCAGCCGGCCGACCGCGCGGGACTCCCAGACCTCACCCGGCGGGGTCGGCCCTGAGAATCAGCCCTTGACCTTCGAGTCGGGTGGAAGGTTTACCGTCGGCGGTGTGACGACCTACCGCATCTCGCAGCTCGCCGAGCGCTCCGGTGTTCCGGCCACGACGCTGCGCTTCTACGAGGACGCCGGGCTGCTGCCCGCCGGCCGGACCTCGTCCGGGTACCGGATGTACGGCGAGGACGCGGTGGAGCGCCTGGCCTTCATCGCCTCGGCCAAGCTGCTGGGCCTGGCCTTGGAGGAGATCCGCGACCTCCTCGACGTCCGTAAGGAGGGGGTATGCGCGTCGGTGCGGGCGCGGATGCTGCCCCTGGTCGCGGACCGGATCACCGAGACGGACGGCCGCATCGCCGGGCTGCGCGCGTTCTCCGCCCACCTGGCCCACGTCCACGCTGCGCTCTCGGGCCCGGCCCCGGCAGGGGCGTGCGGCCCGGATTGCGGCTGCACCACCGGCAGCACCCCGGCGGCCGGGCCGGTGCCGATGGAGCTGTCGCCGACCCGCCTCACCCCGGCCGCCGAGCCGTGGCGGGACGTCCCGGTCGCCTGCACGCTCGGCGGCGCCGAGCTGGGCGAGCGCACCGAGCAGTGGCGGGCCCTGGTCGGCAAGGCCGACCGCCGCGAGGAGATCCCCGACGGCCTGCGGCTGTCCTTCCCGGCCGGCGCCGAGCTCGCCGGCGAGCTCGCGGCGCTCGCCGCGGCGGAACAGGGCTGCTGCGCGTTCTTCGACTTCACCCTCCACCTGACCCCGACCGATCTCCAGCTGGAGGTGCGGGCCCCGCAGGCCGCCGCCGGGGTGCTGGCCGGCCTCTTCGGAGCACCCGCATGACCGCCTCGCCCTCTCCCCGTCCGTCCCGGCCCTGGGGCACGCTCGGCGCCGGCGCGGCCGCCCTCGCCGCCTGCGCAGTGTGCTGCGCGGGCCCGATCCTGGCCGCCCTCGCCTCCGTCGGCGTCACCTCCGCGATCGGCGCGCTCTGGATGCCCGCGCTCGCGGTCCTGGCCGTGACCGCCGGACTCGGCTTCCTCGTCGTACGGAACCGACGCCGTACGACGTCCTGCCACACCGCCCCGTCCCGGGCCGACCTCGGCATGCCGACCCTCGGCCCCCCGCCGGAGGGCGGCCAGGCCGCTCACTGAGCAGAACCGCTGGCCAGACCCCGCACGGGGGTCTGTGAGGATGGAGCGCCCGGCCGCCATGGGGCGGCCGGCACAGCGCGAAGCAGCGATACCTGGCCACTCGCAGCCTCGGAGGGGCAATCCCGAGGCCGCATCGAGCGATGAGTTCCGCTGCGAAGAGAGGTCTTCTCGGGCGGACGTGCTGGTGAGGTGTCGGTGGAGGCGCCGCCCAGTCCTCGGATCGTGGGCACGTACGAACTCGACCGAGCTTGATGACGGGTGAGGAGGCTCCTGCGTGAGCGACATCGTGGTCCAGAAGATCGTCCGGCCTGAGCGCGCAGTATCGGGCCCGTGGCTGGAGGTGATCGCCTCGAATCTCGATTACCACCGGGCGACTTTCCTGTGGAAGTGCGAGGGGCTCTCGGATGAACAACTGCGGCTACGTCCTGTGCGGTCGTCGGTGTTGACCCTGCTGGGGCTCATGCGCCATCTGCAGGGAGTTGAGCGTGCCTGGTTCCAGCGGACGTTGGCCGGCGCGACGCCTTGCTTCTTTCCCTATCGCACCTACGTCACCGCTGACGGTGGCGAGTGGTACGACGAGTCGGACGCTACGTCGGCCAGGGACGTCTACGAGGACTACCTCAAGGCATGCGAGGAATCGCGGCAGGTATTCGCGAAGGTGACCGTTGACCTCGCGCGCATCGTGCCGAACCCGGAATTCGGTGACACCGATGTGCGGTTCATCCTCGAGCACGTGATCGAGGAGTACGCCCGCCACGTCGGCCATGCGGATCTCCTCCGCGAGGCCATCGATGGCGTCACTGGCGAGTAGCCGACAGCTGCGCCCGTCGCAAGGCACGCGTACAGCTTCCAGAACCGCTGTGAAGTGCGGCGAGTCCGGGAGCTCGGTGCCGACCGGCACCGCCGTCACCTCGACCCCGCCCGCAAAACCCGCGATCTCGTCCGCCAGCTCCAGTCCCTCGGCCACCAAGTCGCGCTCAGCTCGGCATCAGCCTGACCGGCCCATCTCACCGCCATCCGGTCCGCCAGCGGACCGGATGCTGCCGCCTGCCCTCCCGCACGTCGATTTTCCGATCAGCTTCAACGGGCCTGAGGCCGACCCGCGGGAATGCTCAGAGGACCGGCCTGGGCATGTGCGGGAAACCACCCTCGACAACGAGCCGTTTCCCACGGGAGCGCGGTCAGTTCCAGGGCGTGTGGCGGTGCGGACGCCACGGACCGTGGCCCGGCGTCGCGGTCCCTGCCGACGGTGCAGCGCTCGGGCCGCCGACGGGCTGAAGCACCGTGCCGGGGGCCTGCGCGCCTGCGCCGGCCCACAGCTCGTCGACGCGCGCGCGCTCAGTGGCATTGGGGTAGCGGTTGGTGCAGGACGGGCCGGGGCCGCCACCCGACATCAGCTCGCTGCACGGCCCGCTGTAGTCGTCTGGCAGGCCCAACACGTGCCCGGTCTCGTGGGTGACGACGCGGATCGAGTCGTTCTGCTGGGTCTGGGTGTAGTCGAGGAAGATCTGGCCTCTTCCATGCCCGTCGGTAGAGGCGTGGGACCCGCGCGGGTCGTTGCCCTCGTAGTAGGAGAAGTCGGCCCCGCTCGAAGCCTCTTCGAGCTTGACGTTGGACTCGGAGCTGTTCCAGATCGCGGCCGCGCTCGCTATCTGTGATCGGAAGCTCGGCGCCTGGGAGGCGTCGTAGTGAAGGGTCACCGCCTGCCCGGCGGTCTGGGTGGCGCCCTTCTGGGCGGCCGACTTGAGCACGGCCTCGAAGAACGCCGTGTTGTCCGCGGCCTCCTGTGCCGAGCCGTCGTACCCCGCCGCGAAGGTATCGGCGGAAGCGGACGCAAGGGCGGCCGGCTGGGCGCTCGCGGGCACCGCGGCCCCCAGCGCGCTGGAGGCGAGACCCAGGCCGAGAGCGAGGGCGAGGAGTCGCGGGGACATGCGGAACGAATTCATGTGGGGGGCTCCTACTGACTCGGTGACGCCGAGCACCACAGCGCGCGGTCGACTCGGCGTGAATACCGGTTCCGAACTGCAGCGACGTCCTCTGGGTCGACATTCTTAGAACGGCTCCACAGGACGCGCAACGGGTCCCACCACTACGACGCTTCGTAGGCTCCACGGCCTCGCCGGGGCGGTGCGCGGACCTCCGGCCCGCTCATGGCGGCAGGAGGAAGAGCTGTCGCCGCGTCAGAAGCCTTACACCACGGGGCGATGGGCGCGCGGGCGGCAGGGCGGAACTCCGGGATGCTCAGCGCCATCCACATTTGGGAGAATTCGGGCAAATGCCTAGATGTGTACCATGTCGCGTCTACTAAGCGCGCCAGTTGTTTCGCGTAGCCCTGTGACCGACGTCATGGGATATGGGCTTTTTTGCTGCTTTCGCACCTGGTCGGCCACACGTCGTCCCCCGCCGAGTCACTCGCGACGCTGGGCGCCATCCCTCACCGCCGAGCCGTCGCCGCTCAGCCCTGATCAAGAGGGAAGCCGGGGTGTACCGACGGCTACTCGGTGATCTCGTTCCGAGGCTGTACGGACAGTTCGCTGGGCAGGGTGGTGTCGACGGACTCTGACTCGACCGGGTGGAAGACGCCCTTCGCGACCAGACGAGGCCCCACGCGGCGGCGGGTCACGGTCACTCGTCGATCGGCTCGGCCAGGACCGCTTTGACGAGGCGGATCACGGCGGTGCAGCCGACGGGAAAGCCGACCACGTCGGTGCGAGGCCGAATCTCCTTGTCCAGCCGCTTCTGCGGGTCGTTCGGCCAGATCTGCCGCCAGATCTCCCGGGGAACGCGGCGGCGCGCGTAGTCGACGACGCGCTCGACGGAAACCTCCGCCTGCGCGGAGAGGAAAACCGCAGCGACTTCGAGCGGCTGCGCGGCACGCGGGACACCTCCGCCCGAGCGGAGGTGTCCCGCCGCCCATGCTGTCGGCCTCGTCGGCCCAGTCGTCGGCTCCACGCGGACGGAGGTGTCCCGGCGTCCCCGACGGCACTCATGATGAACGCCGCGTCGGTGCTGTCCCTGCGATGCCGGCGTCCTCTGTGGCCGGCACAGTGTCGACTCCGCGCAAGCGAAGGTTTCCCGAACAAGGCCTCGACCGGGACGACGACGCAGCCGTCGACCTGCTGGCTCCGGATGAGGCTGTGCTGATGGCCGGATACGCCGCCGTCGTGATGTGCGCGGTGGTGTTCGATGTCGGTGAGTGCCTGGTGGACGAGACCCGCAAGTACGGCACCTGGGCCGACTGGCTGGACGTGCCCCGGCACACCTTTCACGCGATGTTCGGTGCCGTCATCGCCCAAGGCTGCGACCACCGCGAGGTGTTCCAGGAGTTTTGTCCCGGGTTCGACCTGTACGAGGAGCACGAGAAGCGCGTGGCTGCGGGGCAGCCAGAGATATTCGGCGAAGAGGATCTCTACGCCAGCGTGCGCCTGCTCTGGCCCAACTGCGCGCCGAAGAACTGTGGTTGGGCATTGCCGGGAACCAGAAGGTGCGGGCGGGCACGATCTTGCTCCGGATCTCCTCGGACGATGTCGACTTCATCGGTACCTCTGACGACTGGGACGTCAGCAAGCCGGATGCCAAGTTCTTCCGTTGCGTCGCCGAGGTGACTCCCTTCGCCTCGCAGGAGATCCTCTGCGTGGGTGACCGCGTCGACAACGATCTGCGGCCGGCCGTCGCCACCGGCATGCCTACGGCGCTCGTTCACCGGGAGGCCGTGGGCAACGATCCAGTGGCGGACACAAGAGGCCCGGCAACTGCCGACCTTCAGGGTGGACAGTCTCCTTGAGCTGCCGGAGTGCATCTGCGACTTCCACGACTCGGCGCGCTGACGGTCGTCGAGGTCGCGCACGCACGGTTGCTGTTGGTGGGGCGTCAGTGAGCGCATTGCTTCGCGCACCCGGTTGCCGTCCTCACCGAGACGGGCCGCCATCGGCTCCACCGACTTGCGCCGCCCCTCCAGCAGCAGGCCACGCACATACACCTGCCCCCACCGCCGCTGATCAGAACGGAAGAACCCGTCGAACAACTCCGCCGTGAAGGCCTCCAGGTCCTCCCGGACCACCGCCATCTCCTCAGGTGTCACACCACCCCAACGACGCCCGCAGGCCAACAGACATGCCACTCACGAATAGAAGATGACCAAGCCCTACTAGGGCCTGTGTGACGTTGTGATCATCCAGTTGCCTTCAGCAGGTCGTTGATCCAGATCATTGAGGCACGGAGGTGGAGGCCGGCGAGGTAGCTCTCGGGCGACTTGTCGTATCGAGTGGCGATGCCCCGCCAGGCCTTCAGCTTGTTGATGAGCCGCTCGACCGTGTTCCGCTCCTTGTAAAGATCACTGTCGTGGCACGTGGGCGGCCGCCTCGGCGGCCCTTCTTCTTCCGGTTGGCGGCCTGGTCCTTCTTCTCCGGAATGACTGCCTTGATGCCGCGTTTCCGCAGGTAAGAGCGGTTGGCGCGGGACGAGTAGGCTTTGTCCGCGGCGACAGCACCGGGCCGGGTCCGAGGCCGGCCCACGGGCAGACTGACCCGAATCTTCTGCAACACGGGGACGAACTGCGGGCTGTCACCGGCCTGTCCTGCGGTCAGCACAAGGGACAGCGGACGGCACCTGCGGTCCGCGGCGAGATGAATCTTGCTCGTCAGTCCGCCACGGGATCTGCCGAGCAGGGCTTGGTTCAGCCGGAATTTGCGCCGTCGTCTGATACGCCGTCGCTCTCCCTGCTCGGGGCCGTCCCCGCCGTCCTGCCCGTTCTGTCCCGGCGGGCCGCCCCTTTTTGCCGGGCCCGCTCCTGTTCGGCGGCGGCTTCCTCAAGGGCGTCCATGACGTCCTTGCCGAGGTGCATCCCGGCTGCGTCGTGGTGGGCGCGGGCAGTAGTGGAGTCCACGCTGACCAGGGATAAGTCCGTCTGTCCCCGGCGAGCGGCCTCGGCGATCATGCCTTCCAGAAGAGCGGGGAAGACCCCGGCGTCCCGCCAGACACGAAAGCGCCCGTAGACCGTCGGCCACGGTCCGAACTCGGAGGGCATCTCGCGCCACTGGGCGCTGGACCGGAACCGCCAGATCACTCCCTCGAACTGCTCCCGCAGCCGCTTGGGGTACGGACCGTACTCGCCTATCGGCAGGTACGGCTCGATGAACTCCCACTGCTCGTCGGTGAGTTGCGTACGTGTCACACTCAGCGTCCTACCAGGCGCCGCCCCCGCACGGGACCAGAACCCGAGAATGATCACGACCTGACACAGGCCCTAGGGGGTGCTGGTCTGCCTCAGGTCGGTGGAGAGGTCGTCCCGGGGGCGGATGGAGACCGCCCCGTGCGGCGCCGGGTAAGGCTCCGAGCACAGTTGGGACTGCTGGTTCGTCGCGGTCGGGCTGCACGGCGCCGGGGTGACAACCCATGGGCCGTACCGGTCCCAGTCGCCGCCGGCTACCGGTTTCCGGCTGCGGGTCCAGCAGGTTCCCTTGGTGGGGCTCCGGATGCTGTAGTACCTGCCGTGCTCGCGCGGAGTGAAGGTCCAGCTCCGGTCGGACGAGGCCGGCCAGTCCGCATCGGTGAACGCGGCAAGCACCTGAGCGTAGGTGCCGATGTGCCGACCGGAGCCGGCGTTGCGGATCTCTCCCGTGCCGCCGGGCGCCTCAGCCGCTGCGGACGTCGCGGTGCCCAGGATGCCACTCGGCGTGGCGCACACACAGCGGCCGCTGCGACAGCCGCACGGTGCCACCGCCGGCGGCTCGGGGAGGCCGCAGCCATACCGGCGGTCACGGCCATGGATCGGCGTACACGCATGATGTGCTCCTTCGGCAAGGAGGAGTGGGACGGTCCGCAACTCGTTCCGCTCCACCCCTGTGACACGCCTCAACCATCCGATCGAGCGATCACTGTCCCGCCACGCATGCGGGCCATTGGAGAAGCCGCCTGGACCAGGTGCAGGCATTCGAGACATCTGCCGTACGCCTTCACCAAACAGCTCCTCCCGGCCGCCTCCGACCTACATGCCCACGGTGCCCGTCCTCCGCGGCGGTGAACCGGCACGCGGACACCGCGTTCTGCGCTCACCGGCGGGGCAGTGCGGGGCCCGCACAGCGCGCAGTTCTCGCGCGGCGGAGAGAGGCGTTCGAAGCCTCAGCCCACCGGCTCAGGAACTTCGGCAGTCTCCCGTTCCGCCCACTCGATTTGCCTCATGCGCGGGTCAGGCGGGTCCTGCGGGAGGGAGCGTGCGCAGCGCGATCATGGCGACGTCGTCATCGTTGTCGCTGGGGCGGACCTGGTCCAGCAGCAAGTCGCAGAAGGAGTCGAGGGGGCGGTGGGCGAGGGAGGCCGCGTGTCGGCGCAGCCGGTCAAGCCCGTGATCGATGGAGTGGTGCGGGGATTCGACCAGTCCGTCGGTGTAGAGCAGGAGCGTGGCCTGGGGTGGCAGGACGGTGACGGCGTCGGGGCGAGGTCTGGTGACCCCGGTTCCGAGGAGTATGCCGTGAGCCTCGTCGAGGTAGCGGGTCTGACCGTCGTGGGTGATGAGCAGGGGCGGCGGGTGGCCGGCGTTCGTCCAGCGTAGGCGCCACAGTGTGTCATTCCCGAGGGTGAGCCTGGCGAGGATCATGGTGGCCATGGGTACCTCGGCTATGTGCGTCACGGCATCGTCGAGCCGTGTGACGACGGCGCTGGGTGCGGCCTCGAGGTGGGACCAGGCGAAGGCGCGCAGCATATTGCGGACCTGCGCCATGCCGGCTGCGGCGTCGAGATCGTGTCCGACGACGTCGCCGATGGCCAGTGCGTGGGCGGCCAGAGCGAAGGCGTCGTACCAGTCACCGCCCATGGACGAGGCGTCCGGAGCGGGTACGTAGCGCGCGGTCATCTCCAGCCCGGGCAGGACGGGCAGCTGGGGCAGCAGGTGGCGTTGCATGGTCTCGGCGACTTTGCGCTGGCGCTGGTACAGGCGCGCGTTGTCCAGCGCCAGGCCCGCCCGGCGGGTGAGGTCCTCCAACAGCGGCAGGTCGGCAGGGGGGAAGGCGTCATGACGCTGGGCGCGGCCCAGGGTCAGGGCGCCGAGTACGTCCCGCAGCCCGCGAATGGGTGCGATGCCGGCGGAGTGCATACCTGTCGCGGTGGACAGGCGCTGCTGCTCGACCGCTGTGCCGGAGTCGGGCGGACCTTGGTAGGTGGCAGGGCCGGCGAGGGAGGAGGCGGCGCCGCGCAGGGCCCGTGACAGGGGCATCGGTGACTCTGCCGGCACGGGAGGCATCGGGCCCTGCAGGTCGTCCCGCTCGATGAGAATGCCGTCCTTGTGCTCCATCACGAGAACGCGTCGTACTTCGTCACGTTCGGTGAGCAGGTCGAACACGACCCAGTCCGCGAGCCGGGGCACGGTCAGGGCCGCCAGCCGGTGCAGCGCCTCGTCCGCGTCCAGGGTGGATGTGAGCTGCGTGGTCGTCTCCGCCAGCAGGGACAGGCGGTCCAGTTCCGTCAGCGGCGCGGAGTACCCGCCGTCGGTGTGGCGCACGTCCCCTGGCTTCGGCTCGTACAGCATCGCCGGCGCACCTGTCCCGCCCGGACCGGGTGAGTAGGGCGTGACAGCCAGGACAACTGGACGAGAGTGCCGTCCCCGCAGGCGAACCACTCGGCGTCGCCATGTCTGGTGTCCCCCGTGAGGATGGCCTTCCTCATCCGGCAGCGCGTGCGCGGCACCGAGTGCCCGTATCTGTCCCGGTGCAGCAGGTCGTGGAAGTCCTGACCGACGAGTTCTGAGGCTTCCCTGCCCAGCAGGCTTTGGGCCGCGCCGTTGACCGCGACGATGAGGCCATCGTCATCGACCACGATGGCGGACGCCCGCAGGTTTTCCAGCGTTCCGTCGAGCAGGGCGCCAGAACGCGCATGATGCCCGGACAGGGGAACACTTTCCCTGCCGGGAGCGGCGACGCCGTCCGTGTTCCTCCTCTGTTCAAGCCCGAATCACGTCGAGTATCCCAACCGGATTCCGGCATGCACCGAAACGCTCGTTCGACGCTCTCGGCGCACGCACGCGGAGCAATGAGCCGGAAAACGGTCCCTGAGCTGATGTTCTTCGTGACTCGTCCGGGACGACCTCTTTTTCGATGACTCATCACGTGGAGTGAGGACGGTGCAGCGGATCGAGCCTGAGGTCCACGCCGCCCGGGCCCCGGTCGCCTCCACCGCTTCTCCGCCCGCACCCGATCGGACGGCAGCATGATCGGGCGAGCCGGACGCGGGCACGCACTGGGGCCCGATGCGCCACAGGTACCGCCGTGTCCCGACGAACCGCATCCAACTGCCCGCCCTGGGAGGCACCGGATGGCAACGGAACCGACCGGTCGGCCCCCGGTGGCCGGGCTCGGCGCCACCAGTGGCGTGGGCTCGGACGTGCCACCCGGCCGGCCGCCCGCGAGCTGCGGCTGCGCGCGGTGGCCCGGTACCCCGCCGTCCTCCTCGCCGGCGGCGGCCTCCGTCGTCAAGCAGGATCCGGGAGATCGGAAAGAGGAGAAAGCGTAATGGAATGGAACTGAGCGAAGCTCTGCATGGTGGCGCCGACCCCGAAGAGTTGGAGCGGGCCGTCCTGCCTGCCACGTACAAGGCGGCTTATCTCAGGGCCCAGGACGTCGCCATGTTCGGCGATGCCGCTGACAAGGATGTGCGGAAGTCCTTGGTGGTGGGCCAGGTGCCCATGCCCGAGATCGCGCCCGACGAGGTGCTTGTCGCTGTGATGGCGAGCGCGGTCAACTACAACTCCGTGTGGTCGGCGATGTTCTCGCCCGTGCCGACATTCAATTTCCTGAAACAGCTCGGGCGACAGGGCGGTTGGGCCACCCGTCACGACCAGCCACACCATGTCATCGGGTCCGACGGTGCCGGTGTCATTGTGCGCGTCGGTTCCGGTGTGCGCCGGTGGAAGATCGGTGACGAGGTCGTGATCCACCCCTCACAGGTGGACGACCAGGAGCACGGTACCCATGACGACGGGATGATGGGCGAAAACCAGCGGGCCTGGGGTTTCGAAACCAACTTCGGTTCCATGGCCGAATACACGGTTGTACGAGCAAGCCAGTTGATACCCAAGCCGAAGCACCTCACTTGGGAGGAGTCCGCCTCGAACACACTGTGCGCCACCACGGTGTATCGAATGCTGGTCGGCAAGCATGGCGCGCGACTCAAGCAGGGCGACGTCGTCCTGATCTGGGGTGCCGCGGGCGGCTTGGGAGCCTTCGCGGTGCAGATGGTGAAGAACGGCGGCGGAATCCCGATCGGCGTGGTGAGCTCCGCGCGCAAGGCCGAAGCGGTACGCAAGCTGGGATGCGATTTCGTCATAGATCGTACCGAGATAGGCCTTGATGGCGACTCTGCCGCCGAGCCGGATGCAGTGATCAGGCTGGGTAAGCGGCTGGGCTCGAAGATCCGCGAACTGGTAGGGCGGGACCCGGACATCGTGTTCGAGCACACCGGTCGAGCCACCTTCGGCGTGTCGGTGTTCGTTGTTCGCCGCGGAGGTGTGGTGATCACCTGTGGCTCCAGCTCCGGCTACCAGCACAGCTATGACAACAGGTACCTGTGGATGAAGCTGAAGACCGTGATGGGCAGCCACGGCGCCAACCTGCAAGAAGCCGTCGAGTGTACCCGGCTGATCGCAGACGGGAGCATCAAACCAGTGCTGTCGGAGATCTACCAGCTCGGTGACGCCGCCGAAGCGTGCCGCCGACTGCAGTTGAACGAGCATGTCGGCAAGATCGGGATACTGTGCATGGCTCCGTCGGCGGGATTGGGTGTGTCGGATCCCGCGTTGCGAGAGCGCCTCGGTGGCAACGCGTTGACCCCGCTGCTGCCGGGGGAGGGCGGGGCGATGAGCACCGCGGTCAAGTCCGGGGGATGGCCGGTCGGGCGTGCCGGAGCCGCCGAACAGACCCTGCGGGGATGAGTTCGACGATCCGGTGGACAGCGTCCGCGACGCGATGACGTCGCTGAGGCACAGGACAGGATCACAACCGGACCACTTCCTTTGATCCGGCCGCGTTCACCTTGGGCTGTTTCGGCATCGTGATCACGCACGACGCACTCCTTACCACCGATCGAGCCGGCGTGCCCGCACACCTGATGTGCCGGGATGCCAGTGCCTCGAACCGCGTTGTTGCCCGAGGGGCTCAGAAAGGATCACGATGGCAATGGCAAGCGACCCCAGGGCGCCTGAACCGATCGCCGTGATCGGTCTGGCCTGTCGGCTGCCAGGTGCTTCTACGGTCGAGGGGCTGTGGGACCTGCTGCGGTCCGGTCGAAGCGCCATCGGCGCCGCCCCGGCCGGCCGGGGTCTGCCCGCCGACCGCATGGGTGGCTTCCTGGCCGAGGTGGATCGGTTCGACCCCGAATTCTTCGGTATCCCGCCGCGCGAGGCAGTGAGCATGGACCCGCAGCAGCGGCTGGCGCTCGAACTTGCCTGGGAGGCGCTGGAACACGCGGGCATCGTGCCGAGTACCTTGCGACACAGCCGTACGGGCGTGTTCCTCGGTGCGATGACAGACGACTACGCGGAGCTGTGCCGGCAGCGCGGCGCGGCCGAGGCCGGTGCCACCACCCTCACGGGCCTCAACCGGAGCATCCTCGCCAACCGGATCTCCTACGTGCTCGGTCTCCGCGGACCGAGCATGACGGTCGACTCAGGACAGTCGTCGTCGCTTGTGTCGGTGCTGCTGGCCTGTGAGAGCTTGTGGTCGGGTGCCGCGACCACCGCACTGGCCGGCGGCGTGCAGCTGAACATCACCGACGACGGGTTCGTGATCGCGGACCGCTTCGGGGCGTTGTCGCCGGACGGGCGCGCCTACACCTTCGACGCCCGCGCCGCCGGGTACGTGCGCGGCGAAGGCGGCGGCATGGTGGTGCTCAAACCGCTGGAGCGGGCCCTGGCGGACGGCGACAGAGTGCTCGGAGTGATCCGCGGCGGTGCGGTGAACAACGACGGCGGCGGTCCCTCGCTCACCTCACCCAGTGCCGATGCCCAGATTGAGTTGCTGCGATCTGCCTACGCCAACTCCGGTGTCGACGCGGCCGAGGTCGGTTTCGTGGAACTGCACGGAACGGGCACCCCCACGGGAGATCCGGTTGAAGCCGCCTCGCTCGGTGCGGTGCTGGGAACGGTGCGGCCTGCGACTGCGCCGTTGCCGGTCGGCTCGGTCAAGACGGTGCTCGGTCACCTGGAAGGCGCGGCCGGCATCGCCGGTCTGCTGAAGGTCGTGCTGTGCCTGCACCATCGGATGCTCACCCCGAGCCTGAACTATCGCACCCCCAACCCGAAGATCGACCTGACTGCCACCCGCTTGACGGTGAACACGGAACTTCGGCCCCTGACGTCGACCGGCCGTCCGCTGGTGGCCGGCGTCAGTTCCTTCGGCATGGGAGGTACCAACTGCCACCTGGTACTGGCCGAATGGCCGACCCCGTCGACGACCGACCCCGACCCCGAGTCCGACTGCGAGTCCGCTTCGAAGTCCGAGTCCGAGTCCGGGCCGTTTCCGGTGCTGCTCTCCGGCCGTACCGAGCAGGCCGTCCGAGATCAGGCATCCCGATTGCTCACCCACGTGGACGCTCACCCGAGTCTGTCGCCGGCCGCGGTCGCGCACTCGCTGGCATCCACCCGCACCCATTTCGCGCACCGTGCCGGATTCGTTGCCGGCGACCTCACCGCATTGCGCGCAGGGCTTGACGACCTGGCCGCCGGTGGGGGCCGTGCAGATGTGGTGGATGACGGGAAATGTGCGCTCCTGTTCACCGGTCAGGGCAGTCAGCGGCTCGGCATGGGCGTTGAACTGCGCCGCGCGGTACCCGCATTTGCGGACGCGTTCGACGCTGTCGCCGCGCGACTGGACCCGCTGCTGCCGCGACCGCTGCGCGAGGTAATCGACGGTACGGACGCCGACGTGCTCGACCGAACCGAGTATGCGCAGCCCGCGCTCTTCGCGTACGAGGTGGCGCTCGCTGCGACGCTGGACCGGTGGGGCGTGCGGCCAGACGTCCTGATGGGACACTCGATCGGTGAGTTGGCCGCCGCGCGGACAGCCGGCGTGCTGTCGCTGGAGGACGCCGCGACGCTGGTGGCTGCGCGTGGTCGGCTGATGCAGGCGCTGCCGTCGATCGGCGCGATGGTGGCCATGGAGGTGGCTGAGGCCGAACTCGGCCAACTCCCCGACGGCGTGGCCATCGCCGCGGTCAACGGCCCGACCGCCGTCGTGCTGTCCGGCGACCGCGACGCCGTGCTGGCGCTGGCACGCAGGTGGGAGTCGGCCGGGCGGCGGGTCCAGCGGTTGCGGGTCAGCCATGCTTTCCACTCGGCACACCTGGACCCGATGCTCGCCGAGTTTCAAGCCGTGGCGGAAACCCTCACCTATCGGCAGCCACGGCTGCCGATCGTGTCGGATGTGACCGGCGAGGTGATCGCGGCCGAGGAGATCTGCCAACCTGATTACTGGGTCCGGCAGGTGCGAGGCACCGTGCGCTTCCTCGACGCGGTCCGCACGGCGCGGGCCCACGGTGTCACCCGCTTCCTGGAGGTCGGCCCGGATGCGGTGCTGACCGGCGCGGGCAGGGAATGCGTCAGCGACGATGCGTCGCTTTTCGCGTGCGCGGGCCGAGCGCGCCGTCCGGAGGTTGCCACCCTGCTCGCCGCGCTCACGGCGCTCCACACCCGAGGGGTTTCGATCGACTGGCCGACGGTCTTCGCGGACCTGGGCGTGCGGGCTCGTGAACGGACAGTGCTGCCCGCGTACCCGTTCCAGCGCTCCCGGTTCTGGCTCGGCGACGAGCCGGTTGTCGCGCGGTCCACTGCTACGGCGTTGCCCGCGCTCACGGGCCCGGCGGTCAAGGACCTGGTGCTGGCCGAGGTGGCCGGAGTGCTCGGCCAGCCGTCTGCGACCGGCTTGGACGTCGGTGCCACGTTCCAGGACCTGGGGCTGGACTCGGCGGGTGCAGTCGAATTGCGGAACCGACTCGTACGTCGCACCGGCCGGTCTGTCCCGGCCGGCCTCGTGTTCGACCACCCGACCCCGGCTGCGGTCATCAACCACATGCGCGCACTCACCGACGGGGGGCCCGCTCCCGAGAATGCCCCGATGGTGTCGGACGACTCTGCCGGTGATGATCCGGTGGTCATCGTGGGGATGGCCTGCCGTCTGCCCGGGGGCGTTGCCTCGCCGGAGGACCTGTGGCGGCTGGTGTCGGACGGGGTGGACGTGATCTCGCCGTTCCCCGCTGATCGGGGCTGGGACCTTGCCGCGTTGTCCGATGCGGATGGCCCCGGTGGTTCGCGGACTCAATGTGGCGGCTTCCTGGCTGACGTCGCAGGTTTCGACGCCGGGTTCTTCGGGGTGTCGCCGCGGGAGGCGGTGGCGATGGATCCGCAGCAGCGGTTGCTGCTGGAGGTGTCGTGGGAGGCGTTGGAGCGGGCCGGCTTCGATGTCGGCGGGATGAGAGGAAGCCGGACGGGGGTCTTCACCGGCCTGATGTATCACGACTACGCGGCTGCCTACGATGGTGTGCCGCCGCATGTGCGCGGCCATCGGATGACCGGCGGCGCGGGCAGCGTCGCGTCCGGCCGAGTCGCCTACCGGTTCGGCTTCGAGGGACCTGCGATCACCATCGACACAGCGTGTTCTTCGTCCTTGGTGGCCCTCCATCTTGCCGTGCGCTCGGTGTGCGGCGGGGAGTGCGACGTCGCCTTGGCCGGCGGCGCCACTGTGCTGTCCTCGCCTTTCACGTTCGTGGAGTTCAGCCGCCAGGGTGGTCTGTCGGCAGACGGTCGCTGCCGGTCCTATGGCGACGGCGCGGATGGCACGGGATGGGCCGAGGGCGTCGGTGTGGTCGTGGTGGAGCGGTTGTCAAGGGCGCGGGAGTCGGGGCACCGGGTGCTGGCGGTGGTGCGTGGGACCGCGGTGAACCAGGACGGCGCCAGCAACGGCCTGACCGCACCGAACGGTCTGGCGCAGCAGCGGGTGATCCGGGCCGCTCTCGCCGACGCCGGCCTTTCGACCTCGGATGTCGATGTGGTGGAGGGCCACGGTACCGGTACCGCGTTGGGTGACCCGATCGAGGTGCGGGCGCTGTCGGAGACGTACGGCCGCGACCGGGTCGCCGCGCCGCTGCTGCTCGGGTCGGTGAAGTCGAACATCGGTCACACCCAGGCCGCGGCTGGCGTGGCCGGTCTGGTGAAGATGGTGCTCGCCCTGGACGCCGGCGTGGTGCCCGGATCTCTGCACGCCGAGCAGCGGTCGTCGCATGTGGACTGGGCGGCGGGCGGAGTGGAGGTCGTGTCGTCGGGGTCGGTGGCGTGGCCGGAGAGCGGTCGGCCGAGGCGGGCCGGTGTGTCGTCGTTCGGAATCAGCGGGACGAACGCACACGTGATCCTCGAACAGGCCGACTCGACAACCGAGTTGCCATCCCCGCCGGGGGACGGTGAGGGCCCGGTGGCGCTGGTGCTCAGCGCCCATGACCCCGAGGCGTTGCGCGCGCGAGCCGAGCAGTTCCAGTCCCCGCTCGCGGCTGTCGGCCCAGCTGATGTCGCGCACTCCCTCGCCCGGTTGGAGGCGTTCACCGAACGGGCCGTCGTGGTCGGCGCGGACGAGGGAACGCTGCGGGCCGGGTTGGCTGCCGTAGCCGAGGGACGGTCCGCGCCCGGTGTGGTGCGCGGACAGTTCCGGTCGGGCGGGCGACTCGCCGTGCTGTTCACCGGGCAGGGCAGCCAGCGGGCCGGGATGGGCCGTGAACTGGCGGCCCGGTACCCGGTGTTCGCGAAGACACTCGACGAGATCTGCGGGGAACTGGACCGTTCGCTCGCGCCGCACGGTTACCGACCCGTCAGGGAGGTGATGTTCGCTCCCGAGGAGTCCACCGACGCGCGCCTGCTCGACCGGACCGGCTATACACAGGCCGCGTTGTTCGCGTTCGAGGTCAGTATGTATCGGCTGGTGGAGAGTTGGGGCGTTCGACCGGATGTGGTGGCCGGCCACTCCATCGGCGAGGTAACCGCAGCGCACGTCGCCGGGGTGCTGAGCTTGGCGGACGCGTGCGCGCTGGTCGCCGCCCGCGGCCGGCTGATGCAGGCGCTGCCCTCGGGCGGTGCGATGGTCGCGGTGGAAGCCGATGAGCGGCACGCCGCCGCATTGCTCCCGGCCGGGTCTGTCGACGTCGCGCTCGCGGCCGTGAACGCGCCGAACGCCGTGGTGCTCTCCGGGACGCAGGCGGCGGTCGCTGCGGCCGCCGACGCGCTCGGTTCCGCCGGACGTAGGACCACCTGGCTCAACGTCAGCCATGCCTTCCATTCGCCGCTGATGGAGCCGATGCTCGCCGAGTTCCGCGCGGTGTTGGAAACCCTCACCTTCCGGCCGCCCACGATCGCGCTTGTTTCCAACGTGACCGGGCGGTTCGCCGAGGACGATCTGGTGCTCTCGCCTGACTACTGGATTCAGCACGCAAGCGCGCCCGTGCGTTTCCACGACGGCGTGCGCGCCCTGGTGGCCGATGGGGTCACCGCGACGTTCGAGGTGGGGCCCGCACCGGTTCTGACCGCGCTGGTCGAGCAGGCGTGCGCGAACGAGCCGATCGGGTGCGTGCCTGCCCAGCATCACAACCGATCGGAGGTGGCCGGACTGATGACAGGACTGGCCGGGCTGCACGTCACCGGGATCGAGGTGGACTGGACGGCCGTGCTGACGAAGGGGCGGCGAGTGCCCTTGCCGACGTATCCCTTCCAGCACCGCCGGTTCTGGCTCGACCACCGTCCCGGCACCGCGCCCGCTTCGCTCGGCTTGCGGGTCGCGGCACATCCGCTGCTGGGCGCGAGGATCTCCCTGTCCGGACACACCGAAGTGTTCACCACGGCCCTGTCGGTGGCCGCCGCTCCGTGGTTGGCCGACCACGTCGTTGCCGGCGCGGTCGTGGTTCCCGGCGCGGCGCTGGTAGAACTCGTGCTCGCGGCAGGCGCCGAGGTCGGGGCCGGCGAGTTGGCGGAGCTGGTGCTGGCCGCTCCCTTGACCCTCACCGATCAGGACCCGATGCTCGTCCAGATCGAGGTCGGAGCCGAGGACGCCGCGGGACGCCGCGCCGTCACGGTGCACTCGCGAGAAGACGGTTCGACGGCCTGGACCCGGCATGCCTCCGGCGCCCTCGTACCCGCCTGCACACCGCCCCCGCCCGTTGCAGCTGTCCCGGTCGAGGCCGCTGCGGAGCTGTCGGTGGACGAGCTGTACAGCGGACTTGCGGCCACAGGCCTGAGCTACGGCCCGGCCTTCCGACGTGTGACCGCGGTGTCGGCTGCCCGCGAAACCGTTCTGGCCGACGTCGGGATCGCCGAGGACGCCGCCGGTCACCTCGTCCACCCGGTACTGCTCGACGCGGCCCTGCATGGCGCCGGCGTGTTCGGTTTCTTCACCGCCGAGGCAGGACCCCGCCTGCCGTTCTCCTGGTCCGGGGTTCGGGTGCACGAACCCGGCGCGACAGTTGCGACGGTCCGGATCACCCGGTTGCGGGAGGACACCATCCGGGTCGAGCTGACTGACCCGGCCGGGAAGCCGGTCGTGACCGTGGACGAGATGACCGTGCGTACGGTGCCCGCCGACCGCTTGGCCGGCACGGCTGGGCGCCCGCTGCGCATCGACTGGATTCCGATCGACGCGAGAACCGGTGCCACCGGCTCGGCCGCGATCGTGGGCGAGCCTTTCACCGGCCTGGCCGAGGCGTTGTCCCACCACGGGCGCGCCGTCACCCGGCTTCCTGACCTGGCCGCGCTCGACACGGCGGACCACCTCCCGGACATGGTCGTTCTGCCGTGGCGTACAGGCGGCGAGGACGACATGCCCGCGCGGGTCCATGTCGCGGCCCGGCGGGCACTCGTGGCACTCCAGGCCTGGTTGAGCCGCGACCGCGGAACGGCGCGGCTCGTGGTGCTGACCGAGGACGGGCCGGAATTGGACCTTTCCGCCGTGCGCGGGCTGATTCGATCGGCGCAGCGCGAGAACCCGGGCCGGATACTGCTCGTCGAAACGGATGGCACACCTGTCTCGCTCGCCTCTCTGCCAGCTGTGCTCACACTAGACGAACCGCAGTCGTCCATCCGGAACGGACGGATCGCGGTGCCCCGGCTCGGGCCCGCCGGCGAAGGCACGGCTCCGACCTGGCGGCCGGACGGCACCGTACTGATCACCGGGGCCAGCGGTGCGCTCGGCGACCTGATCGCGCGGCACCTGGCCACCATGCACGGCGTGCGCCGGCTGCTGCTGGCCAGCCGGCGAGGCGCGGCCGCCTCGAACGCGAACGCACTCAGAGCCGCGCTCACCGCATCCGGGGCCGAAGTGGCGTTCGCCGCGTGCGATGTCGCCGACCGGGACGCTGTCGCGGACCTGCTGGCCGGCATCCCGGCGAACCGGCCGCTCACCGGCGTCGTACACGCGGCGGGTGTACTGGACGACGGAGTACTCGAGGCACTCACACCGGAGCGGCTCGCCGGGGTTCTCCGGCCGAAAGTGGACGCGGCCTGGCACCTGCACACGCTCACCGCGGACCTCGACCTCGACCATTTCGTGCTGTTCTCCTCCGCCTCGGCGGTGTTCGGCGCGGCCGGGCAGGCGAACTACGCGGCGGCGAACGCGTTCCTGGACACGCTGGCCGAACAGCGCGTCGCGGCCGGGCTGCCGGCCACGGCGATGGCATGGGCGCCGTGGCGTGAAGCGGGCATGGCCGGCTCGGTCGGCGCCGGCGACCTGGCGCGGCTCGCTCGCCTCGGCATGGCGGCCATCTCGAACGAACAGGGCCTCGCCCTGTTCGACGCCGCACTGTCCGCACCGGACGCCGCGGTCGTGCCGCTGCGGGTCGACAGGGCCGCGCTTGCCGACCGACCCACCGAACTGTCCGCGCTGCTACGCGGCTTGGTTCACGTGAGCGCCGTATCCCCGGCTGCTCCCGATGCCACCGCCCGGGCGACCTTCGTAGACCGCCTGTCAGGTCTGTCCGTGCCGGAGCGTGAGCAGGCGGTAGCCGCACTGCTCCGTGCCGAAGTCGCCACGGCGCTGGGCGGCGGCGCTGTCGACATGCGGCGCGGCTTCCGCGATCTGGGGTTCGACTCGCTCATCGCGGTGGAACTGCGCAACCGGCTCATCGCCGAAACCGGGCTGGCACTCTCCACCACCGTTGTCTTCGACTACCCGAGCCCCGCCTTGCTGGCCGCGCACATCAGCGGGGCACTCGCTGGCGACGCGCCTGCCCCGGTACCGGACGACGAGCCTGCGAGCGGCCCGCCCGACGATGTGTGGGGTGACGAGGAACTCGACCTCGACAGCCTGGACGCAGCCGAGTTGGTGCGGCTGGCCAGGTCTGAGCGCGACCCGGGAACGAACAGTCAGGAGGCGACGATATGAGCAGCCAGTCCCCCTCACCGGGCGCGGTCGTCGAGGCGCTGCGCGAGTCCCTGCGGGAGGTCGGCCGGCTGCGCAAGGAGAACAATCGGCTCACTGAGGCCGCACGGGAACCGATCGCCGTCATCGGCATGGGCTGCCGCTACCCGGGAGGTGCCGACACCCCGGAGCGGTTCTGGGACCTGTTCGTGCACGAGGTCGACGCGATTTCGGAGTTCCCGGCCGACCGCGGCTGGGACCTGGATGCGATCTACGACCCGGACCCGGATCGCCCCGGAACCTCGTACACCCGACACGGTGGGTTCCTGACCGATCCGCTCGGGTTCGACGCGGAGTTCTTCGGCATCTCGCCGCGCGAGGCGCTGGCCATGGACCCGCAGCAACGGCTGCTCCTGGAGACCTCGTGGGAGGCGGTCGAGAGAGCCGGGATCGACCCGACCACGCTGCGCGGCAGCCGCACCGGCGTGTTCGCCGGCGTCATGTACTACGACTACGCGACCCGTCTGCCTACCGCACCTCCGGAGCTGGAGGGCTACCTCGGGACCGGCAGCTACGGCAGCGTCGCCTCCGGCCGGCTGTCCTACGTGCTCGGACTGGAGGGCCCCGCCGTATCGGTGGATACCGCATGCTCTTCGTCGTTGGTCGCTCTGCACCTGGCCATGCAGGCGCTACGTCAGGGTGAGTGCGAGATGGCGCTGGCGGGCGGCGCGACCGTGCTGTCCACCCCGTTCCCGTTCGTGGAGTTCAGCCGCCAGCGGGCGCTGGCCGTCGACGGCCGCTGCAAATCGTTCGCCGCCGCCGCCGACGGCACCTGCTGGGGTGAGGGCGCGGGCATGCTGGTGCTGGAGCGGCTGTCCGCCGCCCGCCGCAACGGCCATCCTGTGCTGGCCGTGTTGCGCGGCAGCGCGGTCAACCAGGACGGTGCCAGCAACGGCCTGACCGCGCCGAACGGCCCGTCCCAGCAGCGAGTCATCCACGCTGCGCTTGCCGCCGCCGGGCTGCGTCCCTCCGATGTGGACGTTGTGGAAGCGCACGGCACAGGCACACCGCTGGGCGATCCCATCGAGGCACAGGCGGTGCTCGCCACCTACGGCCGGCACCGTGGCGACGCGGCTCCGGTGCTGCTCGGATCGGCGAAGTCGAACATCGGACACACCCAGGCCGCGTCCGGCGTGGGCGCCGTGATCAAGATGGTCCTGGCCATGAGGGCCGGTACGGTGCCGCGCACTCTGCACGTGGATCAGCCGTCGCCGCACGTGGACTGGACGGCCGGTGCGGTGGAACTGGTGACGGAGGCGACACCGTGGCCGAAGTCGCATCGTCCACGCCGGGCAGCCGTCTCCTCGTTCGGTATCGGCGGCACCAACGCGCACCTCATCGTGGAGGCGGCGCCCGCCGAGTCCAACGACACAGCGGTGCGCAAGGTCCCGCAGGTGGCGCCGGTCGCGGTCTCCGGCCGGAACGACGCGGTCCTCGCCGCGAACGCGAAGCTGCTGACCGGTCTGGCATCCGCCGAGCCCACCGACATCGGGCTGTCCACGTTCACTGCTCGCGCCGCGGCCGACCTGCGCGCCGTAGTGCTCGCCGCCGACAGCGCAGAGCTGACCGAGGGCTTGACCGCGCTCGCCGAGGGCCGTGCCACCGCCTCCGTGGTCACCGGGCAGGTCACCGACGGCAGCCTCGCGTTCCTGTTCACCGGACAGGGAAGCCAGCGCCTGGGCATGGGCCGGGAACTGTGTGCCCGGCAGCCGGTGTTCGCTGCCGCGATGGATGAGGTCTGCGCCGAACTCGACCGGCACCTGGATCCGCCGCTGCGTACGGTGCTGTTCGCCGAGCACGACAGTCCGGACGCCGCACTGCTGGACCGCACGGACTACGCGCAGGCCGCGCTGTTCGCCATCGAGGTCAGTTCGTACCAGCTCGTCGCCTCGCTCGGGTTGCGGCCCGACTACCTGGCCGGCCACTCGATCGGCGAGGTTGCCGCCGCGCACGTCGCAGGGGTGCTGTCACTGCGGGACGCGGCCGAACTGGTGACCAGCCGAGGTCGGCTGATGGCGGCGCTGCCCGAGGGCGGGGCAATGGTCGCGGTGCAGATCGGCGAGCAGGAGGCCGCCGAGTTGCTGGCCGAGCGGTCCGGCATCGCCATGGCCGCAGTGAACGGGCCCGGCTGGGTGGTGCTGTCCGGTGTCGAGGACGAGGTGCTCGCGGTGACCCGGCAATGCGCGGACGCCGGCCGCAGGACCCGGCCGCTGCGGGTCAGCCACGCCTTCCACTCCCCGCTGATGGAGCCGATGCTGGCGGAGTTCCGGACCGTCGCCGCGCGCCTGGACTACCACCCACCCCTCATTCCGATCGTGTCCACGGTGACCGGCCGGCCGGTGAGCGGCGCCGAACTGTGCACACCGGACTATTGGGTGGATCAGGTGCGGGCCACGGTCCGGTTCGGTGACGCGGTGCGCTGCCTGGTCGACGACGGTGTGCGCACGTGTCTCGAACTGGGTCCGGACGGCGTTCTCAGCACGCTCGGACGGGAGGCGATGGAAGATGCCGAGATCGACGTCGAGGTGGACTTCGTGCCCCTGGTGCGTCGGGACCGTGCCGAGCCGCTGGGGCTGGCGCACGCGTTGGCCCGGCTCTGGGTGCGCGGTGTACAGGTCCGGATGGACGCGCTGTTCGACGGTACCGGAGCACGCCCGGTCGACCTGCCCACCTCCGCCTTCCAGCGCACCCGCTACTGGCTGGACGCGGTGCGGCCGGCCACCGATCCGAGCGGGCATGGGCAGGGAGGCACCGGGCATCCGCTGCTGACCAGCGTGATCGCGCGAGCGGACGCTGACGAGTTCGTGCTGACCGGGCGAGTCGGCTTGGACACCCATCCCTGGCTCGCTGACCACGCGGTGTTCGGGACCGCGTTGGTGCCCGGCGCGGCACTGGTCGATCTCGCCGTGCGCGCCGGCGACCACTGCGGTCACCCGCTGCTGGACGAGTTGGCCATCGAGGCGCCCATGCCGCTGGCTGCCGCGAGGCAGGTGCAGGTGGTCGTCGGAGCACCGGACGAGGCAGGACGGCGCCCGCTGTCGATCCATTCGCGACCGGAACGCGACGAGCCCGAGCCATGGACCCGACACGCCACCGGCACGGTCAGCCGCTGGAGCGACGGCGAGCCCACCGTGGACGTGACGAGGTGGCCGCAGGGTGACGGGGAACCCGTTGACGTGGCCGGCTGGTACGACGAACTGGCCGACCGCGGCCTCGGCTACGGCCCGGCCTTCCGAGGGCTGCGCACGGCCTGGCGGCGAGGCGGCGCGGTGTACGCCTCGGTCCGGCCCGAGGGGCTGGACCCGACCGGCTACGGACTGCATCCCGTGGTGCTGGACAGCGTGCTGCACGCGCTCGGCCTTGTCACGCCGGCCGACTCAGCGGTGAAGCTGCCGTTCACGTTCCGTGACGTGCGACTCCACACGACCGGTGCCGTGGTGGCGCGGGCGCGGATCGAACCGGTCGGCGCGGACACCGTCGCGGTGGACCTCGTGGACGACGACGACCGCCCGATCCTGTCGATCGGCGCGCTGTCCGTGCGCGGTGTCACGGAGAAGCAGTTCGCCGCCTTCGCCGGCCGTGACCCGGCCGCTGACGCGCTGTTCGCTGTGGACTGGGTGCCGCTGCCTGCCGGTTCCGCGCCGGCCACACCGTCGATCCGGCACGTGAACACGCTCGCCGACCTCACCGAACCGGTCGTCGCCGGCGACGTCGTGGTGCTGCGCGCGCCGAGCAAGGGCGGCGGCCCGGAGCCTGAGCGTGTCAGGGCCGTCACGGCCGCCGTGCTCGAGGTGGTGGCCGGCTGGTTGGCCGACGAACGGTTCGCGGCCGCGCGCCTGGTGCTGGTCACCACGGGTGCGGTTGCCGCCGGCGGCGACCCGCGGATCACCGATCTGGCGCACGCGGCGGTGTGGGGACTGGTGCGGTCCGCGCAGGCCGAGCAGCCCGGCCGGATCACACTGGTCGACCTCGACGAGCCTGTCGCCATGCCCGACGAGGTGTTCCGCACCGAGGAGCCACAACTGGCGGTGCGCGCGGGACACGTGCTGGTACCCCGGCTCAGCGCCGTCGGCAGCGCGTCGCCCACCACGCTCGATCCCCAAGGGACGGTGCTGATCACTGGCGCCACCGGTGCGCTGGGCGCGCTGCTGGCCCGTCACCTCGTCCACCGGCACGGCATCCGGTCTCTGCTGCTCGCCGGACGGCGGGGCACCGCAGCCCCGGGAATCGCCGAGCTGGCCGCCGAGCTTCGGGCGGCCGGGGCGACGGTTCGGGTGGTGGCCTGCGACGTGGCCGACGCAGCGCAGGTGCGGGCACTGGTCGCCGAGACCCCGTCCGAGTATCCGCTCACCGCGGTGGTGCACGCCGCGGGCGTGCTCGACGACGCGGTCGTGGGCGGGCTCACCGGGCGACGGCTCGAGGCCGCGCTGCGACCCAAGGTGGACGGCGCCTGGAACCTGCACGAGGCCACCGAGGGCCTGGACCTCGCCGCTTTCGTGCTGTTCTCCTCGATCGCCGGAACGCTCGGCACCGCCGGCCAGGCGGCCTACGCGGCCGGCAACGCGTTCCTGGACGCGCTGGCCCGGCGGCGAAGCGCCGAGGGCCGCGTCGCGCTCTCGCTGGCCTGGGGGCCGTGGAAGGACGGCATGGCCGCCTCGCTCGGCACCGCCGACCGCGCCCGGCTGGCCCGCTCCGGCATGGTGCCGCTCACCCCGGAGCTGGGCCTCGCGCTGTTCGACGCGGCCCTGGGCCGCCCGAGGACGGAGGTGGTGCCGGTGAGCCTCGACCGCCGCGCGCTGCGCTCCGCCGTGGACCTCCCGGCCATCCTGCGCGGCCTCGCACCGGCCACCCGCCCCACCGCTCCCTCGGCTTCGGGGCTGGTACGGCGGCTGGCCCTGGCCACCGAGGCACAGAGGCTGCCGCTCCTGGTCGACCTGATCTGCACCGAGGCGGCCGCCACCCTGGGCCTGCCGGATGCCACCGCCATGTCGGGGCGGCGCAGCTTCAGCGACATCGGCTTCGACTCGCTCACCGCGTTGGAACTGCGCAACCGATTGTCCGCCGCGATCGGCCTGCGGCTGCCGGCCACCCTTCTCTTCGACCATCCGAGTCCGGACGAACTGGCCGTCCGGCTGATGTCCGAACTTCAGCCCGCCGGCAGTACCGCACCGCTCGACGCGACGCCGACTCGTGGCCCGGCCGAAGACGATCCGGTGGTGATCGTCGGCATGGCCGGGCGCTATCCCGGTGGGGTGCGCTCGGCGGAGGACCTGTGGCGGCTGGCGGAGGACGGGGTGGACGCGATCTCGCCGTTCCCCACCGACCGCGGATGGGACCTGGCGACGCTGTTTGATCCGGACAAGGGTCGGCAGGGCACCTCGGCGACCCGTTTCGGTGGCTTCTTGAACGATGCGGCTGGTTTTGACGCCGGGTTCTTCGGAGTGTCGCCGCGGGAGGCAGTGGCGATGGATCCGCAGCAGCGGTTGCTGTTGGAGGTCTCGTGGGAGGCGCTGGAGCATGCCGGCATCGACGCCAACGAATTGAGGGGTGCGCGGGCCGGTGTCTTTGCCGGTCTGATGTACCACGACTACGGGAGCCGGTTGCCGTCCGTGCCGGCCGAGGTCGAGGGCTACCTCAGTACCGGGACGACCGGCAGCGTCGCCTCCGGCCGCGTTGCGTACACGCTGGGGCTGGAAGGCCCGGCGATCACCGTGGACACCGCGTGTTCCTCGTCGTTGGTGGCCCTGCACCTCGCCGTGCGTTCGGTGAGCAGCGGGGAGTGCGAGGTCGCCCTGGCCGGCGGCGTCACCGTGATGTCCTCGCCCTTCACGTTCGTGGAATTCAGCCGGCAGGGTGGTCTGTCGGCCGACGGTCGGTGCCGGGCGTATGGCGAGGGCGCGGATGGCACGGGCTGGGCCGAGGGCGTCGGCGTGGTCGTGGTGGAGCGGCTGTCCACGGCGCGCCTGCGTGGTCACCGGGTGCTGGCGGTGGTGCGTGGGACCGCGGTGAACCAGGACGGCGCCAGCAACGGTCTGACCGCGCCGAACGGTCCGTCTCAGCAGCGGGTGATCCGGGCCGCTCTCGCCGACGCGGGTCTGTCCACGTCGGACGTCGATGTGGTGGAAGGCCACGGTACGGGCACGGCGTTGGGTGACCCGATCGAGGTGCAGGCGCTGCTGGAGACCTACGGCCGGGACCGGGCCGGCAGTCCGCTGTTGCTGGGCTCGGTGAAGTCGAACATCGGTCACACCCAGGCGGCGGCCGGTGTGGCGGGGGTCATGAAGATGGTGTCGGCGCTGGGTGCCGGGGTGGTGCCGGGGTCGCTGCACGCCGAGCAGTGGTCGTCGCATGTGGACTGGGCGGCGGGCGGGGTGGAGGTCGTGTCGTCGGGGTCGGTGGCCTGGCCGCGGACCGGTCGGCCGCGGCGGGCAGGTGTGTCGTCCTTCGGAATCAGCGGGACGAACGCACACGTGATCCTCGAACAGCCCCCGGAGGAGATGCCCCGTCACTCCGCACCTGAGGCGGGGGTGGTTCCGATTCCGCTGTCGGCAGCGACCGTGGCCGCGTTACGCGGGCGAGCCGCAGACATGGCTTCCGTACGGGCATCCGTGGCCGACATCGGGTTCACCTCGGGTGTGGCGCGCGCGGCGCTCGCTGAGCGGGCCGTAGCCGTGGTCGCCGACAAGGCCGAACTGCACGCTGCCCTCGACGCGATCGCCACGGGCCGACCTGCTCCCGGCGTCGCGCAAGGGCGGGGCGGAGACTCACGTATCGCCGTGCTGTTCACCGGCCAAGGCAGCCAGCGGCTCGGCATGGGCCGGCGCCTCGCCGGCCGTTTCCCGGTTTTCGCCGAGGCGTACGACGCCGCGATCGACCTGCTGGACACCCACCTCGAACGGCCGCTGCGGACCGTCCTGTACGGCACCGACGCGGACGACCTCGAACAGACCGGCTATGCCCAGGCGGCGCTGTTCGCGTTCGAGGTGGCAGCGTGCCGGCTGGTCGAGTCCTGGGGTATCCGGCCGGAATTCGTCGCCGGCCACTCCATCGGCGAACTCGCTGCGGCCCATGTCGCGGGTGTCCTGGACCTCCCGTCCGCAGCGGCCCTGGTCGCCGCGCGCGGCCGGTTGATGCAGGCGCTGCCCGCCGGCGGCGCGATGGTGTCCGTGGCAGCGGACGAGGCGACGGTTCACGAGGTGCTCGCGGCCGTTGGCGGCACCGTCGAGGTGGCCGCGGTGAACGGCCCTCGCTCCGTCGTGGTGTCCGGCGCGAGTGACGACGTGCGACGGGTCGTCGAAGAACTGGCCGCGGCCGGCCACAGGACACGGCGATTGCGGGTGAGTCACGCTTTCCATTCGCCGTTGATGGAGCCGATGCTCGACGATTTCCGCTCGGTCGCCGAACGGCTGCCGTTCCACCCGCCGGTGCTGCCCGTGGTGTCGAACATGACCGGACGCATCGCGACCGCGGACGAACTGTGCGACCCCGGCTACTGGGTACGGCAGGTGCGCGAGGCAGTGCGCTTCCACGAGGGCGTGTGCGCGCTGCGCGCGGCCGGGGCCAACGCGTTCCTGGAAATCGGCCCGGACGCGGTACTCACCGCGCTGGTGCGTGAAACGCTGGCGGACGACGCTGCCACCGATGTGCCGGCCGTGCCGTTCCAGCACCGGGACAAGGACGAGATCCGCACCGGCCTCAACGCGCTCGGCACCTTGTGGACCGCGGGTGCGCCAGTGGCGTGGGACGCGGTGTTCGGCGGCACCGGCGCTTGCCGAACCGACCTGCCCAGCTACCCGTTTCAGCACCAGCGGTACTGGCTCGAGGCGCCGGTGAAGGACCCCGCCGGCACCACCGGGACAGGTGCGGACGGTGCGGACGCACGGTTCTGGGCGGCGGTCGACGCCGGCGACCTGGCGTCGCTCGCGGATGGACTCGGTCTGCCGGAGCAGACAGTGCGGCCGGTGGCGTCCGCATTGTCCGCATGGCGCCGGACCAGCCGTGGCCGGGTGGGACTCGATGCGGCCCGTTACCAGGTGTCGTGGCAGCCGGTCACCACGCACCCGGGGCGGCTGTCCGGGACCTGGCAGGTGATCGTGCCGACGGGGCTGGACCGCGCGCTGATCGCTGCCCTCGAATCGGGACTCGCGGCCGTCGGCGCCGAGCCGGTCACTGTCGAGATCGATCCGGCCACGGTCGACGCCGACGAACTGCGGTCGCGACTGGCGCAGAGCGCCGGGGTACTGTCCCTGCTGGGTCTGGCCGACATGCCTCATCCCGGACAACCGCTCCTGCCTGTCGGTGTCGCCGCGACCCTCGCGCTGGTGCAGGCGTCGATGGGCCGGGGTGTCCCGGTGTGGCTGATCAGCGCCGGCGCGGTCACCACCGGACCGGAATCCCTGGCGAGCCCGGTCGGTGCGCAACTATGGGCACTGGGCCGGGCGGCCGCGGTGGAGCACCCGCACGACATCGTGGGCCAGGTCGATCTGCCCGCCGACCCGAGCCGGCACGAGCTGGGCCGGCTCGGTCCACTGATCGGCGCTGCTCTGGCCGGCGGAGAGACCGAACTCGCCGTCCGACCGGCCGGCGGGCTCGTCCGGCGACTGGTCCGCGCCGCCGGACCCGGCCGAGCCACCCAGGAGTGGTCGGCGACCGGGCCGGTTCTGGTGACCGGCGCGGCGACCGCCGCCGGTGTCAGGGCCGCGCGCTGGCTGGCGCGGTCCGGTGTCGACCAGCTCATACTCGTCGGCGAACCCGACGCCGATCAGGTTGCGGCACTGGCCGAGCTGGGTGCCACCGTCACTGCGGTGCCCGTACCGGACGGACGGGAAGCGGTTTCGGCGTTGCTGGCTCGTCATCCGGTGCGGGCGGTGGTGTGCGTCGCCGGTCAGCCGCGGGTGGCGAGCCTGGCCGAGACCGGTTTGGCCGAACTCGCCGACGGCTTTGCCGATGCCGCGCTCGGAGTGTGGTTGCACGAACTGCTGGCCGACACGGACCTGGAAGCGTTCGTCACCGTCATCCCCATGGACACGGTGTGGGGTGTCGCCGGACAAGCCGCGCACAGCATGGGCTGGGCTCGGGCAGAAGCACTCGCCGACCGCCGGCGCCATGGCGGCCAGCAGGCCGGTGTGGTGGCGCTCGGGGCGTTGGCCGATGACACATCGGATCACACCGGCACCGAACTCGACCCGCGGGGCCGGCTCGGCCTGCGCGCGCTCGACCTGGAGGTGGTGTCGGCGGCGCTGGCGGAAGCGGTCGAGCCAGGTTCGCCGGCCTGCGTGGTCGCCGACGTGGACTGGCCTCGGTTCGGCCCCGCGCTCACATCGACCCGCCCGACACGGCTGCTTGCCGAACTGGTCGAACCGGTAGGACCGACCAGCGACGGTGATCACCGCGAGCACCGGGCGGGAGCGTGGGTGGATCGGTTGGCCGGGCTCGGCGCAGCCGACCGGGCGCGGTTGCTGCTCGATCTGGTGCGCAGCGAGGTCGCGCTGGTCCTCGGTCATTCGGTGCCGGACGCGGTGGCGCCGGATGCCACGCTGCGGGACCTCGGGTTGGACTCGCTCGCTGCCGTCACCTTGCGCAACTCGCTGGCGGCCACGACCGGTCTGTCCGTGCCCGCGACGCTTGCGTTCGAACACCCGAATCCCTCGGCCATTGCCGAGTTTCTCTCGGACCAACTCGCGTCGCCCTCGGCGCCACCGGTCGACACCGACCTCGGCCGGATCCGGGCGGCTGCGCTCACGGTCGACGACGACGAACGGGTGCGGATCGCCGACCTACTGCGGCAGCTCACCGCCGAACTGTCCGGTCGGTCCTCCGTGGCCGCCGAACTGGCGGACGCGGACGACGAGGACATTTTCGCCTTCATAGACAACGAACTGGGTATCGGCAACGAGGATCGCTATGTCTGACGAACAGAAGTTGCGGGACTACCTCAAGCGGGTAGCCGCCGAACTGCATGAGACCCGGTCCCGGTTGGACGAGTTACGGGAGCGGAACACCGAACCGATCGCGATCGTCGGCATGGCCTGCCGCTTCCCGGGCGGCGTCCGTTCGCCGGAACAGCTCTGGCAACTCGTCTCGTCCGGGATCGACGCAGTCGGTGACTTCCCGGCCGACCGCGGCTGGGACGTGGACGGCCTCTACGACGCGGAACCGGACCACCCGGGACACACCTACACCCGCTCAGGCGGCTTTCTGGACGGCGCGCTCGACTTCGACGCGGACTTCTTCGGCATCTCTCCACGTGAGGCCCTTGCCATGGATCCGCAGCAGCGGTTGTTCCTGGAGACGACCTGGGAGCTGTTCGAACGGGCCGGTATCGACCCGGCCACGCTGCGTGGAAGCCGCACCGGGGTGTACGCCGGCTGCGTCACCAGCGACTACCAGGTGCTGCTCACCGAAGCTCCGGGAGAGATCGAGGCGTATCGGCTGACCGGCTCGGCAGCCAGTGTGGTGTCAGGCCGGGTGGCTTACACCTTCGGCTTCGAGGGGCCGGCCATCACAGTCGACTCGGCATGTTCGTCCTCGCTCGTCGCACTCGACCTGGCCGCATCGGCGTTGCGTGGTGGCACCTGCTCCCTCGCAGTCGCCGGAGGCGTCACTGTGCTGTCCACCCCGACAGGCTTCGTGGATTTCAGCCAGCTGCGCGCTTGTGCGCCGGACGGACGGTGCAAGGCCTTCGCCGCGTCGGCGGACGGAACCGGTTTCTCCGAAGGCGTCGGGCTGGTGCTGTTGGAGCGGTTGTCCGACGCCCGCGCCAACGGCCACCAGGTGCTCGCCCTGGTCCGCAGCACCGCGGTGAACCAGGACGGTGGCAGCAACGGCCTCACCGCGCCCAGCGGAGAGTCCCAGCAACGGGTGGTACTCGACGCCCTGCGCACCGCCGGGCTGTCTCCCAAGGACGTCGATGTGGTGGAGGCCCACGGCACCGGGACCCGTCTCGGCGACCCGATCGAGGCGCAGGCGTTGCTGGCGACCTACGGCCGAGACCGAGCCGAACCGCTGCTGCTCGGCTCGGTCAAGTCGAACATCGGCCACACCCTGGCGGCGGCAGGGATGGCAGGGGTGATCAAGATGGTGCTCGCGATGGGTGCCGGGACCGTGCCCAGGACTCTGCACGTGGACCAGCCGACACCGTTCGTGGACTGGTCCTCAGGCGCGATCCGGCTGGTCACGCAGGAAACGCCATGGCCGGACACCGGACGTTCGCGCCGCGCCGGAGTGTCCGCTTTCGGCATGAGCGGGACCAACGCGCATGTGATTCTCGAACAGGCCCCGCCGGTGGCGACCGACGTCGCGGCCACCGGTGGCATGCACACGGCCCCGGTCCCGCTGATCATCTCCGCGCGCGGTGACGCGGCGCTCGCCGCGCAGGCCGGCCGGCTCGCGTCCTTCCTCGCCGAGCGGCCGGACCTGTCCCTCGGCGCGGTGAGAGCGGCCCTGGCCGCCCGCCCCGCGTTGCCCCGCCGCGCGGTGGTCTTCGGTGACGACCCCGCGGACGTACTGGCCGGCATGGCCGCGCTGGCCGAGGGCCGACCGGCGGCCAACCTGGTGCGTGGAGCGGCCAGGGAGCGCGGGGCACCGGTGTTCGTGTTCGCCGGGCACGGCGCACAGTGGCCCGGCATCGCATCCGAACTGCTGGCCCGCGCACCGGTGTTCGCCGAATCGATGCGGGAGTGCGCAGCGGCGCTTGCCCCGTATGTGGACTGGCCCGTCGAGACCGAACTGGCGAAAGCGCTCTGCGACGAGGAGGCGATGGAGCGGCTCGAGGTGCTCCAGCCCGTGCTGTGGGCGGTCATGGTGTCGCTCGCCCGGATGTGGCGATCCTATGGGGTCAACCCTGCTGCGGTGATCGGCCACTCCCAGGGCGAGGTGGCCGCGGCCTGCGTCGCGGAGGCACTGTCGCTTCCTGAAGGCGCGCGCGTGGTTGCGGTGCGCAGCAGGGCCCTGGCCGGACTCCAGGCCACCGGCACGATGCTCGCCGTGGCACTGCCGGTGGGCCAGATCGAGGCGGAACTAGCGCAATTCGGCGGCCGGTTGTCCGTGGCTGCGGTGAACGGACCAGAGGCCACCGTGGTGTCCGGTGCTGCCGACGCCTGCCAGGAACTGCTGGCCCGGTACAAGGCCAGGGGCGTCCGCGTCCGCCTCCTGAATGCGCCCGGTGCCGGTCACTCGGCACAAGTCGAACCAGTGCGCGACATCATTCTTGCGGAATTGGCCGGGCTGGCGCCCAAAGCGCCGACGGTACCGTTCTACTCCACCGTTACCGGCGGCAGACTCGGCACCGACCTGGACGCCGACTACTGGTATCGGAACCTGCGTGAGCCGGTGCGGTTCGACCGCGCCGTCCGCACCGCGCTGGACGGTGGGCACCGGGCCTTCGTCGAGGTGAGCGGGCAACCGGTGCTGGCTGTCGGCATCGAGGACCTGGCGCACGTTGCTGAGATG
This sequence comes from Streptomyces sp. NPDC001443, assembly GCF_053597355.1. NCBI lineage: Bacteria > Bacillati > Actinomycetota > Actinomycetes > Kitasatosporales > Streptomycetaceae > Streptomyces > Streptomyces sp. NPDC001443. The sequence goes on from NZ_JBSFIA010000014.1 coordinate 140,896, forward strand.
GACGCAGTGGTCATCGGCACGCTGCGGCGCGGCGAGGGCGGACCGGAACGGATGGCGACGGCGGCTGCCGAGGCGTACGTGCACGGCATCGGCGTGGACTGGTCGTCGTCACTGCCGAACACGTCCGAGCCGGTTGACCTGCCGACCTACGCGTTCCAGTCCCGCCGGTTCTGGATCGAGGACACCGCCTCCGGCCGGGTCCGCGAGCATCAGCCGTCGGCGTCGGCGTCGGCGCCGGTGTCGACGCTCACGGAGCGGACCGGCGTAGGGTTCCTCGCCGATCTGGCACCGGCCGATCAGTACAGGCAGCTGCTGGACCTGGTGCGGGCAGAAGTCGCCGCGCTGCTCGGACACGACAACCCGGACGCGGTCGACCCGGACCGCGCATTCCTGGAACTGGGCATGGACTCCGTCGTCGCGGTGGCGCTGCGCAATCGACTGGACTCGGCCACCGGCCGACGGCTGGCCCTGCGCCAACTCTTCGACCTGCGCACCCCGGACGCACTCGCCCGACATCTGCGCAGCGCACTGTTCGCTACCGACCGCGCGGACGACGGCAGACCTGCAGGCCCCGGCGAACTGCGTCGCGCGGCCGCGGCCGCGGCCGACGATCCGAACCGGGCGGCCCTGTTCGGTGCGCAGGTGGACGCGGCGGCCGCGCGCCTGCCGCGCTTCGACGCTGCTGACGCGCGGGACATACCGATGCCGTACGACCTCGCCGTCGGCCCGGCCGAGCCGATGCTCATGTGCTTCCCCACCGTGCTGGCAACCTCAGGTGCCCACCAGTTCGTGCGGCTGGCCACGGAGATGACCGGTCAGCGTGAGGTGTGCGCCTTCGAACTGCCGGGCTTCACCGGCGCCGGGCGGTTGCCCGCCTCGTGGGCGTCGCTGGTCGACGCAGCGGCCACGGCGGTATCGGCGAGGGCGGACGGGCGAGCGATCGCACTGGCTGGCTACTCCTCGGGCGGCCTGCTCGCGCACGCGGTGGCAGCCAAGCTGGCTGCGCTCGGCACCCCGGCCGAGGCGCTCGTGCTGTTGGACACCTACCCGCCGGGCCCGCTCACCCTGGACGGGTTGCCGCCGGCGCTGCTGTCGGGTGTGGCGCGCGGACTGGAACTGCTGGAAGCCGACGACCGCCGAGTGGCCGCGATGGGTGGCTACCTTCCGCTTATCGGCCAGTGGCAGCCCAGCGACCCCGTCGCTCCGACCCTGCTGGTGCGGGCCGCCTCGGCGCTGCCTGGGAATACGCCATGGCGAGTGCCACCGTGGCAAGTGCCCTGGCCCGGCGGGCAGGCGGTCAGGGAGGTGCCCGGCGACCACTTCACCCTGATTGAGAAGCATGCCGCGGACACCGCGGCCGTGCTGTCAGACTGGCTGGACGACCTGACCGGTGCGCGCGACCTGGGGTGGTCCGCATGACCGCCCGGACCGCTGTGCTCGTGGTCGGTGCCGGACCGGTCGGGCTCGCGGCAGCGGCCGAACTCCGCCGGTTCGGCGTTTCCGTACGGGTGGTGGATGCTGCCACCGCTCCGGCAACCGGGCCCCGCGCCATGCAACTGTGGCCGAGCGGGCTTGCCGTGCTGGACGATCTGGACCTGCTGCGCGAGGCCGGCCGACTCGGCCAGCCGATACGCGCGATGCGATTCAATCTGGCCGGTCGGCGTCGGTTCGACCTCTCCCTCGGCACTGCCGACCAGCCCTTGCTGCTGCCGCAACACCAGACAGAGGAACTACTGGAACGCGCGCTGCGCGGGCTGGGCGGCAGGGTGGAACGTGGCATCCGGGTGACCGGGGTCGAGCAGGACGCGAACGGCGTGCGGGCTCACGCCGACGGGCCGGACGGCTTGGGCGTGATCGAGGCGGATTGGCTGATAGCCGCCGACGGCGTGCGCAGCACCGTGCGCGCCGCGCTGGACGTCGAGTTCCTCGGTGAGCAGGTGCCGATGGCGCTCCTGCTCGCCGAAGGCACGCTGACCGAGGACATCGAGCACGGCGCCGTGCACTATTCCATGTCCGCCAAAGGGTCCCTGGTGTTCGCGCCGATGCGGGACGGGACGGTGCGGATCTACACGGCCATCCCGGCGGGCACACCGTTGACCGAAGAGACCGTGCAGCGACTTCTGGACGAGCGCGGGCCGAGCGGCATGCGTTTGGCGCGGTTGGACGTGGCGCGCGAGTTCACCAGCGCCGAGCGGATCGCATCGAAGCTGCGGGTAGGCCGGTGTTTCCTGGCCGGAGATGCCGCCCACACCCACGCACCGCTCGGTGGTCAAGGCCTGAATTTGGGGCTCCAGGACGTACGTAACCTGGCCTGGAAGTTGGCAGGCGTGGTGAGCGGCGCGCTCCATCCGGACGTGCTGGACACGTACGAGCAGGAACGCCGTCAGGCGGCTGAGCAGACCGTCCGGGCCACCCACACCATGATGCGCGTCTTCACGCTTCCCCCGTTGGCGGCGAAGGTGCGTGACCTGGTCTGGCAGGGGCTGGAATCGGCCGGCGTGCTGCGGCGGTGGTTCGTTCCGCTGCTCGCCGGCAGACGGGTGCGATACGCGCTGCCCGGACCCGGCCGGCAGGCAGGCGCCCGGGCCCCGCACTGGGCCATGGCGCATTCTGTCGACGGCCGACTGGTACTGGTCACCGGTGGCGCGGCCGCGGACTGGGCGCGATCTCTGGCGGCGCGGTGGCCGCGGCTGGTGGCACACCACATGGCGGCCGGGCGTGGCCGCCACCAGCGCGGTTTTCTGTTGGTCCGACCGGACGGCCACATCAGCGCCGGCGGCGCCGGTGCGGCCAGCCGAGAGGCCGTGGCGCGGCTGCTCGGCGCGCTGGACGGCGGCACAGGGAGGGTGTCGGGCGACGCGGAGAATGCCGACGATCAGGGAACTCACGATGCCGACCACCGTTAGGTCCAAGAGGACCTCATGAACCGAGTTCACGGTGGTCAAGTCCATCCAGCCGTGACGGGCTCGCGCACCGCGCACACCTAGTACTCCAGCCGGACTTCTCCATTACTGCTGGTCAACGGCTTGAGTGTGGGGAGTGTAGCGGGCTGGTGATGGGTGCGGGACGGTCTTGGCGGACCGTCCCGCGAACGTGTGCCCCCGCCGCATGCAGTGACAGTGCCGGGCGCGTGCTTGGTGACGGCGGCGCCATCTCGACCGGTTCACCGCGTGTGCGCGTGGTGCGGTCGCGGCAGATGACCTCGATTCCGGGATGGGCCGCGAGCCATAGGACGAGGGTGGCGGCGTCGCGCTCGGGCAGCAGGTCGAGGACCTGGTGGGTCTCGGCGTCGATCACGACCGTTCCGTAGACGTGGCCGCGCCGGAGCGCGAAGTGGTCCACGCCGACGGCGCGGGGCTGCGTCGCTGCCGGGTCGGGCAGGTCCATCACCCGCCGCAGCAGCGTGTTGCGGCTGGTCGTGATGCCCAGGTGCGCGGCGAGGCGGGCGCCGGCCCTCCCGGCCAGTGCTGGCCCGACCTTGCTCATCGTCGACCGCGGACGCTCGGTGGTCCGGCCGTGGCGCCTGGTGAGTCCCGGCACCTGCTCGACGAACGTGCGCCGCGGGCATTCCGGGGTCGCGCAGACGAACCGGCGGACCCGCAGTGCCAGTACGCACGGCCGTCCGGCACAGGCCAGGTCCGCGGGAAAGCGCAGGTAGGAACCGTGGACCTGAGCAGACCAATCCCCGCAGGCCGGGCAACAGGCGTTGCTCGCGGTGCACCGCGCTTCGATGCGGATCGCCTCACCGTCCGTCTCGGCGGACGTGATCACGACGTTCGTGTTCGACGGGAACAACAGCTCTTGCACCGGAGACGAATCTTCGTTCACGGCGACCGAATGTCGAGCACATCAGCCATACGAGGAACGAGATCAAGGCGACTTCCGAACCACCGCCGCAAAGATCAACAGATACAACGAGTAGTCAGCCCACACAACTTGGGTCAGACCCCAAGTGCACCGATAAAGCCACCTGGCCATGGACCAGATCATTTGCGACGGGACAACTCGCCAGTGATCGCAGCAGAACCGGCGCCCGTCATGTGACGGGCGCCGGCCTGCGGAAAGAAATCTGTCGGGGTCCGGCGGTCAGGGAAGCAGCGTGGTCGAGCGCAGGGCGTGGTGGTCGGAGCCCCAAGTGTTGGCGGAGACCGCGCAGGACGTGTGGCCGACGCCGAAGATGTAGTCGATCTTCGAGTTGTTGTTGGCGGTGTTCTGGCCGTCACGGGCGCTGCTTGCGTCCTGGAGCTGGGCGCACTCGCGGTGGGTGTCGTAGATGGGGTTCAGGACCTGGTAGCCGTCCCGGCCCCGGGCCGGCGGGTTGACGTTCAGATCGCCGCCGAACACCACGCGGTAGCCGTTGTCCTTGGCCTTCTGCTCGTCCGCCGTCAGCTCGTCCCGCTGGTACCCGTGGTACTCCCACGTGGGGTCGTCGTAGTTCGCGCCGCCGGTGCTGAAGTGCGCGGTGCAGTACATCACGGCCTTGGAGGTGATGGCCGTGCACAGGGCGGCCCGCTGCTCGACGGGGTACGTCTTGTCCTGGGAATCCGTGGCCGTGGCCGGGGATTTCAGGATGTGGGCCCGGTACCAGGTGTTCTCGTCCGGCACCGCGACACCGACGCCGTAGGCGCCCCGGTCGCCGTAGCCGGTGGCGTCGGCGCACTCCTTTTGCGCGAGGACGGTTGCACCGCCGCCTGTACCGACGTTGTAGTAGATCGGTGCGAACCCGACGTCCCAGCCGGTGCCGGTGCGGTTCTCCAGCGCCGTCTCGATCGGCTTGGCGAACTTCTCGCAGGACTCCTCGAACAGGAACGCGTCCGGGGTGTAGGTGGAGCCGGCGTCGTTGAGCTGGCCGATGAGCTGGTCGGCCATGTGGTCCGGCGTGGAATGGTCGTTGCCGCAGCTGGAGTTCTGGTCCCCGCACAGGTTCCAGGTCATGACCTTGGCCGAGGTGGTGGTCGGGGCCGACGGGGCTGGCGGAGTCCCCCAGCGCGTGTAGTCGTCGCTCACCGCGCCCACGTGGCTGCTGGAGTCGGTGACGGGCACCAGCCGAAAGTACTCCCAGGAGCCGAGCTTGGTCGTGACCGGAGTCCGGGCCCGCAGCACCTCGTGGTCGGGGTAGGTGCCCAGCTCGGCAGCGATGTACGCGTCGGCGTTCGCCGAGTACAGGGCGTAATAGGCGCCGCTCGTGTCGGTTCCCTGGTACTGGAGCGTGATGCCTTCCCAGGAGCCGATGTGGTCGCCCTGGGCGCGGAGCTTCTGGCTGTTGTTGGCATCCGCGCTAACGAACAGGCCGTTGCTCTCGGCGCGCAGGCTGATGTGCGTGCCCTTGTCGTCGGTGTGCAACGTGAACCGCTCGGAGGCGGTGGTCGACGTGGCATTGGCGTAGAGCTTGGCGTAGTCGCCACCAGAGCCGGTGTCGGGGGCGGAGACGTATTTGCTGTTCCCCACGCTCAGCAGAGCCCACTTCTGGCCCGCGGACTTGGCCAGCTGATCGGACAACGTACTGGCGCTCGCAGGTACGGGCCACTGCCACTGGATCCAGATGGCCAAACTTAACAACGCAGCCAGTGCAGCCACGATTCTGCGCATGAAAGCCTCTCCGGTCTCACGACACACTCCCCGTGCACCGCTTGCTTGTTCGATTCGAAGCGCAGACACTACACCAACGGATGATCTTGCAAAGGGTCGTGCAGCGCACGATCTCAGCACCTGTATCTTCCGGCCCGACCATGCGGACAGGCCGGGCGGGACCAGTACATCGACAACAGCACCACCCACACGACGGTATGGGCGGGGGCCGGTCCCGCGCCGGAGGCTGTGGCCGGGCTGCCGGCGGCGGCGGATCTCGTCGGGCGCGAGGCGCGTGCCAACGAGCTGCTTGATGTGCTCGACCCCGATGGCGCGAGGCCGGGGGTGGTGGTGACGGGGCCGGCGGGGGTCGGCAAGACCGCGCTGGCCCTGCACGCCGCCCACCAGGCCCGCACGCGCGGCTGGTGCGGCGGCACCCTCTTCGTGCACCTGCGCGGCTACCACCCTGCCGGATGCATGAGCGGCGCTCAGGCGCTGGAGGCCTTGCTGCGGGCTCTGGGCATCCGCGACGGCGACCTGCCCCGCAGGTCCTCGTCTTCGACGTCAACGAGACCCTCAGCGATCTCGCGCCGCTGCGCGGTCGCTTCGAGGACGTCGGCGCCCCGGGGCATCTGCTGCCGACGTGGTTCACCGGGGTACTGCGGGAGGGTTTCGCCCTGACGGCCGCCGGCGCCCACGCCGACTTCGCCTTCCTGGCCCACGACGGACTGCGAACACTGCTGTCCCGGCTGGAGAACCCGCCGGCGGATGAAGAAGCCGCGGCCAGGCACATTCCGGACGGCTTCTCCCGGCTGGACGCCCATCCCGATGCACCCGACGACATGGGGAAGTTGAGCGATGCGGGGTATCGGCTGACCGCGATGACCGACGGCAGCGCCGCCCAGACCGAGCAACTGCTGGACAGGGCCGCAGTGCTGCACTGCTTCGAGACCCTGTCGGACGTCGGCGGCCCCCGCTGCTGGAAACCGGCACCGGCCGCCTACCGCTACGCCGTCGAGCGGGCCGGCGTACGCCCGAACAGGCCATGCTGGTCGCCGTGCATCCGTGGGACATCGACGGTGCACGGCGAGCGGGACTGCACGGAGCGTGGCTGCGGCGCGGAACCCCCGGGTACCCGCGGACGACGACCCCGCCCAGCCGCAGCGCGCAGGACCTGCGGGAGCTCGCGGACGCGCCGGCCGCCGCGCGGCACGGTCACGCACCGGCAGACCGACCCGGACCGGGGACGCCGTCGACCCTGGTAAGCCGCCGACGGGCGGACGTGCCGTTCCTAGTGTGCCCGCGTCTGCATCCGGCCGACGGCCGACCAGCGAACCAATACACGTAGTGCCAGGTCGTCGGCACGGAACGGGAGGCGGGGCATGGACCTACGAGGTGCACGGATTCTGGTGCCGGGTGCCACCGGGGAGATCGGGGCGGCGCTCGCCGTACGGCTGCACGCCCTCGGTGCCCGCACGGCACTGGCCGGACGTGACCGCGAGGCCCTCACCCGTGTCTCGGCGGCGTGCGAGCACGCTCCCGCCCGCACCTTCGACGCCTGGGACACCGACTCCTGTGCGAAGACCGTCGACTGGGCGGCGGCGGAACTGGGCGGCCTGGACGGCGTCGTCGTATGCGTCGGAGTCGCGGCCTTCGGGCCGGTCGGGGAGGTGGAGGACGCGGTGTCCGAACACCTGATGGCGGTGAACGCGCTGGCCCCCATGGCGTTCCTGCGGGCCGCCGGGGACCGGTTGCCCGAGGGCGGCGTCCTCGCGGCCGTCACCGGGATCGTCGCCGAGGCGGCACCGGCCCGGATGGCGGACTACGCCGCCGCCAAGGCCGCGCTGGCCACCTGGCTGACGGCGGTCCGCCGCGAGCAGCGACGCCAGGGCGTGACCGTGCTGGAGATCAACCTGCCCCACATGGACACGGGCTTCGCCGGGCGTGCCGTCGTGGGCCAAGCGCCGCCGCTGCCGCGGGGACTGCCCGTTCCGGAGGCAGTGGACGTGATCGTGCGGGCGCTCTCCGAGGGGGCGAGACTTGTGCGTCCCGGCAGCGGTGCGGCGCTCGAAGTGGTGCGGTAGGGCGGACATGCCGAGGAGACGTCTCGCGTACGGCCCTTCGTCCCGCAGCGCCCGGCCCGCGGAGGCGTTGACCCCGCTGGCTCCGCGTACGGTGCGGCGCGTTCGGCCTGCCCTACCGGTGGTCCCGCATCCACAGCCAGTGGTTCGACAGCCGGCTGCTGTACCGCACGGGTCGGCGCCAGGGTGCGCGAGCCGGGGCACGGGTGTGGCTGGACGTGGCGGACGAGCCGGTGGCGGCCACGCCGCTGGAGGAGTTCCTCATCCAGCGCTGGGGGCTGCACGAGCGGTTCCTCGGGCGTACCTACTACCTGCCCAACGCACACCCCGCCTGGTCCTTCCGCAGGTGCACCCTGCTGGGCTGGGAGGACGACCTGGTCGCGGCGGCCGGGCTGTCGAGGCCGCAGGGCGAGCCCGTGAGCGTTCTGTACGCTCCCGGCCTCCCGGTGGTCTTCGGCCCGCCGGTGCCCCTGCCCGCACCCGGCACGCGGCCCGGCTGACCTACCCCGGCACGACCGCGCCGGGATCAGTCCGTCGACTTCCGCCGGCCCATGGCGGCCAGCAGCTCTCCGGCCGCCCACCCGGGCCCCCGCCGCCGTACCGCCGCGGATACGCGGGCTCACGGTCCGCCACAGCGTCCTGAACGCCGCAGGGACGTCGGCCGGCGACAGCGTGTTCGGGTCGAGCACCACACCGGCACCGGCGCGCTCCGCGTCCCGGGCCACGGAGAACTGGTCGCTGGAGAACGGCAGCACCACCGCGGGCACGCCCGCCCGCAGGCATTCGGTGAAGGAGTTGCCGCCACCGTGGTGCATCATCGCGTCCACCTGCTCCAGCAGCGCGTGCTGGGGCACCGACGGCACCACCACGGCCCGTTCGCCCGCGAGATCGGCCAGCGCGGCGCCCCGTTCTCCGGCCGCGACGACGACCGACACGTCCGGCATGCCGTCGAGCAGCCCCCGTGACGACGGTGCGCAGGACGTCGTCGCGCGCGGACAGGAACGTACCGAGCGCGACGAGGACGACCCTCCCGCCGCTCGAACGCAGCGTTTTCAGGCGCGCGTCCCACTCCGCGTCGAAGGGGCCCGCGACTGCGGCCATGTGCCCGGCGAACAGGCGCACCGGGCCCGGCGGAGGCGTCGGCAGCCAGCGGAACGCCGGGTAGGCGTAGACGACTGCGTGCGGCGAGCTGAGGGCGAAGGCCCGGCCCGGAGCCGGCCGGGAGGGCGCGTGCCGCCGGGCGAAGGCCGCGAACAGGGCGGTGAAGGCCTCGTCGTTCTGCCGCGCCGCGGCCCTCAGTTCCCGCAGCCGCTCCGGATCGGGCCGCAGTGCGTCGGGCCAGGCGTAGGGACGCCGAAGTAGGCGTCGGGACTGGAGAGCACATGGCTGGGATGTCCGGGGCAGAAGGTCGCGTAGGGCACGCCCAGGCAGTGCAGGGCCAGGGTGACCGGGTAGCTGAGCTGGTCCACGACGTACCGGTCGGGGCGCAGCCGCCGGTCGGCCGAGCGCAGCGCGTCGAGCACCCCGTCCGGGTCGGCCGGCATGTCAGCCCGCCGATGGCGGGCCTGGGCCAGCAGCGCCGACACGGCACCCTCCCTGGTGGCGTCCAGGAGCTCCGCCAGCCGGGCCGCCTCCCGGGTATCCTGCTCGGTCGCCTCGGCCACCCCGGTGTTGGCATTCCGTGTCACGGACAGCGGCTCGAAGCCCACCCCGGCCTCCCGCGCCAGGTGCTCGAACGCCGGAGCGCAGGCGAAGTACACGTCCGCACCGTGCCGGCGCAGAGCCCCGGCCAGGACCGACAGCGGTCGTGCCTGGGACATGAACGGGGACTTACGACAACGACACGCGGCATGCGAACCCCTCGGCCAAGGCATCTTCCGCCGACGACCGGCGCCGTTATGCGGCTGCGGGCAGGAAGCTGGTCGCCGAGCGGTTCTCCGTGACTCGCATGGCGGACGAACTGGCCGCCGAGTACACCGCCCCGCACACCGGCTGACCAGTGTGCGCAGGGCCCGCGACGAGAGGGGTCAGGCCGAGCGGCGGCTCGGCCTCACCACAGCAGGGTGCCCGGGCCGCCCTTGAACGGCCCGCGCACCTCTGAGGTGATCCAGCCGCCGTAGAAGTCGCCCTCCTGCGCCGTGACGTCCTCTCCGGCGACCGTGCAGCGGTCCATGCGGCTTGGGTAGAAGGCGAAGTGGTCCTTGAGGGCCGTGAAGCCGGGTTCGGGACGGGGATAGCTCCAGGCGGCGTCGGCGCGTACGTCGTCTGCCACGACGACGTCCCAGTACCGGGCCGAGCCCTTCCACTCGCACCAGGTCCGGCCCGAGAGCGCCGGGATCAGCAGCTCCGTACGGACGTCCGCCGCAGGGATGTAGAACACCGGCGGATGACTGGTCTCCAGTACCCGGACGGACTTCCGGGTCTCCGCCACCACCTGGCCCGCGCACTCGACCCGCACGACGCGGTCGTCCTCCCGTACGGCGGGCGGGCGGGGGTAGTCCCAGACGGACTCGGGCGGCCGTGGGGGGGGGAATGCGGCACGGGTTGTTCCCATAGCGGATCCAGATACACCTCGTCCTCGTAGCACCAGGCCCACTCCTGGCCGCGGGTCAGGGCGCGGGCCACCGGGTGGCCGCTGGAGTCGAAGTGCCTCGTCGCGTGAGCGCCGGGAGAGCTGTCGCTGCAGCCCACATGGCCGCAGGTCAGGCAGAGCAGCAGGTCGGCCGGCGCACGTTCGCGTGCCGCGCACGTCGTGCATGTCTTACTCAGCGGCGCCGGTTCGGCCGTCCAGGTGTGGGAACAGGGCCTCCCCGAGGGCCGTCCGCCGTCGTGCCGGGGCGCCCACTTCGTCATCGGTGATCACCGGCCGGTGCAGTGCTGTCCACGATCTCTCCGCCGCCGTCCCTCGTTCGTTTCGTCTCGCCCCTTGCTTCACCCTTAACCCGCGCAGGGGATGCAGGCGGCGGGCAAGTGCGCCGCCGTTCAGCGGGGCCGGCGAGTGCCGTCGTGCCGGTGTCGGCCGGGCTGATCGGAGCTGGCCGCCCAGCCGGCGCGGAGCTTGAGCCGGTCCTCGTCGGGGCATCCCCCACGCCGACGGCACGCTCGTCGCCGCCGAGGCCGGCCCCGGCAAGACCGTCGCGGTCGTCGGCAACGGCGCGGTCGGACTCATGGCCGTACTCGCCGCCAAACAGCTGGGCGCACAACGCATCATGGCCATGTCCCGCTACCCCGAGCGCCAGAGGCTGGCCCGCTGCCACGGCGCCACCGACATCGTCGAAGAAGGCGGCGACGAGGGCGTGGCGAGGATCAAGGAACTCACCGGCGGGCTCGGCGCTCACTCGGTGATCGAGGCGGTCGGCACCCAGGAGTCGTTCATGCAGGCCGTCGGCGCCACCCGCGGCGGCGGGCACCTGGGCTGCATGGGCGTGAACCACGACGTGACCGTCCCCGGGATCGAGCTGTTCCTCGCCGGCATCCACACCCTCGGCGGTTCTGCCCCGGTGCGCCGCTTCCTGCCCGACCTCATCCAGCTCATCTGGGACCGCAAGACCGACCCCGGCAAGGTCTTCCACCTCACCCTCCCCTGGACCGCGCGCCGGAAGGCTGCAGGGCGATGGACGAGCGCCGCGCCACCAAGGTCCTCCTCACCCTCTGACCTCGCCGAGCCCGCGAGCCACTGTTCCGTCCCCGAGACGGTAGACGGCTCCCTCCACCGCTGCCTCGACGGGCCCGGCGCCGGGATATCCGGCGTCGACGAAATGTCGTACGCGCCGGGCCGTGGTGTCCCGTATGGCATCGGACATCTCGTGCCTCCTTCCGCCCCCGCCCGTGAACGACTGGCGCCGGCGGGTCGGCGGGGGCCGACGCCGGGACCATTTCCCACGGTAGGCCCCTCGCCCGCGCGACACCCGGTGACGGAGCGCGGCCGGGCGCCGTGCGGTCCGCCAGGCGTATACGGCGGAACAGTGCCGGCGGTTCCTGCGTATTCGGAGCCGACCGTGGCTGTTTCTTCGTGCACTGGCGGCCGTCGCCCGCCGACGGCCGTGTCCGGCCACTGCGCGGGGACCCGCCGACGGGTACCACGCACTGCGGCGTCCGGCGGCCGCAGCCCCCTACTCATCCGGCCGTGCCCCGCCCGGGACACAGGCCGACCTCGACACGGATCTCCAGCACCGGGCCGTCCTCGCCGTGGGCCTGCTGGGCGATCCAGCGGGCGATCTCGGACTCGTCCCGCTCCACTGCCCGGCGTTCCGGCTGCTGCAGGCTCCATCCCAGCCGACTGGTCAGCAGACGCCAGAGCGACGCCCGCGACAGGACTGCTCCCGTCACCCGCTCGACCACCAGCGAGAACGGCACGCGTACCTCGGCGGGCAGCTCCCGGTGGAACCATACGACCAAGCCCGCCACGAACGAGGCGTCCGAGGCCACCGCCTGCCCGTCGGCGCCTGGCCGTCCATCCCAAGAAACGCGAGAAAGGTGTGGCAGACGCAGTCTCCCGAGCCCTCCTGCAGGAGAGGCCCGAGGACCTCGCCGTCCTCCTGGTCGACGGCAAACATCCCCGCGTCCAAGCGCTGTACGAGGACTGGGGCTTCCGTAAGGTGGGCGAGCGTCAGCCCTTCCCGGACTCTCCGCTCTACACCATCATGCTCGCGAACCTGCCGATTTCATCCTGACCCGGGCGGCCCGCTGCCGCAGTCCTGCAGAGCGGTCTTCGACCGCTTCCAGCAAGGCGTGGAGCGGTCCCGAGATGTCCGCCAGGGCAGTGGGTTGTAGGCAGCTCCTCAGGAAGTCCCTTTACGTGCATGTGGGGGACTGCCGAATCGTCGAGGCGAGCCGTTTGGACGGGCTGGTACTCCAGCCGGAATTCTGTATTTCTGCTGGTCAACGGCCTGGCGGTGGGGAGTGTAGCGGGGGTGGGGCATGCGTAGGGCGGTCTTGGACAGATCGTCCCACCAACGGGTGTCCGCGCCGCATGTAGTGACTGCGCGACGAGCAGTCCACGCATGCCGCCTGCTGGAACACCTCCTCCGGCACGGACCGCATAACCGGCGTGGCCCGCAGGCCGAGACGCTGCGGCAGATCGTCGTGCAGAACTGCTACCGCGACGCGGCAGGCCGCCTGCGTCGGCGCACCACCGACGACGGCGGTCTGCCACCCTCCTCGGCAGTCGTCTCCCCTTACGACACCACGGCGCGCTACGTCCGTCACGGGCACATCATCAGCCGGAAGGGGTCCGCCGCGCATGTCACCGAGACGGGTGCCCCCGGCAGCCGAGCCCGACCATCATCAACTGGAGCAGCTGACGGGCCAACGTGTCGGTCGTCATGGTCGGGGCGCACCTCACGGGTTCGGGGCTCCTGGGGTGCCGGCCCACTTCACAAAGACCGGTCGGGCCGGGGCTCGCGATCGGCCCGGACCGTGTCGCCGTACGCGCCCGGGCCCGACAGGTTCGACTCGGCCGCACCCCCGGTGATGCAAAGGTGCCTGTTCTGCGGGGCTGGTGCTCCTCGGACCTCTTCGGATCTCACGGGCGCAGTGCCTCCAGAGGCTCGACCCGGGCGGCCGGCAGCGCCGGCTACAGCCCCCGCGAACGGGCCCGTGACGGCCCCGACTGACGGCCCCGACGAGGGGGACCGGCAGCCTGGTCGCGGGCAGGAGCACGGCGGTCCGGTCGCGGACCACAGCCGTGCACAGCACAGCGGCGACGCCCGGACAGGTGCCGACCAGCCCACCGGGCGTGCCCGGAGCCGGTCGGCGCCTCGGCGACCAGGTCCCGCATGAGATTCCCCGCAGCACCTGCGCCACGCCGTGACAGCGGACGGCCGGCTGTCACGGCGTGCTCGTCCTGACCGGGTACTGTCGGCGGTGGCTCTGCTGATCTGGTTCTTCCGGTCCATGCACGACATCGGCCGCGACCAGGACCGCGAGGCCCGCGCCGCGGCGGCCGAGCGGCTCGGCAAACGGTTCGCGGAGGCCGACGCCGACGGCATCCTCATCGATCAGGAGACGACCGACGCACTGAAGCAGCACGATCCCTGGTCCCTGGACCGGGACGCGACCCGTACGGTCGTCGTGGTGCGGGGCGCCGCGTCCGGCTGGGCCCAGTGCTGCGCCCACACCGCGACGCGCACCGGTTCGGTGGCGTTCCGGCCGCTGGGGTCCTGCCCGGCTACGTCCCCTGCCGTTGCTCCCCACGCGCCGACGACCGGTGACCGCCGCCCTTCTTGAAGGCGGCCATGCCCCCGGACCAGGTCCGCTCACAGGAAGCGCCGGACCGGGGCGACCGCTGCTTCCTTGGCGCGTTGGAGCACCGCGCGCCGTCTCCAGCGGGTGAGGTCGATGTCGACGCTGCGCTCCAGGTCCGCCTCGTAGTCGTGGTCGAGTGCGGCGGTGAACGTCTCGTCGAGGACTGCGAGCATGACTTCCTCGTCGTGGTCCATGGAACGGCGGTTGAAGTTGGTGGATCCGATGAGGGCGGCGACGGAGTCCACGGTGATGATCTTGGCGTGCATCATGGTCGGCTGGTACTGCCGGATACGTACGCCCGCCTCCAGGAGCCGTGTGTAGTGGTGCTGTCCGGCGAGCTGGCAGGCGCGTTGGTCGGTGTGGGGACCGGGCAGCAGGATTTCCACGTCCACGCCACGGCGGGCCGTCCGGCACAGCAGGTCGATGAAGTAGGTGTCAGGGGCGAAGTAGGCGGTGGCGAGACGGAAACGTTTCTCGGCGGAGGTGAGCATGACCCGGATGAGGGTCTGCATGTCCTGCCAGCCGATGCTGGCGGAGCCGCGCACGACCTGGACGACGGACGAGCCGACTTGACGGTGCGCGGTGAAGCGGTCGCGCTCGTCGAAGAGTTCGTCGTGGCACTCGGCCCAGTTCTGCGCGAACGCGGCGGCGACTCCGTCCACAGCCGGACCGCGTACCTGGACATGGGTGTCCCGCCACTCTCCGGGGTTGCGGGCGTCGCCGCACCATTCCTCCGCGATGCCGACACCGCCGGTGAACGCGGTGTGCTCGTCCACGACGAGGGCCTTGCGGTGGCAGCGATGGTTCTGTTTGAGCGGTGACAACCACACGGGTTTGCGGAACCAGGCCACCTGCACACCGGCGACGTCCATGAGGTCCAGCAGGTGCCGTTCGATCCGCTTGGCGCCGAATCCGTCGAGCAGCAACCGTACCCGCACCCCGGCACGGGCACGCTGGGCGAGAGCTGTGGCGAAGTCACGGGCGATCTCACCGCGCCAGTAGACGAACGTCATCAAGTCGATCGTGTACCGGGCCGAGCGGATCGCACCGAGCATCGCGGGGAAGATCTCGTCGCCGTTGCGCAAGGGCACCAGCTCGTTGCCTTCGGTGGCGGCCACGCCGAGCAGCCGCTCGAGGCGTCGACGCAGGCGCTGCTTGCGGGCCTCCACATCAGGGTCGGTACCACGAGCAGCGGGCGCGGACGGGCCTTCGAGAATCACGCGGAATCTCCTGACGATCCGATGGAACAGGTCGTTGTGGGCCGCCGGACGCGCCCAGAGAGCGGATGCCCGGCACTCATCGCCTCACGCCCGGCATCCCTCCGGGCCGATCGTGCCTCCGTCCCCCTGCCGATCCCCGAGCACGCGTTCTCTGCCTGCTCCCGAACCGAGCGGGCATACGAGGGTGAGTCGGACGAGGACTGACGCCGGTGAACGCCGTCGCCGAGCAACGGATCAAAGGGGGACGCATGTCGACCGCTGTGCCGGAAAGACCCGCCGAGCTGCCTGGTGGAGGAGACGGCGGGGGCGCCGGAGCCACCGGCGCGCGACGCCGTGCCGTCCCACGCGGCATCGGCTGGTCCGTCTGCTGGATCACCGCGCTGACCGCCTGCCAGGCCGCCTTCATGGTCGGCATCGGACTGCTGATCACCGGTCCGGCCCACCGCCTGTGGCCCCTGACGGCCGAGGACAGGGTGAACCGGGCTCTCGAAGGTATGCGCACACCGGCCCTGACGGGCCTGTCGTCGGTCGCGTCGGAGGCGGGCAACACCCTGACAGTGATCGTCGTCACCCTGATGTGCTGCCTGGGGATGCTACTGATACCCCGTCTGCCGATGTGGCGGCAGACGGTGTTCCTCGCCCTCGCCGTGTCCCTCCAGTCGCTGGTCTTCCTGGTCGTCACGGTGGCGGTGGACCGTCATCGCCCGGACGTGCACCGCCTCGACGGCTCTCTGCCCACGTCCAGCTACACGTCCGGTCACACCGGCGCGGCCACCGCCCTCTACGGCGGTCTGGCGGTGCTGACGCTGACCCGACTGCGCGGGCCGTGGCGGACGACCGTGGCCTGCCTGCTCTGCGTCCTCCCCCTGCTGGTGGGTGTCGCACGTCTCTACCGAGGCATGCACCATCCCACCGACGTCGTGGGTGGTGTCGTCAACGGGGGTCTGTCACTGCTGGTCGCAGGGTACGCACTGCTCATGGACGGGTTCGTGACCGTTCCTCCCGCCCTCGCCCCCGTGGCCGGCCGGCGGCAGCCGGTCCCCGGCCGTACCGTGGTGGTCTTCAACCCCACGGTCACCGACCAGGCCGACCGCGAAGCCCTGCGCCAGGTGCTGGAGCGCCACGGCCACCTCGCACCGGCGTTCGTCGAGACGACCGCCGATGACCCGGGAGGTGGCCAGACAGCCGACGCGGTCCGCGAAGGCGCGACACTCGTGGTGGTGTGCGGCGGCGACGGCACCCTCCGGGCTGCCGCCGACGTCCTGGCAGGCAGTGGCGTACCGCTCGCCCTGGTGCCCTGCGGGACCGGCAACCTCCTGGCCCGCAACCTCGGCCTGCCGCCGACACCCGCCGACGCCCTCGACGCGGCGCTGCGCGGCACACCCCACCACATCGACCTCGGCCGGGTCGAGGGCGACGGTCTGGCCTCCACGCACTTCACCGCGATGTCCGGCGCCGGTCTCGACGCCGCGATGGTGCAGCGGGCCAACGCGAACAGCAGGATCAAGTCCCTTCTCGGCTGGCCCGCCTATGTGCTCGCCGCCCTCCGGGTGCTCCGCACCCCGCGTACGGGGCTGAGCGTCCGTCTCGACGGCGCGCCCGCCCTGCGCCGTACGGCCCGCATGGTGCTGGTCGGCAACATCGCCACCGTACAGGGCGGTGTGCCGCTGCTTCCGGGCGCCCGGCCGGACGACGGACGGCTGAACCTGCTGATCCTGGACCCCCGCGGCCTCGGCGGTTGGGCTGCCGCCGTACGGGCGCTGCTGCGTCGCGGAACGAGCGGGTCACCGTCGACCGCGGTGCCCGGTTCGCGCGCACGGGACGGCGTACCGGTGGAGTACTTCACCTTCCGGCGAGCGGAGTTCGCCTTCGACGCTCCGCAGCCCCGGGAACTGGACGGCGATTCGGTGGCCGCCGGCCGGCGCCTGACCGCCGAGGTCAGGCCGGGCGCCCTGACCATGCTGCTGCCGAAGCGGGAGAAGTGAATGGGTACCGCCACGAAGGTCCCGGAGACGAGGGACATGGCAGGAGAGGAACTGACCGGCGACGAAGCATGGGCGGCACTGCGCCGCTACGGCGGCTGGTCCCTGCTGCGGGACGCCTTCGTCCGCTTCCGGTACGCCGACGGCTTCAGCCACTCCCGGGCCCTCGCCCTGCAGACAGTACTGGCTGTCGTGCCCCTGGTCATCGCCGTCGTCGGCCTGTCGACCACCCTGCACACCGAGGACGTGGGCAGGATGGCCGAACTGACGATCCACCGTATCGTCCGGGGACCCAGCGTCGACGTCGTCGACGACGCCCTCGACCGCAGTCGGCGCACGGCGGGGGACGGTGCCGCCCTCGCCCTCTGGTTCGGCGCCGTCTTCTCCCTCGTCAACGTCACCACCGCGATGTGTCAGATCGAGCGGGGCGCCAACCGGATCTACGGCAACGAACGCGACCGCCCGTTCCTTCCGAAGTACCTGCGCGGCCTGGTGATGGCCGTGAGTGCGGGGCTCCCGCTCGGCCTCGGATTCGTGGTCGTGGTCGCGGGTGACGACCTCGCTGCGGCCGCGGTGACCGTCTACCACCTCGACGGCAACGCCCGAACGGCCTGGGACATCATGCGCTGGCCCTTCGGCCTGCTGCTCGCGCTCATCTCCGCGAGCGTGGTCTTCCGCCGCTCACCGCGCCGCAGACAGCCCGGCTACACCTGGCTGGCCTTCGGCGCGGCCGTCTACCTGGTGCTGTGGATGACGCTCACCTGGCTGTTGAGCCTCTACCTGGACCTCAGCGGTTCCTTCGACACCGTCTACGGTCCCCTGAGCGCCTTCATGTCCCTGCTGTTGTGGGCCTACCTCACCTCCATCGCCCTCCTTCTCGGGCTTGCCTTCGCCGCGCAGCTGGAAGCGGTGCGCGGCCGTCGGCCCGGCCCGGTCCAAGCCGACCCCGGAGTCTGAATGCTCACCCGTACCGCCCTGCGCCGTCTCGGTGACCGTCGCCGACAGGCCGACCGCAGGTACGGCGCGCGGTTGCTGGGCTCCGCGGCCCTCGCCGCCGTGTCCGCGGTCGCTTTCGGGCTGCTCCTGACCCTGGTCGAGGGCCAGTGGCGGCCCTTGTGGCACCTGGACACCGCCGCCGCGCACCGTCTGCACGAGTACGCGCTGCGCCATCGGGAGTGGACGGCCGGACTGCGTCTGCTGTCCGACCGGGTCTGGGATCCCGTCACGCTGCGCACGGCCGTCGCGGTGCTGACCGCCTGGCTCCTGTACCGCCGGGCGTGGCGCCTGGCGGCCTGGGCGGTGGTGACCACGGTGACCGGAGGACTGGTCGGGCTGCTGGCCAAGTCCGTGGTGGAGCGGGCCAGACCCGCCCTGCACGACCCGGTGGCGCACGCGCCGGGCTACTCCTTCCCGTCCGGCCACGCGATGACGGCGACCACGTGCTTCGCCGTCTTCATGCTGGTTCTGGCGCCCCTCGTGCCGCGGTCCTGCCGGACTCCCTGCTGGTGTGTCGCCGCCTTCTGCGTACTCGGCGTCGGCCTCACCAGAATCGCGCTCGGCGTGCACTGGTTCAGCGATGTCCTGGGTGGCTGGATCCTGGGTCTGGCCGTGGTCGCCCTCACCGTCTGGGCCTTCGAGGCATGGCGCGTCGAGACCGGGTGGGACCGCACCCCGGTGAGCGACGGACTGGAGCCCGAACTGTCCGAAGCCACCCCGGAACCCGGCTCGGGGACCCGCTGAGCGGTGCTGTGGAACCGTGCGACGCGTCCTGAGCGCCGAATTCGGCGTGTCCCGGCCCACGTTGCGAGCCGCAGTAAATCAACTCGTCGTGGCCGGGCTCCTGGTGCGCGAGCACGGTCGCGGCATGTTCGTGGCGGGCGCGAAGATCACTCAGGAACTGGTCCTGGACCGGCGGACCTTCAGCCTTCCGCAGGCCGCGGGCAACTGGACCAGCCGGCTCCTCGAATTCAGTACCCAGCGGGCCGGCGCGCGGGTGGGGCGCAAGCTGCGCATCTCACCCGCGGCGGAGATCCGGTACGTGGCGCGGCTGCGGCTCGTCGACGGTTCTCCCATGGCCGTCGAGTAACTCCACGTCCCGGCGGACCTGGCGCCGGACCTCACCCAGGAGGAGTTGGAGAACGGCGATTTCTACCAGCACCTGAAGGAACGCCACGGTGTGCAGGTCAGTGAGGCGGTGCAGACGATCGAGCCCACCGTGGTGACGCGCGGCGAGGCGGACCTGCCGGACGTGCCGGAACTGTCGCCGGCTCTCCTCTTCGAACGTCTCACCTCGGACACCCGGAACCGGCCGGTGGAGTACGCGCACTCGATCTACCGGGGCGACCGGTACCGCATCGTGTCCCGGCTGGCGCTCGGTCCGCGTGCCGACCGGCCCACGCCACCCGACGGCCGTCATCCCGGTATCCCGCCGGGGGACTTCATGCCGGGCGAAGCCGTCACGTTCTCCACCCGGGGCGTGGTGCAGAACGACCAGTGACGGCCGGCGGTTCACCGTCCGTGGTGGGCCTCGTCCGGTGTCACGAGACCACGTCGTCGGCCTCCCCGCCCTGGACCCGAGTCGGGCCAATGCGCGGCCCTACTCGACCTCTGCACCCAGATCCCCCAGCGATCAACCAATGTTTCCTCGGCATCAAGCTGACGGCGGCGAGTAGAAATTCCCCACGTACGGCCAACTCGTTTCCCCAAACCGCAGTCACACTCAGTAGCCGACTCTGGCCGCAGTTCCGGATGCTGTTGGTGATCTTCACTCGGTGGGGTGAAGTCTGCTGACCGTGGCTGTGTTCATGTCCTCTTGGTGCTGCGCTGGTGGGAGCGGGGCGGTTTCGGCGGTCGGAGGGGTGGCCGCGGTGGCAATGGGTTCGGTTTCGGGGCGGGTGGTTCCGCCGTTGACGGTGCGGATGGCGCGGGCGAGCAATCCACGGGGCACGGCCGCGATGTGGGTGCGCGATCGGCTGCAGACGGGTGATGTCACCGATCACAAGCGCTCGCCTTGCAGCCACTTGGGGCCGGTCTCCGGCGGCCCCTCGCGCCCGTACGGAGTAGTCCAGTAGGCCGCCACCGCGGTGGTGCCGGACGGGCGCCATTCGTCACGCGAGCCATGCGGACTCCTTGTGACGTAGGCGTGGGGAGACGTCCGAGTGGCCCGCGACAGCTGACGTGCCCGTGGTGCCGGGTACGGCCGAGTGCCCCAGGTGCCGGTGCACGAAGTGGATGGCCATCGCGCCCTCACCGGCCGCGGAGGCCACCCGCTTCACCGAGCCGCTGCGGACGTCCCCTACCGCGAAGACCCCGGGCAGGCTGGCCTCCAGGGTCATGCACGAGCGCCCGCGGCCGTGCCACACCTCGGGGTAGGCACAGGCTTCCCGGGCCTCCGGCCCGGTGAGGACGAAGCCGCGGGAGTCGAGGGCGATCAGGCCGGCGAGCCACTCGGTGTGAGGGTCGGCGCCGGTGAAGACGAACAGGCTCCGTACCGCGAGCCGGCGGTGCCCGCCCGTGCGGTTGTCGACCACGTCGAGTTCCTCCAGCACTTCCTGGCCGATGACTTCGGTGACCTCGGTGTGCAGCATGACCTCCACCCGCGGATGGCGCTCGACCTGGTCGACCAGGTAGCGGGACATGTTGGCCTCGAGGCTGGGTCCTCGGATCAGCAGGTGCACCTTCGGCGCGTGCCCGGCGAGGAACAGCACCGCCTGGCCCGCCGAGTTGCCTCCGCCGACGACGGCCACCGGGTCGGTGCGGCACTGCTGTGCCTCGTAGAGGGTCGCCGAGTAGTGGACGCTCGTTCCCTCCAGGCGTTCGATGCCGGGCACCTGGAGCCGGCGGTAGCGGGCACCCGTGGCCAGGACGACGGCGCGGGCGGCGATCTCGCTGCCGTCGGCGAAGGCCACCACGTAGTGGTCCTCGTCCTTGGGATGGAGACCGGTCGCCTCCACCGGAAGGCTGATCCTGGCGCCGAACTTGTCGGCCTGGAGCACGGCGCGTTCGGTGAGTTCGGCGCCGGAGATGCCGGATGGGAAGCCGAGCAGATTCTCGATGCGGGACGACGTGCCGGCCTGGCCGCCGGTGGCCATCGCCTCCACCACCGTGGTGCTCAGGCCCTCGGAGGCGGCGTACACCGCGGCAGCGAGGCCGGCGGGTCCGGAGCCGACGATGAGGACGTCGCCGTGACGGTTTCCGGCGGGTAGTGACGGCAGGCCGATGAGCCGGGCCAGTTCCGCGTTGCTGGGGTTGCGCAGCAGGGTGGTGTCCCGCCAGATGACGAGTGGGGTCTCCGCCGGGCCGACGCCGAAGCGGCGCAGCAGCTCCTCGGCCTCCTCGTCGGTCTCCAGGTCGATCCAGCGGTGCGGCAGCCGGTTGCGGACGGCGAACTCGCGCAGCCGTCTGGTGTCGGGGGAGTAGCGCGAGCCGATGATGCGGAAGCCGGCGCCCTGTCCGACGAGCAGCGCGCGACGGCCCAGACAGGCGCGCAGCACGATGTCCCCGATGGTGGAGTCCTGGGACACCAGGTGGCGCAACTGGTCCAAGGAGACGACGAGGACCTCGCCCGGCTCCCTGGCGACAGCGGTGTAGAAGGCCACTTGTTCGTACAGCAGGCCGAGTTCGCCGATGAAGCGACCGGGGCCGTGCACGCGCAGCACGTGCTCCTCGGGAGTGCCGTAGTCCTCGACGACGGCGACGGTACCGCTGAGGACGACGAAGAACGTCTCGCAGCGCTCCCCCTCCCGGATCAGCACGTCGTTCGCAGCCATGTTCCGGCGTTGCCCGTGCTCCGCCAGACGTGCGATCTGGTCCTCCGTGAGGCGCGGGTACGCGCCGTAGATGTCCGGGGTCTCCCAGGCGGCGGCCCCGTCCGCTTCCTCCGACACCGGTTCCTCGCGCGGCAGCGACTGGTCGCCGGACATCAGACGTACGCCTCGTGAACGTAGCACCAGCGCCATTCCTCGCCGGGCTGGTACGACTGCACGATCGGATGAGCGTCGGCAGCCGCGTGCCTGCGCGCGTGCTTGTTCGGCGAGGAGTCGCAGCAGCCGACGTGCCCGCAGGTCAGGCAGAGCCTCAGGTGGACCCACGGGGAGCCGAGCATCAGACACTCCTGACACCCTTCCGGGGTCAGCGGCTGGACCGGCCGGACAAGCGCGAGGTGGGGGTCTGCGTGCAGGGTCATCCGGATCACCCTTTCCGGGCAGTGATCGACTGTTCCACCCACTGGCGCAGAGCGGGGGCGGGCGCCGCCCCCGTCTGCCGGGCGACCGTCTCGCCCCGGTCGAGGATCAGCAGTGTCGGTACGGCCTGGACCCCGAAACGCTGCGACAGTCGCGGGTTCTTGTCGACGTCGACCTTGACGAGTTTGATGCGGCCGGCGAGATCGGTGGCGACCTTCTCCAGTGCGGGGGTGACCATGCGGCAGGGGCCGCACCAGGTGGCCCACAGGTCGACCACGACGGGGACGTCGGCCCGCTCGGCGACCTCGGTGAAGTCGTCGTCGCCCGCGTCGACCATCCACGGTAGGGGCTGCTTGCAGTGGCCGCACTTGGGGTGGCCCTCCGCGGCCACGGGCACCCGGTTGGTGCGCCCGCAGTTGGGACAACTGACGGTCGTCGCCTGCATCGTGCTCATGCCGCCCGCGCTCCCTTCACGTCCTCGGGCCGGTCGTAGGTGACCACCAGTTCCCCCGCCTCGGCGTCGACGCGGACCGTCGCGCCGTCCTGGACGTCACCGCGCAGCAGGGCGCGCCCGACCATCGTCTCGACCTCGTGGGAGATGTAACGCCTCAGCGGCCGGGCCCCGTACACCGGGTCGTAGCCCTGGTGGGCGATCAACTCGCGTGCAGCTTCGGTGAGTTCGACAGCGATGCGGCGTTCGGCGAGCCGGCGGCGCAGTTCGTCGAACTGCAGCTCCACGATCCGCTCGATCTGCCGCTCGCCGAGCGGTTTGAACAGCACGATGTCGTCGACGCGGTTGAGGAACTCCGGGCGGAAGTGCCCGCGCAGCTCGCCCATCACCAGGGCGCGGGCGTCCGGCTTGATCTCCCCCTCGGCGGTGGCGCCGTCGAGGAGGTGCTCGGAGCCGATGTTGGACGTCATGATGATCACGGTGTTGCGGAAGTCGACGGTTCGGCCCTGGGAGTCGGTGATGCGGCCGTCGTCGAGGACCTGCAGCAGGGTGTTGAAGACATCGGTGTGCGCCTTCTCGATCTCGTCGAACAGCACGACCGAGTACGGCTTGCGGCGTACGGCCTCGGTGAGCTGGCCGCCTTCCTCGTAGCCGACGTATCCGGGTGGCGCGCCCATGAGCCGGCTGACGGTGTGCCGCTCCTGGTACTCGCTCATGTCGAGGCGGACCATGTTCTCCTCGGAGTCGAACAGGGCCGCCGCGAGGGTCTTGGCCAGCTCGGTCTTCCCGACGCCGGTGGGGCCGAGGAAGATGAACGAGCCGATGGGGCGGCGCGGGTCGCGGATGCCGGAGCGGGCGCGGATGATGGCGTCGGCGACGAGTTTGACGGCCTCGTCCTGGCCGATGACGCGTTCGCGCAGGATCTCGTCGAGGCGCAGCAGCTTCTCACGTTCGCCCTCCTGGAGACGGGCGACGGGGACGCCGGTCCAGGCTGCGACGATCTCGGCGATCTCCTCCTCGGTGACGACCTCGCGCAGCAGCCGGTTCTCCCCTTGTTTGGTGGCCAGTTGCTCCTCCTCGGCCTGCAGCCGGCGCTCCAGGTCCTGGAGGCGGCCGTAGCGGAGTTCGGCGGCGCGGTTGAGGTCGTAGGCGCGTTCGGCCTCCTCCGCCTCGTGGCGGACCTGCTCCAGTTCCTGGCGCAGCTCCTGCACGCGGCGGATGGCCTGCCGTTCGGCCTCCCACTGGGCGCGTTTGGCGTCGGCCTCGCCGCGCAGGTCGGCCAGTTCCTTGCGCAGTTCCTCCAGGCGATTCTTGCTGGCGGCGTCGGTCTCCTTGGACAGGGCCGCCTCCTCGATCTCCAGGCGGGTGACGCGGCGGGTGATCTCGTCGAGTTCGGCGGGCATCGAGTCGATCTCGGTACGCAGCCGGGCGCACGCCTCGTCGACGAGGTCGATGGCCTTGTCGGGCAGGAACCGATCGGTGATGTAGCGGTGACTGAGGGTGGCCGCGGAGACCAGCGCGGTGTCCTGGATCTTCACGCCGTGGAAGACCTCCAGGCGTTCGCGCAGTCCGCGCAGGATGGAGATGGTGTCCTCCACGCTCGGCTCGTCGACCAGCACCTGCTGGAAGCGGCGTTCGAGGGCGGCGTCCTTCTCGATGTGCTTGCGGTACTCGTCGAGGGTGGTGGCGCCGATCATGTGGAGTTCGCCGCGGGCGAGCATCGGCTTGAGCATGTTGCCCGCGTCCATGGCCCCTTCGGCGGCGCCCGCGCCTACGACGGTGTGGAGTTCGTCGACGAAGAGCAGGATGCGCCCCTGGGCGGCCTTCACCTCGGACAGCACGGCCTTGAGGCGTTCCTCGAACTCGCCGCGGTACTTGGCGCCGGCGACCAGGGAGCCCATGTCGAGAGCGAACACCGTCTTGTCGCGCAGGCCCTCGGGGACGTCGCCGCGAACGATGCGCTGGGCCAGGCCCTCGACGATGGCGGTCTTGCCGACGCCGGGATCGCCGATGAGGACGGGGTTGTTCTTGGTCTTGCGGCTGAGGATCTGGGTGACGCGGCGGATCTCCGCATCACGGCCGATGACCGGGTCCAGCCTCCCGGACCGAGCCTCGAGGACCAGGTCGCGGCCGTACTTCTCCAGAGCCTCATAGGCCACTTCGGGGTTGGCGGAGGTGACGCGCTGGTTGCCGCGGACCTGGGTGAGTGCGCTCAGGAACGAATCCCGGGTCACGCCGTGCTCCTTGAGCAGGCGTCCGGCGGCGGTGGACGAGCCCTCCTCGGTCAGGGCGAGCAGGAGGTGCTCCACGGACACGTACTCGTCCTTGAGGCGTTTGGCCTCCCGCTCGGCGGCATCGAGCAGGCGGGACAGGCGCTGGGTGACGAAGACCTGGCCGGGTGCCGCGCCGGGACCGGTGACCTTCGGGCGGCGGGAGAGTTCCTCGCGTACGGCCGCGCGCAGCTCCTTCGCATCGGTGCCGGCCTGTTGCAGCAACCGTGGGATCAGACCGTCCTCCTGATCGAGAAGCGCGAGCAGCAGGTGTTCCCCGTCGACCTCGGTCTGCCCCATGCCGACGGCCGCGCTCTGGGCCTCCTGGAGGGCTTCCTGGGACTTCTGGGTGAGACGGTTCATGTCCATGGGGGTGTTTCACTCCTCGTGCCGCGGCCGCGCAGGGCGGCTTCGAGCAGGCTGATGCGGTCGAGCAGGTCGAGCACCAGGCCGATGGATGCGTAGTTGAGGCAGAGTCCGGTGCGCAGCCGCTGGATACGGGCGAGAACCGCCGGGGCCGCGGGGTCGAACACCAGTCGCCCCGCGGAGTCGCGTTCGGCGTCGACCAGGCCGAGGGCGACGAACCGGCGGATCAGATCGGGGTGGAGTCCCGAGCGAAGGGCCACGGCGGCCAGGGAGAGCCTGGGGACGGGCACGAGCGCGTACCGCACAGCCGTCGAGGCGGTGAGGTCGGCGCCCGTTCGTACCGGACGGGCGCCCACGCCGGCCCGGCCGGTGCCTCCCGCTCCCGCGGGTCGGTCGTTCATCACGTCCTCCTGGGGTCGAACGAGGAAGTGGCGGCGAGCTCCTCGAATAGTTCGCGCTCCCGGTCGCCGAGGGCGGGAGGCACCATGACGCGAAGTTCGGCGTACAGGTCGCCGTTCGCGCCCCGCGGGTTCGGCATGCCCTCGCCGCGCAGCCGCAGCCGTCGGCCGCTGGACGAGCCCGCGGGCACCGTGACCTTGGCCGTGCCGCCGCCGGGCGTGGGCACCGGCACCGTCGCACCCAGGGCCGCCTCCCACGGGGCGACCGGGACCTGGACGTGCACGTCACGGCCGTCCAGCCGGAACCGGGGGTGGGGCTGGATACGTACCCGCAGGTACAGGTCGCCCGCGGCGGCGTCACCACTGCCCTGACCGCCCTCACCCGCCAGACGGATGCGCTGCCCGTCGGTGACACCCGGCGGCACGTCGACCTCGTACCGCCGCGGCTGCCCCGTGGGGCCGGCGAGTGTGACGGTGCGACGGCCGCCTCGGTACGCCTCCTCGACGGTGAGCGGCAGTTCGGCCTCCTGGTCCGCTCCGGGGACGCCGCCTCGGGCGGCGCCGGCACCGAACATGGAGCCGAGCAGGTCCTCGATGTCGATGCCCTCCGCGCCGAAGCCGTCGCCGAAGCCGGTGGCGTACCGGACGCGAGGACCGCCACCGCCTGCGGTCCGACCGCGGAAGCCGCCGCCCGCTCCGGCCGCGACCCGTTCGTCGAAGTCCTCCGGGATCTTGCGGAAGTCCTCGCCGAAGCGGTCGTAGCGGGCTCGGGTCTTGGGATCGGACAGGACGCTGTACGCCTCGTTGAGGTCCTTGAAGTGTTCCTCCGCCCCGGGGTCCTTGTTGACGTCGGGGTGGTACTTGCGGGCGAGTTTGCGATATGCCTGCTGGATCTCGTCCTGGCTCGCGCTCCGCGACACGCCCAGCACCTCGTAGAAGTCCCGTGCCATGACCGGTCACTCCCGCTTCGCGACCGTCACGGCGGCGGGCCTGAGCTGCCGTTCGCCGTCTCCGTAGCCGGGGCGCAGCACCTCGACGACGGTGCCCGGTGCGGCGTCGGGGTCCTGGACGACACTGACGACCTCGTGCCGGGCCGGGTCGAAGGCGACGCCGGTCTCCGCATGCCGCGGGTAGCCGAGCAGTTCGAGGACGTTCACCGCCTGGTCGCGTACGGCCCGGATGCCCTCCACGATCGCGCCCGGATCGGCGCCGGCGTGAGTCAGGGCGAGTTCGAGGTTGTCCAGGACGGGCAGGAAGGCGGCCGCCGTGCGGGACCGCTCGACCGCCCGTTCGCGCTCCAGTTCCCTGGCGTGACGCTTGCGAAGGTTGTCGAGGTCGGCGAGTGCACGCCGCCAGCGGTCCTCCAGCTCCTGGATCGCGGTCGTGTACTCGTCCTCGGCGGGCGCGGGGCCGGCGGCATCGGGTCCCGGTTCGCCGTTCGCCGCTTCGGGCCGGGGCGGGCCCGGTTGGGGCAGATCCCCGCGAGGGGGAGATCCGGCGCCTTCCGGGACTCGTACGTCCGGATCCGACGCGGCCCGGTCGGGTTCCTGGGGGTGAGTGGGCATGGCGCGCCTCAGCCCTTGTCGAACTCGGCGTCGATGACATCATCGTCACCGCCACCGCCACTCGTGGGACCGCCGGTGGCGGCGTCCTGGCCAGGACCGCCGCCCGTGGCGGAGGCGCCCTGATGGGCCGCCAGCCCGGCGAGCACCTGCTGGAGTTCGGAGGTCAGAGGCCGCACGCGCTCCACGCCCGCCTCTTCCTTGACCGCCGCCCGGGCGTCGGACACGAGCATTTCGGCGCGTGCCTTCTCGTGCGCGGGCGCCGCGTCGCCCAGTTCGGCGAGGTGCTTCTCGACCTGGTACGCGACGGCGTCGAGTTCGTTGCGGGCGTCGACGGCCTCACGGAGTGCCTGGTCCTGGCCCCGGTTGTGCTCGGCCTCCTGGACCATGCGTTCGACCTCGCTGCGGTCCAGGTTGGAGCTCTCGCTGATGGTGATGCCCTGTTCCTTGCCGGTGTCCCGGTCACGGGCCTTGACGTTGAGGATGCCGTTGGCGTCGATGTCGAAGGTGACCTCGATCTGTGGTTCGCCCCGCGGCGCCGGCCGGATGTCGGTGAGCTGGAACCGGCCCAGCACCCGGTTGTCGGCGGCCAGCTCGCGCTCGCCCTGGAGGACGACGATGTCGACGGCCGGCTGGTTGTCCTCGGCGGTGGAGAAGGTCTCGCTGCGGCGCACCGGGATGGTGGTGTTCCGCTCGATGATCTTCGTCATCACTCCGCCGCGCGTCTCCACGCCCAGCGACAAGGGTGTGACGTCGAGCAGCAGGACGTCCTTGACCTCGCCCTTGAGCACCCCGGCCTGGATCGCGGCGCCCAGGGCGACGACCTCGTCGGGGTTGACGCTCATGTTGGGTTCCTTGCCGCCGGTCAGCCGGCGGACCAGGGTCTGGACAGCGGGGATGCGGGTGGAACCGCCGACGAGGATGACCTCGTCGATGTCGTTCTCGCCGACCTTCGCGTCGGCCATCGCCTGCTGCACCGGTCCCAGGCAACGCTCCACCAGGTCGCCGGTGATCTGCTCGAAGGTGGACCGCATGATCGAGTCGGTGAGGTGCTTGGGGCCCGAGGCGTCGGCGGTGATGAACGGCAGGCTGACCTGCGTCTGCGTCACCGAACTGAGCTCGGTCTTGGCCTTCTCCGCCGCCTCGAACAGTCGTTGCAGCGCCTGCGGGTCCTTGCGCAGGTCGATGCCGTTCTCCTTCTGGAAGTCGTCCGCGAGGTAGTCCACCAGACGCCGGTCGAAGTCGTCGCCGCCCAGGTGGCTGTCACCGGCGGTGGAGCGCACCTCCACCACGCCGTCGCCGACGTCGAGGATGCTCACGTCGAAGGTGCCGCCGCCCAGGTCGAAGACGAGGACGGTCTCGTGCTCCTTCTTGTCCATGCCGTACGCGAGGGCGGCCGCCGTCGGCTCGTTGATGATCCGCAGTACCTCCAGTCCGGCGATCCGTCCGGCGTCCTTGGTGGCGGTGCGCTGAGCGTCGTTGAAGTAGGCGGGCACCGTGATGACCGCCTCCGTGACCCGCTCTCCCAGCTGCTTGGACGCGTCGTCGGCGAGTTTGCGCAGCACCTGTGCGCTGATCTCCTCGGGCGCGTACAGCTTGTCGCGCACCTTGAAGCGGGCCGCCCCGCCGTCGCCCTCGACGACGTCGTACGCCACCGCCCTGGCCTCGTCGGAGATCTCGTCGAAGTGTCGGCCGATGAACCGCTTGGCCGAGTAGATGGTGCCCTTGGGGTTGAGGATCGCCTGGCGCCGGGCCAGCTGGCCCACCAGGCGTTCCCCGGTGTCGGTGAAGGCCACCACGGACGGTGTCGTGCGGTTGCCCTCGCTGTTGGGCACGACGGACGGCTCGCCGCCCTCCCACACGGCGATCACCGAGTTGGTGGTGCCCAGGTCGATGCCCACTGCCTTCGCCATGAGGAACTCCTCCCGGTCCGGCGCCTGCGCCGACTCTCCGGATCACGTTCGTTCAGGCAGAGGTGGGACCTCCGCCGGTTTCCCCCCCGTCGCGCACGGAGGGTCTCGAGCACCCAGGGTGTCGAACCGGGTGGCTCCACGCCTGCGCCTGGCGAGTCAGGAATGCACGGGTCCGGTCGCCCCACGTGTACGAGAGAAAGAACCCACACTTCTCGGGTAAGCCGGCCCGGGAGCGGGTACGCGAAAGCCGATCGCCTCCGAAGGACGGAGTGATCCCATGGTCGGCAGTCGGGCATGCAGCGTGCACCACCGCTGCTCCGACCGGAAGGGCAGCCTTCCGCGGGGCAGCGCCGGGCGGCACCCCACGGCCGCGCGCGCAGGGCCCTGCCTGCCCGCTCGCACCCCAGCCGGCCTTGCCCTCCACGAACTGGTCGCGCTCTCCCGCGCCCTGTTCGACACTCCGGACGAAGACGAGATCCTGCGCCTGGCCATGGACCACATAGCCGCCGCGGGGCCATACAGCGCCGAGGCCGGATACCTCAAGGTGGGCGGCGACCTGGTCCCCAGCCCGAGGAACGGGCAGACGCATGCCTCGGCCGTGGGCCGGAAGGTGCGGGAGCTGGCCGGGCAGGACGGCAACGTGACCGTAGCCGGCAGGCCCTGGGGCCGAGCCCTGGGGCTACGCGGACCTGGGGGACTCCACGGCTACCTCGTGGTGACCTCCCGCTCCCAGCCCACCGAGGCCGAGCGATCCCTGCTCGCCATGCTCGTCCGGCACACCGCTGCTGCACTGTCAGTCGCCTTCGCACACCGCCGCCAACGCGAGGACGCTCTGGAGCTGCGCCGACTGAGGGAGGAACGCACAGCCCTCCAGCGGCAGCTGATCTCTGTGGTGGCTGAGCTGGACTACGAGCGAGCCCTTCACGCTCTCACCACCAGCGTCGCTGCCTCGGGCGGCGGCGAGGAAGCTGTCACACGCGCACTGCACGGGCTCACCGGACTTCCCGCGCTGGTCGAGGACCGCTTCGGTCGGCTGAGGTCCTGGACCGGCCCCAGCCGCCCCGTCCCCTATCCCGAACCCGACCCGGTGCGCCAGGACGAAATGCTGCACGCCGTCGCCAAAGAGGCCGGGCCGGTGCGGATAAGGGACCGGCTGATCACCCTGATCCGCACGCACGGCGAGATCCTGGGCGTGCTGGCCCTGGTCGATACCCGGGACGAGGCCGACGAGCACACCGTACTCGCGCTGGAACACGCTGCCGCGTCGCTCGCCCTGGAGCTGACGCACCTGCGCAATCTGGCCGAAGTGGAGCTGAGGCTGCACCGCGAGCTGGCCGACGACCTCCTGGCAGGGACGGACGGACCGAGCGCCTACGCCCGGTCCGAGGCAGCCGGACACGACCTGCACGGCAGCCACTACATCGTCGTGGTGCAGTGGTCGAACCGGACCGCAGACGATTCCTTCGCGCAGACCGTGAGTCGGGCGGCCGTCGCGGTGGGCATGCGCTCGCTGCTGACCCGCCGCTTTGACCACGTCGTCCTCATCACTGGCGACAGGCCGCACGCCCGCGCGTTGTACGAGGCGCTCGCCCGGGAGACCGGAACACGGTCCGGGACGATCGGGGTGAGCGCCCCTTGCGACTCCGTGGACGACATCCCCCACCACTACCAGGAGGCGCAGCGCGCCCTGGACGTGCGCCGCCACTCCCGCGAGCGCTACGGCGCGACGTTCTTCGACGAGCTCGGCCTCTACCGCATCCTGGGACCCGGCAACGATTACCGGGAACTGGAGACGTTCGTCCACGAGTGGCTCGGACAGCTCATCGACTACGACTCCCGGCACCACGCGGCCATGGTGGAGACCCTGGCCCGGTACTTCGACTGCGGCGGCAACTACAACGAGACCGCCGACTTCCTCGCGATCCACCGCAGCACGCTGCGCTATCGCCTCCAGCGCATCCGCGACATCAGCGGCCACGACCTCGCGAACGTCGAGGACCGGCTGAACCTCCAGGTGGCGACCCGAGTGTGGAAGATCGTGCTGGGCGGACCCGGCTGATGCCTCACTGGAACTTCTGCGCGAGCGGTGTCAGTAGCAGTTGGGCGGGCTGCACTGCTACAGCGCTGCGTTCATCACCGCCGTCGCCATGATCGGCAGGACCTTCGGCACCGGCCTCGAAGGGGTCGAGAAGGTGTCCGACACCGCCTGCGGACCACGGCAGCGTCAGCGTCAGCGGACGCTGCAGCAGATGTCGCGGCCGGAGCGAGGCGAACGCAGGGGGCCGGACGTCACAGGGCGATGACGTGGAGGTCGACCAGGTCGAGCAGCGCCCGCAGAGCCGAGCTGGGCCGCCGGGTCGACGACGTGCCGAGATACATGCTCCAGCGGAGCGTGGTGTCGTGGACGTCCAGGACGTGCAGGCCGGGGGTGCGGGCAACGGCGAACGCGGGCAGGAAGGCGATGCCCAGACCGTGCCGGACCAGTGCCGCCCCCATGTCGATGTCGGGCACTTCCAGTGCCACCCGGCGTGCGACGCCCGCCGCCGCGAACGCCCGGTCGACCACCTCGCGGTTGCCGTAGCCCGGCGGGAAGTCCACGAAGGGATCCCCCGCGAGGTCCGCAAGCACCACCTTGCTCCGCTGCGCGAGTGGATGGGCGGCGCTCACCACCAGGACGAGCGGCACGGTGGCCAGCTCCCGTGCGTCGATCCCGGCGGGCCTGCGTTCGGGCAGCGAGAGGAAGGCCACGTCAAGGTCCCCGCTGAGCAGCGCGTGTGCCAGTCCCGCCGAGCCGGCCGTCGCCAGCCGCAGCCGGACGTCGATCGCCGGATGCCGCGCGTGCAGCTGCCCGAGGAGCGCCGGCAGGTCCACCACCTCGACCGAGGCCATGGCGCCCACGTCCACCGTGCCGCGCAGCGTGTCCTGTGCGGTGCGCACGGCGTCCTGGGCGGCCTGGGCGGCGTTCAGGGTGGCCCGGGCCTCCGGCAGCAGCGCGGCGCCCGCCCCGGTGAGCCGGACCTGCTGCGACGTGCGCTCGAACAGCGCGCAGCCGAGCTCGCGCTCGAGTGAGCGGATCGCGGCGGACACCCCTGACTGCACCACGTGCAGCCGACGGGCGGCACGCGTGAAACTCAGCTCCTCGGCGACCGCGATGAAGTGCTCCAGCTGACGCAGCTCCACACGGGAAGTATCACTCGCATTGCTGGAGCCCAGCAAAAACATTCGTTGGCACTGATTCTGGCTGGTGAGGAGGATGGAGACCGCCATCCGCTTTCGCCCGAGGAGGGGTACCCCTGCCTGCCGTTCCGACGCCGCTGAACCGTCCCACAGCCGACGCTCCCGACGACCCGACCCACCGGATCCCAGCACCCGCTCCCGCCGACCTGCCGCCCCGCGCCCCCGCCCGGCGCCGTGCCTCGCACACGACCGGCTTCTGGTTCGTGGCGGTGGCCTTCACCATACTGATGGCCTTCGGCACCGCGCCGACCCCGCTGTGGCCGCTGTACGAGGCCCGGGACCACTTCGGCGCGACCACGGTCACGGTGGCGTACGCCTCGATGGTCGTGGGCGCCGCGGCCGCCTTCCTGGGGCTGGGACACCTGTCGGACCGGCTCGGCCGGCGGCGCATCATCGTCCCGGCGCTGCTGGTCGGCATCGTCGCGTCGGTCGTACTGATCGTGTGGCAGGACCTGCCGGGGCTGATCGCGGGCAGGATCCTGAACGGTGTCGGACTGGGGCTGATGGCCTCGACCGCGACGACGTACCTGCACGACCTTCACCACGAGGTCCGTGCGGACCGGACGGGTTCGGTGCTGCCCGGCATCGTGGCCACCGCCGCGAACCTCGGAGGCCTGGCCTCAGGGCCCCTGGTCGCCGGAGCCGCCGCCGAGTGGCTTCCCATGCCCCTGATCACCGCCCAGGCGATCTTCACGCTCGCGATGGCAGTGTGCCTGGCGCTGGTGCTGTGCACCCCGGAGACCGTGGACCTGGAATTGCCGGCGGCTCAACCACCGAGCAGGTTCGTGCTGCGCCCCGGCGGCCGGCGGGCGTTCGGCGCGGCCGGCGCGCTGGGCGCCTTCGCCTTCGCGATCCTCGGCCTGATCTCCTCCCTCGGGGCGAGCGTGCTCCACGGCACCCTGCACGCCGACTCGCACCTCGTGGTCGGCCTGGCGGCCTTCCTCATGTTCGGTTCCGCGGCGGCCGCCCAACTGGTGCTGGGCCGCCTCCCACTGCCCCGGCTCCTGACCGTGGGGGCAGTGGTCTTTCCGGTCGGCCTGGTCCTGTGCGCCGTCGCCCTCTACCACCCGGCGCTCTGGCTCTACCTGGTCGCCGTGTCCCTGTCCGGAGCCGGCTCCGGGCTGCTGTTCAAGGGAGGCGTCGAACGTGCCGGTTCAGTGGCCGAGCCCGCCTCACGCGCGGGGGTCCTCGCCGTGTTCTTCGTCGTCGCGTACCTGGGAATGGGCCTGCCCTCCGTCCTGTTCAGCATCGCCCTGCGGCACTTCGCCGTGCAGAGCGCGATGATCGGCTTCGCGGCGGTCCTCTCCTGCGGCGCCGTTGTGTCGGTGGTCGTCGCGTTGCGGGATCACGCACCCGGTCCCGGCGAGCTCTCGGCGCAATCCGCTCGCCCCTCCTGACCTCCCTGCGACGTATCAGGCACCGATTGTCTGGGAGGCGCGGACCTGGGCACTCGGTGCGGGTGTGCGTGACACGGGTCCGCGGCGGACGGGAGGCCCGAGATGTCTGCGGAATCGCCCAGAACGATTGCGCTCCCCTCCGGTGAGGAGATCGCCGCGCTCGGGCAGGGCACCTGGTACCTGGGCGAGGACCCGGCCCGGCGTGAAAGGGAGATCGCCGCGCTGCGGTTGGGCGTGGACCTGGGCATGACCGTCGTCGACACGGCGGAGATGTACGGCGACGGCGCAGCCGAGGAGCTCGTGGGGGAGGCCCTCCGGGGACGCCGGGAGGAGGTCTTCCTCGTCAGTAAGGTGCTGCCCGGCCACGCCGACCGGAAAGGCACCGTCGCCGCCTGCGAGGGCAGCCTGCGGCGGCTCCGTACGGAACGGCTGGACCTCTACCTGCTGCACTGGCGGGGACGGTGGCCACTGGAGGAGACCCTTGCGGGATTCACCGAACTGATGGGGGCGGAGAAGATCCGTTACTGGGGCGTGAGCAATCTGGACGTCGCCGACATGGCCGAACTGACCACCCTCCCCCATGGCGACGCCGCGGCCGTCGACCAGGTGCTGTACAACCTCTCCCGGCGCGGCATCGAGTGGGATCTGCTCCCCTGGTGCCGCGAAGCCGGGATGACGGTCATGGCCTACTCCCCGATCGAGCAGGGGCGGCTACTGAAGGGCGACGCTTTGGGTGCCGTGGCTCGGACCCTCGGAGCCACGCCGGCCCAGGTGGCACTCGCCTGGGTGCTGGAACAGGGGGTGGCCGCGATCCCGCGTTCCGGATCACCCGACCACGTTCGGGAGAACCGCGGCGCGGTGGACCTCCGCCTTCCTGCCGGTGCGCTCGACGCTCTCGACGAGGCGTTCCCGCCGCCCAACGGGCCCACGCCCCTGGAGATGCTCTGAGGGCGTTGACGGGATGGCGCGCCCTGCTCAGCCCGACCCCCGCACCGGACCCGGGCCCTGTCCCCATCTCGGCGGGGTGCCCCGATACAGTCCCGCTTCCCCGAGCTGGTCGTGTCGTCCTGTCAGCAATTCTCGTTCGAGGCGTTGCAACGCCGTGCAGCCTCCTGTGGACGGACGGCCGCACGGCCGTACGGCTGGCCAAGGGGTGCCCGCGCACTTCATGCTGCTCTGCCAGGGGAAGAGGGGGTGGCCTTTTTCGGCCTGGGATGCGGAGGCGCTCAGCAGGCGGCTCTGCGAATCTCGACCGGGTAACAGCCGATGGAGGCGCGGGCGGGAGGGAACGACGCCGTCCGTTCCCGGTGAGGAGGCGAGAGGCATGACCGTGATGGGTGTGTCGAAGTTTGAGAGGTTCTTTCGCGCCGCCGCAAGCCTCGACGTGGACAAGAACGACCTGAAGCGGTACGGCGAGTTCGTCGACGCCAAGCTCTACGACCTCCTGGTCGTCGGCCAGGCGTCGGCCAAGGCCAACGGCAGGGATACCGTCGAACCGTGGGACCTACCGATCACCAAGGGCCTCCAGGAGAGCATCCACCGGTTCCGGCGGCTCGACGAGGAGGTCGAGCTGAAGCCGATCCTGGAACAGCTCGCCGCGCACCCTGCCCTCGACAGGACGCCCACCCAGGAGGCCGAAGAGCGCTACCCCGAGATTATCGGCGGTCTCAGCGTCGCCCTTGCCGAGACGTTCAAAATCATGTATCCGGATCTCAAGAACCCGCAGACCAGTCATTGGGAGGGCGTGACCGCGGTGTTCGACCAGCTGCTGTAGCAGTCGCGCCCCGGTGCATGTCGGCGGACTGAACCGACACGCCTGACGGGGCGGAAGGTGGAGACCGGAAACCTTCACCAGGGCTCGGGGCGCGCCGTAGGTGCTCCGGGATTCGCGTATCGCGGTTTCAGCGCGGCTGGTCGCCTGGCCAGGAAATTCACACCCCTTGCCTCCACGTGACGGCCCCTGACCCGGAAGGCCGTTTGCGAGGATCCGTCTCGTCCCGCGATGCTCTGACCCGAAGTGCACGTCATGAAAGCTGCCAGCCCTTCGACGCCCGCGACGACGGCTGGACGCAGGTCGTCATCACTCGGAAGGCAGCTTTCACCGACCGCGCGCAGACATGCGCTCGAGACGCCTTCGGCCGGGCCTTGCAGTCGCCGGTCCGAAAAAAGGGATGCGGACAGGCCCTGCGGGGTGTCCCGACCGCTCGCCTCCTGCAACCAACAACTCGTGAACGGAGCGGTAACATGACACGGGAACTCCAGGGGATGCGGGTGGGAATTCTGGCCACCGACGGCGTCGAGCGCGTGGAACTCGACCAGCCGCGCGGTGCGCTGCAGGGCGCAGGGGCGAAGACCGAGATCGTCTCGCTCCACTCGGGCGAGATCCAGGCCCGCCAGTTCGACCTCGACGCGGCCGGAACCTTCCCCGTGGACCGCCTGGTCGCCGACGCTTCCGTCGACGACTACCACGCTTTGCTCCTGCCCGGCGGCACCATGAATCCCGACCAGCTGCGCATGGACCGCGACGCGGTGCAGTTCGTCAGGGACTTCATGGCCAGCGGGAAACCGGTCGCATCGATCTGCCACGGCCCGTGGACCCTGGCGGAAGCCGACACCGTGCGCGGCCGCCGCCTGACGTCCTGGCCCAGCATCCGCACCGACCTGAGAAACGCCGGAGCGGAGGTCGTCGACCAGGAGGTGGTCGTCGACGGGCAGCTGGTCACCAGCCGCAGCCCGGCCGACCTGCCCGCATTCTGCGCCGCCGTCGTGGAACAGTTCGCCCGGGCGCACCACCCCGTGCCCGGCTGACCCGGCGGAAGGGGCTCAGACGGGGCGCCTCGCGAGCGATATCCGCCACTCCCGCGGACGCGGCGAGACGGACCCGCGCCCCGAACGCGGCTGACCGGTGTCAGGCCCTCGCGCTGTCGTCAGGAGCGCGCGAGCCGGGCCGTGAGATAGGGCGCGGTGGCACTGCGGCGGGCCCTCGCCACCTTGGCCGGCGGGCCCGTCGCGACCACCCGCCCGCCCGCGTCGCCGCCGCCCGGTCCGAGGTCGATGACCCAGTCGGCGGTGGCGATCGT